>JAVZSA010000006.1:0-48477 GCA_038880255.1 Thermoplasmata archaeon
TTCCAAAAAGGAATGGATCTCCACCTTTTAATCTTACCACATTTTTTCCCAATTTATAATATTTTTTTATAAGTTCATGAATTTCATTTTGTTTTTCATTTGAGTCTTCACCCACCTTTTTACCCACCGGAATTTTTTTAATTTGTTTAGGTATAATCTTTATTATCCTTTTATCTACAAGTCTGTCATAGAGGACAACATCAGCCTTTTTTAATATTTTAATTGCTCCTACAGTAAGTAATTGTGGATCTCCAGGTCCTGCGCCCACCAAATACACTTTATTCATTGTACCACCTCTTGAAATCATTCAACAATAAATCTAATTTATCAAGGCTAAAAAGTCTGTAAAAATCCATTCTTTTACCATTTTTTATAAAAGAGGCATGGAATCTCATATGATCGTTTTGATATACGGATATTATACCAAGTGAGGAATGGCACCCAGCATTTACTACTTTAAGTGCTTCGCGTTCCACCATTGTTTCCATATGTGAGATAATATCATCTATACTTGATGCAATTTTAAAAAATTCATCATCCCTTGTTATTACAGCAATAGCCCCCTGATTTGGCTGTGGTACAAAAATATCCTTGTCAAGTGTTTCACCAACAATATTTATCCCAAGTCTTTCAAGTCCTACCTTTGCCACCACAATTCCGTCATATTCACCATTGTTATATTTTCTAATTCTTGTGTCAAGATTCCCTCTCAGGTCCACCACTTCCAAATCAGGTCTTAAAAATTTTATAAAATCTCTACGTCTTTGACTTGAGGTACCTATTTTTGCACCTTCTGGAAGAGAGAAAAAGGAGAATTTTGAAACAAGAAAATCTTCCACAGGACCTCTTTTTAATACAGCTGAAATCTTTAACCCTTTTTCAATTGTTGTGGGATAATCCTTCATTGAATGGACTGCCATATCTATTTCATTATTGAGCAATGCCTTATCCAATTCCTTTGTAAATATACCAAAACCGTTGGAAAATCTTAAAGGAATATCAAAATAATCCCCCTTACTTTTTATTTTTATTATTTCTGTTTGAAAACCTTTTTTAATCAATAAATCTTCCACAATTTTTGCCTGTGCAATTGCAAGATTACTTCCTCTAGATCCTATTCTTATTTTCCCTAAGGAATTCATAAATTGTCATCCCCAATTTATTTATTTCATTCTTTTTATGTTTAAAACTGAAGAATAATGATTCAAATTGTGATGGAGGCACATAAATAGATTTTTTAAGGAAATGTTTGAACAATTCAAAATATGTTTTTGAATCACTCTTCATTGCCTCCTCATTATTTCTTACAATATCGTTAAAAAATATTTGAAACATTCCACCTAAACCATTTAAAACCACTTTTGAATTAAAATCTTCTTTTGCATCATTCACGTATTTTTCTATAATCTTTAAATATTCATAAAATAAATTATAATCCTTTGTTTTTAATGAATTCAATGTGGCAATTCCTGCAGTTACTGAAAGTGGATTTCCAGAATATGTACCTGCCTGGTAAACCTTACCCAAGGGGGAAATCATCTCCATAATATCCTTTCTTCCGCCAAAAAGTGCAAATGGTAAACCACCGCCAATTATTTTTCCCAGTATTATTAAATCTGGTCTTATTTTATAATATTGTGAAGCTGTGCCAAAATGAAGCCTGAAACCTGTTATTACCTCATCCATTATTAAAAGTGAATCATATTTTTCAGTTATTTCCCTTAAAAATTTTAAATACTCATTTTCTGGAGGAATAACACCAATATTACCTAAAACAGGCTCTGTTATGATAAGTGCAATTTCATTTCCATTTTCTCTAAAAATTTTCTCAATAGATTGAAAATCATTGTATTCTGTAAGCATTGTAAATTTTGATGTTTCATCAGGTATTCCAGGCGATGATGGAATACCGACTGCTCCACTTCCGGATGATACAAGAACATAATCGTGAGACCCATGGAATCCCCCCTTCATTTTAACAATTTTTTTCCTTCCTGTATAGGCTCTGCCCAATCTAATTGCATGCATTGTTGCCTCTGTTCCCGAACTTGTAAACCTCATCATTTCAATACCTGTATATTTAGAAATCATTTCTCCATATTTTACTTCAAGTTCAGTGGGTGCACCATAAATCCATCCCTTTTCCAATTGCTCATTTAATTTTTCTTTAATTTCTCTAGGTGAATGCCCTAAAATTAATGGCCCATAAGCAAGACAATAATCCACATAGGATTTACCATCCACACTGTAAATTTTACTCCCTTTTCCATGTGAAATAAATATCGGATAGGGAGGATAATATCTTACAGGGGAATTAACGCCTGCAGGGAATATTTTTCTTGATCTATTAAAAAGTTTTTTTGAATCCATATATTATGGATTATAACATTTTTTATTTAAAATGTTTCAGTAAATTTTTATATCATTAAATATTTAAAAGTTTTATGATTGCCATCAATCAATTACTTTTTAAATCAGGAACAGTTAGTAGAAACATTGATGAGGAAAGATTTAAGTATGAAACAGATCCTAGCTTGCTTAGATATACAAAAAATAATTTGGCAGTACTATTTTGGAACTTAACCATAAAATGTAATCTTAATTGTATTCACTGTTATGCAAATGCTAATTTTTCAAAATCACCTGGTGAGCTCGAAAAACATGAAATATTCAGTACAATAGATGATTTAAAAGGGATGGGTCTTCCAGTGGTGATTTTATCAGGGGGAGAACCAATGCTCCACGAAAATATATATGAAATTTCAAAATATTTGGATCAATCAAATATTAGGGTAACACTTTCTTCAAATGGAACTGTAATAGATGAAAAATCAGCATTTAAACTAGCAGAATCTGGCGTTAAATATGTTGGTATAAGTCTTGACGGTTATGGCGAAAAAAATGATTATTTTAGGGGTGTGAAAGGTGCATTTGAGAAAGCGGTCTCTGGTTTAAAATATGTTAAGGATGCAGGTATGCTGAGTGGTATTAGATTTACAGTAACAAAATATAATATAGATGATTTACCAAAGGTTTTTGAGCTTGGGAAGGAAATCGGTATAGATAGATTTTGTTTATACCATTTGGTACCTGCTGGTAGATCTACTAGGGATCAAGATATAGACAATAAAAAGAGAAGGGAAGTAATAGATTATTTAATAAATAAAACTATTGAAATCCATGATAATAAAATTGAGATGGAAGTTCTTACAGTTGATAATCCTGCAGATGGTGTTTATTTGCTCCTAAAATTAATAAAAGAAAATGATAGTAGGGCTAAGGATGTTTATAAACTATTAAAGAAAAGAGGAGGAGATAATTCAGGAATAAAGGCAGGAAATATTGATCCTTGGGGCAATGTTCACCCTAACCAATTTTGGTGGGATTATGTTATGGGAAATGTGAGAAGAGAAAAATTTAGTGAAATTTGGAATAGGGAAGATGGAATAATAAAGAATCTAAGAAGAGAAAAATCAAAATTACTTAAGGGTAAATGTTCAAGATGCAAATTTAAGGAAATTTGTGGAGGCTTTCGATTGAGAGCACTTAGGTATAACGGTGATTTGTGGGCTGAGGATCCGGATTGTTATTTAAATGAAAATGAAATAAATTTTGATTTTGGAGGCAATACCTTATGAATTTTAAAGAGGATCCTGTTGTAGTATTTCTCGAAGTTACACGTGCATGCTTGCTTGCCTGTAGACATTGTAGGGCAAATGCAAATCCAAAAAGAAATCCATTGGAATTAACCATAAAAGAATTTAAGGAAATTGGGGAAAAGATGGGAAAATTCAACAACAGACCACTCATAATAATTACAGGCGGTGACCCACTAATGCGTGAAGATATCTTTGAAATTATAGATATATTCAAAGAAATGGATTTTTCCATTGCAATTTCCTTCAGTGGTACTGCACTTGCTACAGAAGAAAGATTAAATGAAATATCGAAAAATGTAAAAACTGTTGCAATAAGTTTGGATGGTAGTAATGAAAATGTCCATGATGGTTTTAGAAATGTTAAAGGAACATTTGAAACATCGATGAAAATTATCAAATATTTAAAGGGTAAGGTGAATGTTCAAATAAATACCACTCTAAGTAAATATAACTATAATGATTTTAGAAATATATTGAATATAATAAAAAATGAATCAATAAAATCTTGGGACATCTTTTATATTGTACCAACAGGAAGAGCAAATGAAGATCTCCTTTTGGATAAATATGATGTTTATCAATCTCTTGAATTTTTATATTCCACACAAATAAATGAAAAAATAAGAATTAAAACCACTGAAGCTCCATTCTACAATAGATTTAAAATGGAGAGAAATCAGCATGTTGTAGTGGATGAGAATGGATATGGTGTAACTGATGGAAGGGGTACTTTATTCATTTCTCATATTGGGGAAATATATCCAACAGGATTTATTCCAATTGTTGCAGGTAATGTAAGAAAAGATGATTTGGTAAATATCTATAGAAAGTCAAAAATTTTCAATGAATTAAGGGAACCAAGTTTGTTAAAGGGTAAGTGTTCAAAATGCATGTTTAAAAATGTGTGTGGTGGTTCGAGATCAAGAGCCTATGCACACACTGGCGATTACCTTCAGGAAGACCCCCTATGCCCATTTGAGGTGTAAACTTATGGATGATTTGGATAGAAAAATTTTGGAAAGAATACAAAAAGAATTCCCCATTGCAATGGATCCTTACAGTATTATTTCGGAAGAATTGCAAATAAGTAGGGAGGAATTAATTAAAAGAATTAGAAATTTACAAAATATGGGAATAATTAAAAAAATAATTCCAATCATGACCGAAAAATACTATAGGAATATTCATAGATCATTGATAGGCATATCTGTGGATGAATTGGATGTGGAAAATATCTCATCTTATTTGAGAAAAAGAAATGAGATTACACATATTTACTTGAGGGAAAATTTTTACAACATTTGGTTCACATTCTTAACAAATGATGAAGAATCATTAAAAAGATTCGAAAATGAATTTTTAAAGAGTGAAAAAATAAAAAAGTACATAATACTCAATAGTGAAGTTTCCTACAAACTTAATGTAAAGTTTAAGGTGAGTGGGAATGGAGATCCTTAATAGATTAAGGCAAGGGATAAGGATAAGTGAGGATCCATTTGGTGAACTTGCTAAGGAAATGGGCATTGAAAAGAAGGAGTTAATCGATGAAATTCTTAAATTAAGAGATGAAAAAATAATTAAAGGAATGAGGGTACTTTTAGATCAAAATGCTCTGGGTTATAAAGTAAATGCCTTGATAGCCATGAGAATGGAAGAATGTGAATGTGAATATTTTTTGAAAAATCCAAATATTTCACATTTTTATAAAAGGAAGCCTGATAAGGATTTTCCATACAATTTTTATGCAATGGTCCATTGCCCTACTGAGAAATGTCTTAACGATATTTTATTATACTTAAATGAAAAAAATATACCACATGTTGTGATGAGAACAATAAAAAATTTGAAAGGTGATGATTATGTATTTACCAATAATGTTGAAAATAGATAAATTAAAAATAACAGTATTTGGAGGTGGAAAAGTAGCTTTAAGAAAAATAAAATTGTTCGAAGGTGCGGATATAACAGTTATATCGGAATCTGTGGACGAGGAGGTAAAAAAAATTGCAAAAAATATAATTTATAAGAGAATAATGGAAGAAAATGATGTAATTGAATATATAAAAAATTCAAATTTTCTAATTATCTCAACTGACAATAAGGAAATTAATAAAAGGCTAATGATGCTTTGTGAAAAGGAGAATAAAATATACAATGCTGTGGATGATAGGGAAAGTGTTTCAATATTTCCATCATTTTTCAAAGAAAATGATATAATTGTGGCTTTCTCCACATCAGGTAAGGCGCCTGCAGTTGCAAGATTATTGAAAGAGAAAGCCAGATTATATTCAAAGGCATTAGATGTAATTGAGAAAATAAGGGGCGAAATTTCTCATGATGAACTAAAGAGAAGGGAGTTTTTTGATACACTTTTAAAAGATGATAAATTCTTATATTTTATTGAAAATGGAGATAATGTAAATGCATATTTATACTCCATTGAATTATGGAGGAATAAATATGAAACTAATTAGTGTAATTGCAACATACAGGCAAATGAACCTTCAGGATTTAGAATTATGGAATTCAATCCATGATGATTATCTAAATAAAATTCTAAAGGAAAATGCTAAGGAATATATAATATTAAAAACATGCAATAGATTTGAAATTTACGCAATATTAAAGGAAAATGGAAAGGTAAAAAATCTATTAGATTTGGGTCCAAATGGGAAAATTCTTGAAGGTACTGAAGTAATTAAACATATAATTGAGGTATCTTCCGGTATGGATTCTATGATACCTGGAGAACAGGATATTCAAAGGCAAGTGAAAGAAGCGCTTGAAAATTCTATAAAAAAAGGCACATCTGGAAAACTTTTGAATTATCTATTTATGCGTGCAATAAATGTTTCAAAGGAAATAAGATCAAAAACTAAAATAAGTAATGGAATTGTTTCACTCCCTCAAGCATCTGTAAAAATTGTTGAATCCATATTAAATTCTGGTAAAGTAGCTATTCTTGGTACAGGTAGAGTGGCAAATACACTTCTCAAATATTTGCCTGAAAAATACCAGGTTGATGTTTTTGGAAGAAATGTAAATAAAATGAAAATCATTGAAAGAAGTTATAATGTTAAAACATATGATATAAATAAAATAAAGGAAAATATGGAGAATTACGATGCAATATTCTCTGCATTAAGGATGGACGGTATAATTCTTTCTAAGGATGATTTTTTATCCAAAAAACCAACAATAATTGTTGATTTAGGAAATCCAAGGAATGTGGAAAATCCTGGTAATAGATATTTTATAGACCTTGAATATCTTAAGGAATATGTATCTAAGAATATTTCAATTAGAATTTTGGAAATGGAGAAGGCTAAGAAAATAATAGATATGAAATTAAAAGGAATTGAAAAAAAATTATGGAACTATGATGTGGAGGAATTAATTGCCTCAATTTATAAGAGGGCAGAAAAAATTAAAGAGGAGGAAATTAATGAATTAATGAAATATTTAGATTCAAATGAAATGGATAAGATAGAAAAATTTGCAAATTCAATGATTAAAAAAATGTATGATAAAATGGTAGAAAATTTAAGAAAAAGTGAATATGATATTAATTTAATTGAAAAATTGAAAGAAATATTGGGGTGAAAGTATGTTCCCTACTACAAGGATGAGAAGATTGAGAATGAACAATTTATTGAGAGAAATGGTTCAGGAAACAGAGATAAATCTGAATGATTTAATATATCCCATATTCATAGATGAAAACATAAAGGAAAAAAGGGGTATTGGTTCAATGCCTGGGATTTTCAGGTATCCAATAGAGGAAATACCAAATATAGCCAATGAAATTGAATCTCTCGGTCTTAAGGCAGTTTTACTTTTTGGCATACCAAATTATAAGGATGAGTTTGCCACATCCGCATACAAAGAAAATGGTGTAATTCAAAGGGCAATAAGAAAATTCAAAGAAAGTTCAAAATTATTTGTTATTGCAGATTTATGTATGTGTGAGTATACCTCCCATGGTCATTGTGGTGTTGTTGAAAAAGGAAATATTTTGAATGATAAAACACTTGAAATCTATAAAAAAATAGCAATAAGTTATGCAAAAAGTGGTGTTGATATGGTAGCACCCAGTGGAATGATGGATGGGCAAGTAGGGGCAATAAGAAATGCACTTGATTCTGAAGGTTATGAATATTTGCCCATAATGGCATACAGTGCTAAATTTTCCTCCTCACTTTTTTCACCCTTTAGGGAAGCTGCAGAATCATCTCCACAATTTGGAGATAGAAAGAGTTATCAGATGAATTTTGCAAATTCACGGGAGGCAATGAGAGAAATTGAACTGGATATTGAAGAAGGTGCAGATATTATTATGGTAAAACCTGCAATGTTCTATCTTGATATTATTAAAATGGCCAGGGAATCATTTAATTTGCCAATAGCAGCATATAATGTTAGTGGTGAGTATTCAATGGTGAAATTTGCTGCAAATAATGGCGCATTAGATGAAATGTTAGTTGTAAATGAAATATTAACATCAATAAAAAGGGCAGGTGCTGATTTAATAATCACATATCACGCCATGGATTTTGCTAAATGGAAGAACAATATTTAAAAACCTGTTATCATATTATATTATTATGGAAATATTCCAAATATTAAAGATCATCACCATACCACTTATTGTTACAGTAGGTATTTTTGTTATTCTTCTTTATATAATTGCATATCTCAATAGATTTTTTAATTATCTAAAAATAAAGGAAACAAAATTAATTGGAAAGGAAAGTATAGATTTGCTAGAAATTCTCATTCTTTACACACTATTTTCAGTGTCAGCAATATTATTGATAGAATTGTATTCATATATAAATTATGATATTAGGAGATATACCGCTGACATAATTTTTCCATATTTTTTAATGTTCTTTTCAATATTCCTTATAGTACTATTTTCATTTTTCATTCTTGCAATAAATAATAGGGCTTTCAAATATATGAGGGGCGAACTAAGTATAAAACCTCAAAGAATAATTAGTGAGAAATTTGGTTATTATTTAGAATTAATAATTAAATACATAGTTTATATTTTCGCCATTCTGGCATCAATACTTACCGTTTTTGCTGGATTTAACATGCTCCATGATGCTGAAAGGGCGTTTGTTGATTTTGTTGTTTCCAACCTGAAAGGCTTTGTTATGATCATCATTTTCATATCAATTATGTTTATAGTTTACTTACTCTTTATTGCATATATAAGGGATATTAAACTTAGATCCAAAACTCAGAAGGAAAAATTACTCAAATATCTTTCCACATTTATTAAAAATACTGTACTATCAATACTATTACTAGGATTAATCATGATTATACTTTCAATGTTTGGTTTTAGTTTTGCTGATATTTTTGTTTTTACTTTTTTTATTATGGTTATTTTAATAGGTGTTTTCTTATTATTCCTTACACCAATAAAAAATGCAATTTCTGGTATTATAATATTAATAAATGAACCATTTCTTGAAGAAGACTATGTTATTATTAATGAAAAATTTGAAGGAATTATAATGAACATAAATTTATTGTATACTGAAATTAAGGATAAACTTGGCAAAATTTTATTAGTTCCAAATTCTAAAATCCTAGAGGGATCTATAAAGGTATTGAGCTCTCCTGGAAAAATGTTTCCTATATCATTTGAATTTTCCCTACCTATAAATAGAAAATTTGAGGATGTGGAAAATATTTGTATAAATGCGTCAAATGATATTCCCTCTGTTGTTGTAAATGAGAAGCCAAAAATACTTATAAAGGAAATAATGCAAGAAAGGGTAACATATATGGTAAAACTCTTTATTGAAGATCCAATGATGGCAGAAAATGTTAAATCCGAATTTTTAAAAAGGATAAAATTATTTATGGAATAAGGCAGAAATATCTTTTATTTCTTCTGCTGAAACTTTTCTTACCACAAGAACAGGGCCATTCAATTTCCCCACAATCCTTGGATCTATACTTGGGGATAACCTTCCTTCCATATATTCCGATGGTGGTGCCATAACGAGAAACTGAGAATTTTTAGAAATTTCAAATATTTTTCCTAAAATACGTTCAGATTTTAATGGTAATATATTTATATCCAACCCCATATTTTTTCCCCTTTCCTCATACATTTCTCCTTTTACAGATATCTTACCATCATAGGTAAACTCATAAACAGTGAGTTTTGCATTGAATTCGAGTGCAAGAGTTGATGCTATTATAAATGAAAA
Organism: Thermoplasmata archaeon; assembly: GCA_038880255.1. Lineage (GTDB taxonomy): Archaea > Thermoplasmatota > Thermoplasmata > Thermoplasmatales > ARK-15 > ARK-15. The sequence continues at coordinate 9,893 of JAVZSA010000006.1, forward strand.
TTCACCACTTTTTCTTTTTGACAATATAAGTGTAATATTATCAATATCCTCCCTTAAATTATCTCTGAAAATCATAATATCACATGGAGGATTTCTATAGATTTTTTCCAAAGTTGATCCAAATAATATTCTTTTAACATTTTTTGGTCTCCAGGACATAAAAAGTATATTAATTTCCTTTTCCTTTACTTCATCAAGTATTGCTCTAAATGGATCATGGGATACAGTTATAATAACTTCCCCTCCTTTTCCGAATTTTTTCGCAATTTTTTGCATTCTTTCCATCATGGTTATTTTATCGATAGAATCTGAATAGGTAATGGATAGAGGTGATACAGAAATCGGTATTTCAATACTCGAGAATAAGTAAATATTTGCATCCATATTTTTGGCAATGATGGAAGCAACCTTTACACTATTGGGGAATTCTTGTGAAAGTGGAACAAGTATATTATTAACCTTCTTTTCTCTCTTTATTTCTGGCTTAGTAGATATTGGAATAGGTTTCTCAATCTCTTTTTTACCTACCCAAAAATAGTAAATTAATAGACCCACTTCAATCCAGGCGATTGCAACAAACCATGCCTCCGGTGAATAGTACCATAGTATTGCAGCAACCAAGAGTTTAGTTATTATTGCAAGTATTGGAACAACCGGGAAAAAGGGTATTGAATAACCTCTTTTCATATGCGGATTTTTATACCTATTTACTATTACAGCTATATTAACAAGTGTAAAGAGTAAAAGGAACATTATACTAGCGCCAGCCACCACAGTATCAAGTGGCAGAAATAGTGCCATCAGTGCAATCATTAATCCTGAGATAATAGTGGCTACATATGGTGTATGGTGTTTTTTATGAATATATGAAAAAATTTTAGGCAATGAACCATTTCTTCCCATTGCATAGGAGACTCTTATTGAAGAAAATACTGTTGCATTTAATGTTGCACCAGAACCAATTAACATTGCAAGTATCATTAAACCGTATCCATAACCATTCATTACATGACCGCCGAACCAAATTAGTGCAAATTCACCCTTGTTACTTAATATGGTTACACCAGCATTTAGAATTATTATTAAAAAAAGGAATATATATATTATTGTAACTATGGCTACAGAATAAAATATGGCTCTAGGTATATTCTTTTCTGGATTATTAATCTCCTCCGCACCCTGTGCAATAATTTCATAACCCTCAAAGGCAACGAATAGAAGACCCATTGCCAATAAAATATTGGTTAAATTAAGATTAATTGGATATATATTTGAAAAATTTGGGTGTATTATTATTCCAACAAAACCCAATATCATAAAAAATAAAAGTATTATAATTTGTGCAGTGGTGAGATATGTTTGCCATTTTCCTGTAGTGGCAGTACCTAAATAATTGATGAATAGAATTATGAAAAGAACAGTAATAATTATTAATTTTTCTAAGATTCCCCAATTTATTGGTAATGATATGCCATATATTTGCATTAACCATACAATACCTGTAGAAAAAACTACAGTGTAAAAAGCATCAGCAATCGAATGTGAAAACCAAGACATCCATCCACTCATAAATCCAAATGGTTTTGGAAGATTTTCTTCAACAAATAAATATCCTCCTCCTGCCTCAGGATAAATTGTTGAAAGCTCCGCATAGGTCATACCTGTTAGCATTGTAATTATATAGTTGAAAAATATGGCTATAAGAATACCTATGCCTGCAATTCCAATAACCACCCCTGCCATAAGATAAACTGTTGCACCTGTCATTGCCCCTACTCCAATAAAAACCAAATCCCAAAACTTAAAATCTCGCCTTAATTTTATTGTAACATTATTTTTTTCCATTAAACCATTTGAATATCAAAATAATTTTATTTAATTTTTGTTCTTAATTTCTCTTTTTCTTTAATAAGATAGTATAATATTTTTAGATATGGAACATCAATACCATTTTTTGAAGAATATTCAATGATTTTACCAATGATACTCTCAATTTCTGTTCTTTTTCCTTTCATTATATCTTGAAGCATACTTGAATAATTTTCAGATGTCTGTTCAATCACCTCCATTACCCTTTCCTTTAGATTTACATTTATTCCTCTAGATTTTAAAACAAATTCATTTTCTTTAATGAGTTCATCAAGAATTGTCTTTAATAAATCATCTAAAAGTTGACCATTCTTTATTTCAAGTAAAGCAGTTAGCGGATTTATGCATGAATTTATGGCTCCCTTAACCCAAATTTCATTTATAATATTCTCACTATATTCACTCTTTATACCAGATTGATTGAATAATTTTACAATATTTATTGCAAAATCCTTATGTTCTGGGTATATTTCACCCAATTTCGTAATACCTTTACCAGTATGTTTTATTACCCCAGGTGATATAAATGTAACAGCTTCAGTGGTGATTGCACCAATAACATTCTTAGTATATTTCTTAATAATATCTACATTCCCTATTCCATTCTGTAATGAAACTATAAACTCCTTTTTTAATTTATTTTTTATATCCTCCATGGCATTCTCTGTATCATAGGATTTGACAGTTAATAGAATTAAGTCAGCACCCCCAGGGTATTCAGTAAACCCCTTTCCATAAACCCTAGTATTAGTAAGACCCTCAACTTTCAATCCATATTTGTTTATATTTTCAATATGCTCCCTACGCCCTATAAATAAAATTTCATTATTTTGCGATAGGTAAGCTCCAAAAAGGCTTCCTATCGCACCAGCACCCAAAATTGCAATTTTCATTTTATCATTTTCCAAGAGAGCACCGGGTTTCTTGCTGCCTCCACCTCATCAATTCTTTTTACAGCTGTATTCTGTGGAGCACTTTTTAGAAGTTCAGGATTTTCCTTAGCTTCCTGAGCAATTTTAATCATTATTTCCGCTAATTTATCAAGGTTTTCTTTTGATTCAGTTTCGGTTGGTTCAATCATTAAAGCCTCTTCAACAATCAATGGGAAATATATGGTAGGCGCATGAACACCATAGTCCAACATCCTTTTTGCAATATCAAGTGTCCTCACACCATATTTTTTAAGGTTTGAACCACTAAATACCACCTCGTGTTTTCTCAATTCTTTATACGGTAAATCATAGTATCCTTTCAATTTTTTTCTTAGATAGTTTGTATTTAAAACTGCTCTCATTGTAACATCTTTAAGGCCATTACCCCCCTGAAGTTTTATGTATGCCCATGCTCTTACAAGAACCCCAAAATTACCATAGAAGCCTGATACCTTTCCTATTGAATTTTTAAGGTCATAATCAAAGTAATATAATTTCCCATCAAATTTTACAATTGGAACAGGTAGAAATTCTTCCAAGAATTTTTTCACGCCCACAGGTCCAGCTCCAGGACCTCCACCACCATGTGGGGTTGCAAATGTTTTATGTAGGTTGAAATGAACTATATCAAAGCCCATTTTACCTGGTGTGGTAATTCCCATTATTCCATTTAGATTAGCACCATCATAATATAATAGACCACCCTTTTCATGCACCATATTTGCAATTTCCAAAATGTTGTCATCAAATATTCCGAGGGTATTGGGATTTGTAATCATAAATGCAGCAGTCCTGTCAGAAAGCGCACTTTTTAAAGCATCCAAATCAACAAGTCCATTTTTATCTGAGGGTATTTCTATAGTTGTAAATCCTGCCATTGTAGAACTTGCAGGATTTGTTCCATGTGCAGAATCAGGAATGATTATTTCTGTTCTTTTAAAATCCTTCCTATTTTCATGATATGCCCTTACAAGCAAAAGTCCTGTAAATTCACCATCTGCCCCAGCCACGGGTTGAAGTGTTACAGCATCCATACCACCAATAGCTTTTAAATATTCTTGAAGTTCATACATTATTTGTAATGCTCCCTGTACAGTACTAACATCCTGATAAGGGTGTATGAATTTTACCTGATCCATTGATGCAATTTCCTCTGAAATCTTTGGATTAAACTTCATTGTACAAGAACCCAAAGGATAGGTATTTAAATCTACACCATAATTCATTTGTGATAATCTTACGTAATGCCTCAAAACAGAATATTCTTCATTGTCATTTATATTTAATTCCCTTCTAACAAGATTTTCAGGGATCTTTATTTCAAAATTTTTTTCCTCATTTGGTATTTTTATGGTTTTCTTTCCCTTCATCTCTATTATTAATTTCTCATCCCAAACGGCCTGATGGAACATTTAACTCACCTCCCTAAGTGAATTGAGAAGTTTTTCAATGTCCTTATCGGTATGTACCTCAGTTACATTGAAAAGCATTGCATTTTTAAGTTCTGGAAATGAATTCTTGCTCCACGTATTTAAAAGATAGCCACCATGCACACCCTTTGAAAGTAAATATTTATGGACCTTTAGTTCATCAAAGGGTAATTTAATAACAAATTCGTTAAAATGCAATGAATTATGGGGATTGGTGTATCCATTAATTGAACATATTTTTCTTCTTACTTCATCTGCCCTACCCATATTTATTTCTGCTAGTTTTTTAAGACCTGTTTTACCAAGTAAGGATATATATGCTGCTGAAAATACAGCACATAATGCTTCATTTGAACATATGTTGCTTGTTGCTTTAGCTCTCCTTATATGCTGTTCCCTCGTTTGAAGAGTCATTACAAAGGCTCTTTTTCCATCCCTATCTTTGGACATTCCGATTATCCTTCCTGGCATTTTTCTCACATATTCCATTTTTGTAGCAAAAATACCTAAAAGAGGTCCTCCAAAATTCATCGGATTTCCAAGAATTTGTCCCTCACCTATAACTATATCTGCACCATACTCTCCTGGTGGTTTTAATAACCCAAGAGAAATAGGATTAACACCAACTATATATATGAAATTTCCAAGCTCTCTTATTTTAAGCACATTTTCATCAATAACGCCAAAAAAGTTAGGAATTTCTGCATACACAGCGGAAGTGTTCTCACTTAAGAGATTCTTAATTGATTCAATATCCAACTTTCCTGAGTTTTTATCGTATGAATATTCCCTAATTTTCATATTTAGGCCTTTCACATAATTTTGTAATACACTCTTTTTTTCCCACTGTAAATTTTTTGGAATTAATATTTCATTTTTTCCATTTATTGCATTGGCCATTCTTGCAGCCTCACCAAGTGATGTAGCAAAATCGTACATTGAAGCATTCGCAGCATCCATCCCAGTTAATTCAGCAATATAACTTTGATATTCAAACAAAGTTTGAAGCATACCCTGCGAAATTTCTGGTTGGTATGGCGTATATGATGTGTAAAATTCAGATCTTGAGACTATGGAAAAAACAGCAGCTGGTATATAGTGCTGATAGACTCCTGCACCCATAAAAATTGGCATATCAATTGTAGTTTTATTTTTTAATAATATTTCCCTTGCTTTTATTCTTAATGTATGTTCATCAATTCCATCTTCGATGGGCAATTTATCAATCCTTACATTTTTTGGAATATCTGAAAAAAGTTCTTCAATACTATTGATGCCCAAATATTCCAGCATTTCTTTTTCATCATCCATAGATAACACCTTGCTACCTTAATAAAATAGTTTAAGATAAATTTATCTTTTAACAATAACACTTAAAATTTCAAATATTTTTATGAAAAAATTTTTAAATAACAAAATATGGCAAAAATGTGAAAATATATTATGAAAAGTATGGATGTTCGCTAAATCAAGCTGAAACAGAGTTTTTGGTTAGTTCATATGTTAAAAATGGAAATACACTTGTAGAAAACCCAGAAAGTGCAGATTTAATTATTATAGGTACATGCGTTGTAATAAAACATACTGAAAATCATATGATTTCAAGAATTAAGCACTTTTATAGTATGAATAAAAAAATTTTAGTTTATGGTTGTTTGCCTGCAGTTTATAAAAATTTGCTTAGTGATTTCAATGGAATTAAAACAATAACACCAAGGGAAATTTATCCGAATGATTCATTTTTTATTGAAAATTATGCCACTATACCCATTGCGCAGGGATGTACAGGGCATTGTACCTACTGTATTTCAAAACTTGCAAGGGGAAATTTAAAAAGTTATCCTGAAGAATTGATAGTTTCTAGAGTAAAGGAAGCAGTAAAGAAAGGTATTAAGGAAATTAGGTTAACTGCTTTAGACACCGCTGCCTATGGGATTGATTTAAATTCAAATCTTCCATCATTACTGAACAAGATAGATGAAATAGAAGGTGAATTTAGAGTAAGAATAGGTATGATGGAGCCGGCAAATACAATAAAAATAATTGATGATCTTATTGAATCTTTCAAATCTGAAAAAATCTTTAAATTTTTCCACATACCAGTTCAAAGTGGTGATGATAAAATTTTAAAATTAATGGGTAGAAATTATACATCATCAGATTTTGTTCAAATTGTTGAAAGTATTAGGAAAAATTTTACCCATTATACACTTTCCACAGATATTATTGTTGGTTTTCCTGGTGAAAATGAGAGTACATTTAATAGTACAATAGAAATTGTAAAGAAGACAAGACCAGATATAATGAATATAACAAGATTTTCTCCTAGGGAAGGTACAATTGCATATTCTTTAAAGCAGGTAAAATCATCTCTTGCAAAAGAATGGTCTAAAAAACTAACAGAATTACACCAAAAAATAAGTGAAGAAAATAACAGTGAAATGTTGGGCAAAAAGTTTAAAATTCTTCTTACTGAAAAAGGTAAAAGAAATTATCTTGGGAGAACAGATGGATACAGACCGGTTATTGTTGAAAATGGTGAAATTTATAGATTTTATGATGTTGAAATATATTCTTTTACGCCATTTTACCTCATTGGCAAAATATTGAACCAATTTTAGTTTTGAAATTAAAAAAAGATTTAAGATTTAAATCATATTATGATTAAATCATGCAATTTAATTTTCTAACAATAAATGATTATGATGATGTGGTGAATCTTTGGAAAAAAGCAGGTCTGAAATTTAAGCCAAATGGAAGGGATTCTATTGAATCAATTAAGAAACAACTTGAACTATTCCCATACATGTTCCTTGGTGCCTTTATGGATGGCAAACTTGTTGGTGTAGCAATAATTACTGATGATGGTAGAAAGGGGTGGATAAATAGGTTGGCTGTGGATCCAGATTATAGAAGAAAAGGTGTGGCAAAGGGAATAATTGGTAAAGCTGAAGAAATTTTTAGAAATAAAGGTATTTATCTTTTTGCTGCATTAATTGAGGATTGGAATGTGGCTTCTCAAGAATTGTTTAAAAGCATGGGGTATGTGAAACATACAGATATTTTTTATTTTTCTAAGAGGGATTCTGATGAATACTGAAATCAAGGAAATTACAATAAAGGCGTATGAAATAAGAAAGCTTGCTTTAAAAATGATATATAATGCACAGTCAGGGCATCCTGGCGGGTCTCTTTCTTCAGCGGAGATTCTTGCTTCTCTTTATTTTAAAGTTCTTAGGTTGGATCCTAAAAACCCCAATTGGGAAGATAGAGATAGATTTATACTGAGTAAGGGTCATGCATCTGCAGCTTATTATGCAGCACTTGCATTAAGAGGATTCTTTCCTTTGGAAGAATTATTTGAATTCAGAAAAATTAACTCTAGACTTCAGGGGCATCCCACAGTCCATGTACCGGGTGTTGATATGACCACAGGATCCTTAGGTCAGGGATTGAGTAATGCTATTGGTATGGCCATAGCTGGGAAATTAGATGAAAAGGATTACACTGTTTATGTATTGATAGGTGATGGTGAAATGGATGAGGGTATAGTATGGGAAGCAGTATTGAATGCTCCCCATAGAAAGCTTGATAACTTGATCGTAATCCTTGATAGGAATAAATATCAATTGGATGGTGCCACTGAAAGTATATTAAAACTGGAACCAATTGAAGATAAATTCAGGGCCTTTAATTGGGAAGTCTTTACAGTAGATGGTCATGATGTTGAACAAATTTTGAGGGCTATAGGAATGGCAAAGGAAAAAAATGGTAAACCAAAAATTATTGTCGCAAATACTGTAAAAGGTAAAGGTGTTTCATTCATGGAAAACACACATGAATTCCATGGAAAGGCGCCAAATAAGGATCAGTTTGAGAAGGCAATCTCTGAACTTGAAACAATGGAAAGGAAAATTATGGAGGGAAATATATGATGGAAAGTCAAAGACAGGCCTACGGTGAAACATTGGTAAAGATAGGTAATGATAGAAGGATTGTGGTTTTAGATGGTGATCTTTCCTCATCTACACATACATCACTTTTTCAAAAAGTTTATCCTGATAGATTTTTCAATATGGGAATCCAGGAACAAAATATTATTGGTGTGGCAGCAGGCCTTGCAATGTCTGGTAAAATACCATTTGCTAGTTCATTTGCAGTATTTATTGTTGGTAGGGCATATGATATTATAAGGCAAAGTGTAGCATATACAAATGCAAATGTAAAAATTGTTGCCACTCACGGAGGTATTACTGTGGGAGAGGATGGAGCAACACATCAAATGTTAGAAGATCTTGGTATAATGTGCGGATTACCAAATTTTTCAGTAATAGCCCCTGCAGATGCTCCTGAAACAAGGAAAGTTATTGAGAGAATAGCTTATGAAAAGGGACCTTTTTATGTTAGACTTTCCAGGGAAAAGGTTCCCACTTTATTGAATAATTATGAATTTGAATTGGGCAGGGGGATAGTATTGAAGGAAGGAGATGACATAACAATAATATCAACTGGAATAATGTTGGGAAGAGTATTGGAGGCCTATGAGGAATTACAAAAATCTGGAATAAATGCCTCCATAATACATATGCCTACGCTAAAACCAATAGATAGGGATTTGATATTAAAATATGCAAAAAGGACTGGTAAAATTATTACTGTTGAAGAACATACAATATTCAATGGTCTAGGTTCAAGGATAGCGGAAATAGTATCAGAACAAAATATTGCAAAGGTATACAGAATGGGGATAAACGATACATTTGGTGAAAGTGGTCCAGGTTGGGAACTTTTGGATAAATATGGGCTTAGCACAAAGGATATATTTAAAAAGGCAATTTCAATGGTGAGATCATGAAAATTTTTCTTGATACTGCAAATATTGATGAAATAAGAAAAGCCTTGGAACTTGGTATACTTGATGGCGTTACTACAAATCCTACGCTAATTTCAAAGGAGGCTCATAGGGGAACATTCAAAGAAATAATAGAAAGAATTTTAAAGGAAGTTCCCGGGCCTGTGAGTGTTGAAGTAACATCTTTAAAACACGAAGAAATGGTGAAGGAAGCTGAGGAACTTGCATCATTGGGGAAAAATGCTGTTATTAAAGTTCCAATTTCGGCAGAAGGTCTAAAAACAATTAAAGTACTTTCGGGAAAAGGAATAAAAACGAACGCTACTTTAATTTTCAATGGTAATCAGGGTTTATTGGCTGCAAAGGCAGGGGCGTCTTATGTATCACCATTTGTTGGTAGGCTGGATGATGTGGGTGAATACGGTATTAGGGTAGTGGAAGACCTTAAAAAAATATTTACAAATTATGGTTATAGGACTGAAATTATTGTTGCTAGTGTGAGACATCCCATTCATGTGTATCAAGCTGCAATCATAGGTGCAGACATTGTAACCATGCCCTATCAAGTGCTAGAAAAAATGATAACTCATCCCAAAACAGATGAAGGTATCCAAAGGTTTCTTGAGGATTGGAAAAAGGTCAAACAATGAATATGGAAGGCTTACAGGGTAATGCTAATCTTCTTTTATTTCCAGGATCTTCATCAGAATCTACAATTACTTTACAATTTAATTCCCTTTCAAGATAGTTTTTTGATTCCTCTATAATTTCCCTTTCATTCTCTAAACAATCCTTATCAAATATTCTTTGTTTTATTATTTGTTTAAGCAAATTTATCTCAAATTCATCCTTAGCCTCCTTGAATGCCTTTTCCCTATCGTTTTTTACAAGTTTTGTTAAATCTCTTATCCTCTGATTAGCAGTATATATGTATATTTTATTTGGGGTAATTCCCGAAACCTTTATGATATTTTTAATATCCTTAAGAATATTCTCAATATAATTTCTCTTTAACACAACATACATCTCATCATGTTGAATTTTACTTTTCACTTCCTTTTTTAAAACATTTTCAATTTCTTCAGGCTTAGGGTATTTTTCGAGGCTAATGAAATTATCATGCCCAAGCCTATGCCAATACTCTTCTGCTATATGAGGTATTACTGGTGATAATGACCTGAGCCATATTTCCATTAATTTTGATATCAATATTTTTCTCTTCTCAATGCCCTCCATTTTTTCATAATCTTTTATATCATTCAAAAAATTAAAGAAAATTTCTATTATTGCTTCTCTAAACCTATATTTTTCCATATTTTCTATACAATTTTTTAATCTCATTTTGAAAACGGACAAGAGATAAATATCATTATCATTTAATTCAATATCTCTATTAATTCCAATTGATTCTTCCAATATTTGCTGAAATCTTTCCAATTTTTTACTTAGTGATTTGACTTCCACCTCTTTCCAGTCAAGCAATGTATCAAAATCAGCATTTGTAATTATATAAAGCCTAAAAAGATCTGCAGAATATCTTTCTGTAATGATAGCTAAGGGGATCACATTACCTTTAGATTTTGACATTTTTGCCCCTTCACTTATGAGCATTCCAAGTACCATTATACCATTAGGTAAATTTTTTTGATCGAATATAGCTGCATGATGAAATAGATAGAATGTAAAATGGTTGCTAAGATGCGCGATTGATGACACTCTTAGATCGACTGGATACCAATATTTGAATGATTCCCTAATATCATTATATTTTTCACATCCATCAAAATATTTTCCTAAAAATATATAGTCAAAAAATTTTTCATCCAATTCTTCTTGTTTAATTTTCTTCTCCCTAATTTTATCAATTATTGTGTAAAATGCAGGATATATTGTACTATCGGACAATGATTCTATGATCCATCCCTCTTCAAATGGGAACTTTGTTCCCAAACCTCTTTTCCTCACACATGGCCTCTCTCTTAACCAATCCACTGTATCATGGAATTGTTTTGCATAGGTAGGGGGATAAAATTTCATCGAATCAATGAGTTCATGCGTCTTTTTCTTCCATTCAGGATTTGAGTAGTCTAGAAACCATTGTCCCTTAACAATCGCTACAATTACCTTATTCCCGGATCTAGTAACTGCCTTTCTTGAAGTCTCATAAAATTTAAATCCAATACCAAGAGAAATGATCCAATCCTTCACAGACTCTTTAATTTCCATTACCCTTTTCCCTGAAAATTGTAAGGCATTTTCTCTCATTACCCCATTGTAAAATTCAATTTTATATATTTCCTCAGAAATTTGTTCAAGTTGTTTATCTGTTTGGTTTCTTATTCCATTTCTTTCAACAATATCTTTTGCAGGTAAATCTGAAAAATTGTTAACACTAATCACTGGTATGGGTTTTATTTTATTATTCCAAAAATTAATGTCTCTAAGAGCAATAAAATCATAGGGAGCATGGGCAGGAACAGATTTAACAAAACCGGTGGCATTATCTGTATCAACAAATTTGGCAGGTAATATTGGTATTTCCCTTCCATTAATTGGTTCTTTCACATATTTATATAAAAAATAACTGCCTTTATAGGTATCAACAATGGAAATATCGTACAATTGATATCTTAATTTTTCATAAGCTTCCTTACTTACAAAAAAATATTGATCAAGATATTTGGCCTTTACATACTCCCCCTCAGGATTAACCCATATGTTTGTAACGCCAAATATTGTTTCAGGTCTCAAAGTACCTGCTAAAATATAGCCATCTTCAAAATCGAATTTAATTGCCATATATTCCAATATTGATACTTTGTCAGTATCACCATCCTTTATATCATCCTCACCAACAGGATTTCCATCAACAATACTAAATGTAATAGGGTAATCCCCTTTTTTTAAATAACCCATTTCATATAATTTTTTATATTGCCATATAACAAACTTATTGTAATAAGTTTCTGCAGTATGAAATTTTTTTCTCCAATCTATAGAGTATCCAATTGATTCAAAATCTTTTTGTATTTTTTCAGAAAAATATAATGCTATTTTTTCAGGATCTTTAAATTCTTCAATAATTTTATCGATCTTTTTCTCATCATTTTCATAAAGTTTAAGGTATGATCTATAAAGATCAATCATTTCTTGATTACCATTTTTTATTGAATCTGCAATTGCAAGTATTGGTGTACCTGTAACGTGAAATGCCATTGGGAAAAGAACATTATAACCTTCCATTCTTTTAAATCTTGCAATAACATCACCATAGGTATAGGCTCTACCATGGCCTATATGAAGAGGTCCATTTGCATAGGGATATGGTACAGTAATGAAAAATTTATCCCCTTTTTTTTCGGGTTCAAATATATGATTTTCTTTCCAAAGTGTTTGCCATTTTTTTTCAATAGTGGTATTCATTACCAAATTATATTGCTCTTTCAAATAAATATTTTTCTTTAGAAAAAATAAAATATGTTCATAAAATTTATACAGCATATGAATAGAAATTTAAGAGCTTTGGATTGGTTTTTAAAAACTTTAACTAATAAGGATTATGAAAGGCCTGTTTATGGATCATATAAACTTCTTCATGAATGCAATTTAAGATGCCCATTTTGTAATGTTTGGAAAACACCCATGAAATCGTTGGACACTAAGGGTGCATTTAAGGTAATAGATAGACTTTCTGATTCAACTGTTACAGTACTATCATTGGAGGGAGGCGAACCACTTTTAAGAAAGGACCTTTTAGATATAATAAAGCATGCATATGAGAGATCCTTTTATCTTTTCTTTACAACAAATGGAATTTTATTACCAAAGGCCCCAATCAATGAATTTGCAAAATATTTGGATTTTGTTCACATTTCAATAGATGAAGGTCATAACAATGTATATCTTCTGGATGATCTTAAAAAATATGTAGACCTTGGGCTTAAAATTACTGTTCAAACTGTGGTAACAAAAAATGATATACAATTTTTGAGGGACAAAGTTTTAAAGGTAAAAGAGGCTGGGGCAAGAATATTAATCATGCCTGCAGTACATTTTGATGATGTACCAGACCTATCTCCAGATAGAAAAATTATGCATGATGTATTAGTGGAATTAAAAAAAGAATTTGGCGGAACAATAGTGACAAGCAGGGCATTCATTGATGCTTTGCAAAACCATTATACTTGCCATTCCTACGGTCTATCAATAGAGTCCAATGGTGATGTAATATACCCCTGTAGTGTTATTGGAATGAGAATAGGTAACTTAATTGAAAACGATTTAGAATATATATTATCATCCAATGAAGCCGAAAAGGGCAGAGAAATGATGAAATCATGCAAAAGGGAATGTTTTCTTTATCTTCATGCGGAAACATCAAATTTTATGAAACCAAGAAATCTTGCAAATTTTCTTATGGATACTGTTGAGGGATATTTTCTGAAATAATACTTGTTTCAATCCTCTCTCTTCCTTTTCCAGGCTTTTTCCCCTTTTTAATGGTTACCTTTCCAATTTCTCCAGTTCTCTTTACATGCATACCTGCACATTTAGTTTTTATTTCCCCGCATTTCCAATGTCTTATACCATACTCATCAAACCATATGATTATTTCCCTATCCTCTGAAATGAATGAATTTACCATTTTTTCAATATTTTTTATTTCCTCATCATTAAAGGGGCGATCTGTTAAATAATCCTGTCTATCCTTCCATTCATCCACCATTCCTGATGTGTAGGGTTTAACATTTGGAAAATTTTTTAAAATAAAGTATTCAACAATGTGTGATGCAGAGTGATGCTTCATTATCCTATACCTTCTTTCCCAATCTATTTTACATTGTACTTCCTTACCCACATAAAATGAGGAAATATCCTCCATTTCATGGTATATGGTATCATCCCTTTTAATAGTATTTAAAACATCAATAGAATCTATTGTTCCAACGTCACCCACTTCTCCACCACCCTGAGGATAAAATGCTGTCCTATCCAATATAATATATTTATCCTCTATTCCAACAACAGTAGCCTTAAATTCTCTAATATAAGAATTTTCCCAATAAAGTTTTTCTGTAAACATCATGCGGAGGGCCGGATTTGAACCGGCGAACCACTACGGACGAGACCCTGAATCTCGCACCTTTGACCAGGCTCGGTAACCTCCGCCTTATTTTGATTAAAATTCTATAATATTTAAGAATTATGTTAAATTATAAAAAAATAAAAATAATAAAAATAAAATTTTGTATAAGAAAAATAATTTTAGAATATTTTAAGCAGGTCACTTTTAGTTATAATACCTGTGACTTTTCCCATACTTGTTACAAGTACTGCTTGATAATTTTTGAGTAAATATGAAACTATCTTTATAGGTGTATTCTCAGATACCTGGGGGAATGGTTCATCCATAAAGTCTCTAACTTTATATTTTTTCAATTCGTTAGAAGATATTCCATTAGCAATTTTTTGGCCTATTTTTGAATCTGTTATACTTCCAATTAATCTACCATTCTCCAATACAGGTAATTGGGAATATCCTTTTTCAAGTAGAATACGCATTGCTTTTTCAAGTGGATCTTCAGCTTCCACAAAAATAATATTCTTTGTCATTATGTCGGAGGCCTTAATCTCTTTACCTTCCATTTTACTAATTTGTTCATCTAATATTGAAAAAATCCTTTTTACATTTTCATAGGTAGGATTAAGATCACCACTTTCTATTCTAGCTATATAAGACTGACTAAGTCCTGTTAAATTTGCCAACTCCTTTTGTGTTATGTTGGCTTTTTTTCTCAATTTCTTTATGTCCTTTATATCTGGAAGCATATAAATTCCTTTAAAACTCTTCAATATTTAAATCTTCATAAAATTTTTAAATGAGATAATAAATATACCTTTTAGCCCCGTGGTGTAGCGGTCAAGCATGCGGGACTTTGGATCCTGCGACGGCAGTTCGAATCTGCCCGGGGCTGCTATTTTCTAAAAGATAAAAATGAAATTATATATGCGATATCAACAATAACAATACCAAAGGTCTCGGTTTCTGCAACAGATTGCCAAGGAACTAAATAAGCGATTAAAGGAGAGATCAATGAAATTGAAAGTAGTGTAAAGCCTAGAATCTTCTTTTTTAAAAAAATTAATGCAAAAGAAAGGGTAACAAATGAAATTAAAGATTGTATAAAAAACCAACTAGAAACAAATGTATGAGGTCTTGTTCCGCTGTGATAAATCCCAATCAATGCAAGAAATATCCCTGAAATAAATAAAAATGAATAAGCTATTGTTTCAATTTTGTTTCTAGACAATATTATTGAATATATGGAATAAACCATTATAATTATTCCTGTAAAGACCATACCAAGTATATTATACACAAAGGGTAAATTTGCTTGAGTTCCACCTAAAGAACTAAAAGCATCACTCTGATAAATGAACCAAGGATTAATTGCCATTGATATTAATATTATTGACCAAGAATAAATTATTGCAAATATAGGTAAGAATTTCATAATTTAATATCCTTTTGATTATTAAAAATTTTGAGGTAAAGTGCCCATAGTAAGCCCCTTTCTGTTTCAGGCAACATTTGACTAATGCGCCCTACCCGATGGTCAAGAACCTATCACACCATCTGTTTGGGCTTGCTCACCTGGGGTTGGCCGTTTCAACATATTTCAAGGAACGTCATCCTCAAAGGAATCATCCTTATCCCTTGAACTGTGTCGTTTCTGTTCCATAGCCATCCCTCTCGGGATCCTGTTTTGCAACAGGCCAGGCTGTTCGTGAGAGGGGACTTTCCTCATCGAAAACCCTTTTGGGTTTTCAACGTCAGTTGCCCTTGGGCTCTTTACCTCAATAATAAATTATTTCCTCTAAATTAATTTTTTTCCAGATTTTCAATAAACCAGTCTTTTATTAATTTTAACCTTTTTATTCTATGGTTTGGTTTACCCGATCTTGATAGGTCATGATTTTCTCCTGGAAAAATGATCAATTTTACATTTTTATTATAAAATTTTAGAAATGTAAAGAGTTGATATGCTTGTTCTATTGGACATCTATAATCTTCATCGGAATGCAAAATCAATAAAGGTGTTTTAATATTTTTAACATATTTTAGTGGACTTTTCTCCCAATAATGTTCCATATTTTCAATTGGTGATCCACCAATCTGATCACCATTAAATTCCGGGCCAATATCGGAAGTTCCAAAAAATGAAATCTGATTGCTTATAGATCTTTCTGTTATTGCTGCTTTAAAAATGTTTGTATGCCCTAATATCCAGTTTGTCATGAAACCACCATAAGATCCACCCATCACACCCAATTTTTCGCCATTAATATGAAAATTTTTAATTGCAAATTCTAGACCTTCCATAATATCCATGTAATCTCTTTCTCCAAAATGTTCCTTTATTTGAAGGGCAAATTTTTCATTTCTACCATCACTTCCCCTTGGATTCATGAATAAAATATTAAAGCCACTACTGTTTAAAATATAAAATTCGAACATGAACGCTTTGCCATATGCTGTTTTTGGACCCCCGTGAATCTCAAGGATAGTTGGATGAGAACTGTCATTTTTTAAAAACCATCCTTCAATTTCCTCACCATCGCTTGCTTTAAATTTAAATTCATTTGGTAATGGGAGGTTATAAAATTCTTTATTAAAATTTGTAATTCTATTTTCATTCAAATAAATTTCCTGAGGTAAATTTATTTTTTGTGAAATTGTGTAAATACCCAAATCTGTTGGTACGAAAAAATCTATGCTTGAATTATTTTGATATATTTTTTTGTATTTACCATTGTAGGAATAAATTACTGAACTATCTTGATCGGTAATAAGAAAATAAAGATCATTTTTAAACCACTTTATTGATCTACCTATTCCCATCCTTGAATCTGAATTTATAGAATTTCCAACATTTTTATCCAAATTGCAATTTATACATTCTAATTTTTCGTTGGAAATATTCAATAAATATACATGTCTATGCTTGAATATACTTTCCTTGTTATCGGAATATACAAATGCTAAATATTTCCCATCGGGTGAAAATTCAGGATCAGAAAAGGATCCTTCAAGAGGTATTTTCCTTAATTTTTCATTATCCAAGATGAAAAGGTTATTCCAATATATTTTTTGACCTTCCTCTGACATAATTAATGCAATTTTTCCATCAGGTGAAATATCATAATCGTGAACATGAAATTCATTCCCTGTTATTTTTTTGGTTTTTTTACCTAAGTATGTAACAAAAAGTGTAGGTCTTTTGTTATGTATAAATCCTTTTCCATTGAAATAAAATGGATAGTTTCTAATTACTTTAATATCATCCTCTTTTTCCTTACTTTCATTCGAAATAAAATAAATCTTTTTACCATCCCTGGACCATTTTATATTGGATATATCATCTCTTTGCAACAATTTTACGGCTTCACCCCCATCCAATGGCATTATCATTAGATTTACCTTTTTATCTATTTTCCTTAAAAATGCAAGATATTTTCCATCAGGTGAAACCTTTGGAGAATTATCTCTAGGACCAGAAGTAAATTCGCGTAGGTTATTCAATATCCATATTTTACTTTCATAATCATTTTTCTCTTTTGATGGAACAGTCAGAACAAAATAAACCTGTTTTTCAAACACTTCAAGGTCACTTAGAAATTTTAATTTAAAAAAATCATCAACTTTTAAGGCATTCATATCAATTGCATGAGTATGCAATCATAAATAATTTTCCATTTTCTAAAAAAATTTAAGAATTAATTGAATTATTCAAATCTATGAAATTACTTGGTATTTCATCACCATTTACAGGCAGTGGAAAGACGACTGTTACTCTTACCATTGGAAAACTTCTTAATGATTCAGCTATTTTTAAAATAGGACCTGATTTTATAGATACAGGTCTAGCCAGAAATATGACAGGATATGCTGAAAATATAGATAGATACCTACAGGGAAGAGAATATAAAAAAATTTTATGTGAAGCATCTACAAAATATAAGTATGGTATATTAGAAGGTGTAATGGGACTTTATGATTCAGGTCTTAATTTTGATAATAGTACATATTACTATTTTAAAAAATTAAGAGTACCACATATAATTGTTGTTGATGTATCAAGGATGGCCGAATCTGCATATAGAATTTTCAAAGGCTTTAAAAATGAATTTACTATAGGTGTAATATTGAACAACTATTATGGTGAAAAACATTTGAATATGGTAAAAAAGGAATTTTTAAAAAGAAATATAGATATATTCGGAGAAATACCTCATCTCGATACTATAAAAATAAATGAAAGGCACCTTGGACTATATACCTTTATGGAAGAAAAAAATTTGATTGAAAAAATAAAAATAGTAGAAAAATACTTAAATAAAAAACTGTTGTTAGAAAAATTAAGTTCTTTTAATGAATTTAAATGTAATTCAGATCTTGAAATAAAAAGAAGGAATGTAAACATATCAATTGCAATGGATTTAGCGTTTAATTTTTATTATCAATATAATATCAATTTATTATCTTCCATTGGTAATGTTAGATTTTTTTCACCACTTAAAAATGAAGAGGTTGAAAATTCACAGTTTATATATCTTGGGGGTGGATATCCCGAATTATATAAGAATGAACTTTCAAAATCCTATAAAACAAAAGAATCAATTCTTAAACATTATGAAAATGGTGCAACAATATATGGAGAATGCGGTGGGTTAATGTATATGATGGAAAAAATTGAAGATAAAAATATGCTTGGAATTTTTGAAGGTAAAGTAATTGAAAATAAAGGATTAACTTTGAATTATACTGAACTATTACCAAAAAATAAATTTTTCATATTTAATAAAGATGAAAGAATTTATGGCCATGAATTTCATTATTCTTCCATTGAAACTGATGAGAAACTCTTTTTAAGTGTGTTAAGGGGAAAGGGAATAAATGGAGAGGATGGATTTTCGAAAAATAGGGCATTTGGTATGTATACACATATACATTTTTTCAGATATAGAAATAATATTGAAAAATATATTAATAAAATTTATAAGGCAGATATCATTAAATAAATTAATGGAAAATAGGCAAAAAATTAAACTAGTTACTTTTTGGAAGAATTTTTGCCCATACTGTAAGAGCGGAACAATATGCAAATTCCATTCAATCCTTGATGAATATGGAATTAATCCTTCAAAACCATCATTAATGAATGTAAAAAAAATGGGAAAAAAATACAGCTTGAGAATTATATACAATGGAAAAGAAGATAAAGAGATTGAATTATCCTTTTCTATTCCAAACCAACAAGTAACAGTCATTGCTGGTAGAGGAAGAAACAGAAAAAGTATTCTCACTTTAATTTTTACAGAAAATATTTTTCATGAATTCTTTTTAATTTTTAATGAAGAAGACATAAAAAAATTAAAATTAATAAATTTTGAAAAATTACAAAGGATTTACAAGAATTCTGTTGGAGAATGAAAATATTAATAGGCGATCTCCTTTTTTAAATTATGGACCCATATTTTATAATTACCCTGATACTCTTGATTCTTTTAACAGTATTCATCATTCTTTATGTTCTTCTAAAAATCAGACTAAATAGTGAAATTCAAAGAAAGGCAATGGATGTTTTTAAAAAATGGATTGATACTACACTTCAAAGTGAAAAAGAAAATATAAGGGAAACAGTTGAAAATGAATACAAAATAATGTTTGAAAAATGGAAAATTGAATATTCTGAAGAAATACGAAGGGATGCAATACAAAAATCACAAAATGTTTTAAAAGGAAAGGTTACAGAACAAATAATTCCATATTTTCCAGATTTTCCATACGACCCGAGGGATGTTAGATTTATAGGATCACCTGTGGATTTAATTGTTTTTTCAGGATTAAGAGAAAAAAATTCTATCGATGAAATAATTTTTCTTGAAATAAAGACAGGTAAGGGACGTCAAAGTGGTGTAGAAAAAAAGGTAGAGGATGCAATAAAAAATGGAAAAATTTCATATAGAGTAATAAATGTGCTTAAAGAAACTTTATAACAATCTTTTTATTATCTCCTGAATCCTCCTCAACTTTCATAATTTTTTTCTGAACCTTTTTCAAAAGTGCCTCAAGATAACCTGAAAGAAATACGGACTGTTCCTTATTCTTTATGTTATTTATTCTTATCACAAATTTTTTATCACTCAAAGCTTCGTAGGAAACATTAAATGTAGGTGTATACTTTTTTATATGCTCACATACTGATAAAATTACCCTTTCATTCTTTTCAAAGGGTGAGAAAAGCCTTATGCCAGGACTTGAAAATTTCTTTCCATAGTTGTATCCAAGTTGATTAAGAAGTGATTCATCCTTCAATGTTTTGGCTGTTGCATCAAGTACTCTTTCAAAATATCCTGGGGAGAATTCATCATCAGGATCTATTGCTTCAATTTTCGGAACTATTACGTTTTTTTCATTCACCCTTCTTGTAAATTCCTCTTTCCCATAGGCTCCCTTTTTTTCCTCAACAAAATCGACCATATACCTAAGTGCAGACCCACTTACCATCTTTATCACCTTTGTCATCTTTTATTAATTTTTTATATGATTTTTGTCAGACAAATAATAGAATTAGTACTATTTAAATGTTTCTCATAAAATACCATTTTTATAACTGGAAAAATTTAATAATACAAATAGAATAATGTATTAATGGTGTTGTAATTGTATAAAACACTAGCTGTAATTGGCCTTCAATATGGTGATGAAGGGAAGGGAAAAATTATTGATTATTTATCTTCCAGGTTTGAGATAGTGGCAAGGTATCAGGGCGGTGCAAATGCAGGACATACTGTGATAACTGAAGGAAAGGTATTTAAATTTCATCTTATTCCAAGTGGATTACTTCATGGTACAATTTGCGTTCTTGGTAATGGAATGGTGATAGATCCATTGGAATTGTTAAATGAAATAGAAACTGTTAAGGATTACGTTCCTTTTAAAAAACTGAAAATATCAGAAAGGGCCCATGTTGTAATGCCATATCATAAAGAGATAGATAGAATTGAGGAACAGTTGAAAGGTGAAAAAATTGGCACAACGGGAAAAGGTATAGGTCCTGCATATGAGGATAAGTATGGAAGGATAGGAATAAGAATGGGAGACCTTTTAAAAAAAGAGATTTTAGAAAAAAAGGTATCAATTGCATTAAAAATGAAATCAAAGATTTTGGATAAAGAATTCGACATAAATGAAATTGTTGAAAAATATTATAATGCAGGAATTTTATTAAAGAAAAATATTGTTGACACCTCTTCATTTCTTAGAAAAAGCATAGAAAATGGAAAATCTGTTCTCTTTGAAGGTGCACAAGGTACACATCTTGATGTTGATTTTGGGATGTATCCATTTGTCACAAGTTCCAACACAACAATTGGAGGTGCAGTTACAGGACTTGGAATACCCCCACATTATATTTCCCAAGTAATGGGTGTTGTAAAGGCATATACTACAAAAGTGGGTGAAGGTCCATTTCCTACAGAAATAAAAGGAAAGATAGCGGATCAGATTTTGAAAAAGGGGAATGAGTATGGTACAACAACTGGTAGGCCTAGAAGAATAGGGTGGCTTGATTTAATGCTTGTAAGATATTCTGTAGAACTTTCTGGAGTAAAATATTTAGCAATAAGCAAAATTGACATACTATCTGGGATTGAAGAAATTAAAGTTTCGTATGCCTATGAATATGAAGGAAAAATTATTAAAAAAATCCCTCCATATCCAGAAATGATATCAAAACTTAAACCTATTTACAAGGTTTTTGAGGGATGGGAATTTACAGGAAAGGATAGGGGAAAAGAAATTCCAAAAAATATGAAGGAATATATAAAGTTCATAGAAAACAAAACAGGTGCGAAGGTGGCAATAATCTCCCTTGGAGCTACAAGGGAAGATACAAAATTATTAAGAAGATTCTAACATATTTCTAATATCTTCCAATCTTTTTAGAATTTCCTCTATTTTATTTTTTAAATCACTATAAAATTTATTTAAATCACCAATAATTTTTGCTCCTTCTGGTGTTGCAGTTATCATTCCTTCAGTTTCAAGAATCCTTAATGAATACCTTACTCTATGTGGTGGAATTTCTGTAATCTGTGAAATTCTCATAATTCCAATTGGGCCTTCCTTCTCTAAAAGTTTTAATATTTTTAAATGTCTGTCAAGGAGATTAAGTTCTTCCATTAGATCCTGAATAAATGAATAAGTATTTTCCATAATTACACCATGATATTACATGGCATGCAGGTATTTTAATATTTTGTAAAAAGAATAATGTATTGTATGTAAATATGAGATTAGAAACATATAATAGATGAATTTTTGAAATTTTAGATAATAATATTTTAAATAAAAATGAAAAATTTATATAAAAGTAAATAATAAAATATGAATGGTGAAAGTTAAAAATACAGAATATGTATTTATTCGGGGAAATGATAATTTAGATAAATTGAATCATATATCAAAAAATCTTTATAATAAATCTAATCGCATAATAGAACAGAAATTTTTTCATAATTATGAATGTATAGGATATCATTATCTTGATAAAATAATAAACGATCAGTACAATTATAAGAAAATATTTTTTCAAAATACTAAAAAAAATAACCACGAAAATAAAGAAAAAGATCACAGATATAAGTTCAATAAATTCTTAATAAAATTTTATACTGTAAACGAAATTTGTAAAATAGTTAAAGGATATAGTAATAACTTCAAGCAGAATTTGAACACAGATAAAAGGAATAATCAAATAATCATGCAAATAGAATTTGGGAATATAGCCAAAAAAATAACTTACAAAGAATGGAATAGGATAAAGATTGAAGTTCAAGAAGAGGGAAATACAAGGAAATGCAGTTTTTTTTATGATGAAAAAATAAAGCATTTTATTAATTATTTTGGTAAAGGAATAAATTTAAGTGTTGAATATAACATAATAAGGAAAAGTGTCACGAAAATAATCAAAAGAATGAATGCATATGGTATGAAATGGTGTATTACGCAAAGTATGGTGATAAAAAATGTATAATAATAAGGATTTATATGGTGGACAAAAAAATCATACCTTGGATCAAGAATCAATGAAAAGAATAGCTGCAAAAGGAGCACTAAGTTATCTTAAAGAAAATATTTTAGTTGGGATGGGAAGTGGTACCACTATTGAAATTTTTATAGAAGAGATGCACAAAGCAAACATAAAGAATTTAAAATTTGTTGCATCTTCAAAAAGAATAGAAAAGATACTTCTTGAAAAAGAATATGAGTTAGTGGAACTTGAGGACAAATGTGATATATATATTGACGGTGCCGATGCTGTTGATAAAAATTTGCGTCTTATAAAAGGAGGTGGAGGGGCACTTACAAGGGAAAAAATCTTAGCCCATAACTCAAATTTTAAAATAATAATAGTGGATGAAACAAAATTAAGTGAGAGTTTTAAAGGTAAATTCTTACCTGTTGAAGTCCTTAGATTTTCACATAAAGCTACAAAAAAAAGAATTGAGGAACTTGGTTTGAATGTAAAAATAAGAGGGGGTGAAATACCCTATATTACAGATAATGGTAATTATATATTTGATATTCAAATAGAAGATGATATTGAAAAATTGAATGAAGAAATAAAAGATATACCCGGTATTGTAGAAACTGGCTTATTTATAAATTTAATAGATATTTTAATTGTGGGTAAAAGGAATGGTATGTTAGAAAAAATTAATAAAATTTCTTGAGTCTCTCCATTAAAGATTCAATTTTTGATATACTATCCTTTTTTTCTTCTTCTATTTCCTTTATTATTTCATCAAATGGTTTGTTAAGTCTATAAATTCTTACTGGTCTACCTTTTCCTTCTTTTTTAACATTTTTTTTCTTAATCCAATTTTTTGACAATAGATATTGAATTGCAACTGATACTTCAGGTTGCCTTAATTCCATATTAAATTCTATATCCACAGCAAGTGCATCCTCATGATATCTCAAATATGCTAAAGTTTTAGCAATATTTTTAGGAAGCCCTAATTGAATTAAAATATCTGATAATTCATTAGTTTGAGCATCCATTTTTTATCACCCTATAAGATATTAAAACCATGGTATATTAATTTTTCTATTCATCAAAAATTAAGGAAAAATTATTAATTATACAATTTAATAAACAAATATGAAAGATATGGAAATCATAGAAAATTCAATGGCAATAAAAGCAGCAATGGAAAACACAAGAAATTCCATACTTCAACTTTTAAAATATAGAGAGATGAGTATTTCTGAAATATCAAAATTTCTTAAAAAAGATAAATCTAATATTTATAGACATATAAAAAAATTAGAAAAATATGGGTTAATAAAAGTGGTAAAAAAAGTAAAGAATGGTAAAAATTATGAATCTTATTATGGAAGAACTGCAAAAATATTCATAATATCTACAGATTCATTTTTTAAAGATTCCTATCTAAAGGAAATGAGGAAAATGAAAGAAAATATTTTAGAGGAAGTGCTGAATAAAATGGGGTTTAGAATTAAAGATATGTCAAAATTTGAAGAGTTTTTCTATAGAATTAATAAATATGCATTTGATAAATTATTAAATTATAATAAGGAACTGGATTTTAATACTTTAAGGGAAATTTATGCAATATTATCAATTATATATGTGAATAGCGAACTAAAGGAATTCTTAGAATTGTTTGAAAAAATTCAATGAATTTTCTTTATTTTTATTAAAATTTCTGGAATGTTTATTTTCATAGGGCAAACTTCATGACATATACCACAAGAAAGACATAGATAGGAAAGTGAAATTGCCTTTTCTTTATTACCTGTAATATATGTCCAAGCAATTCCTATTGCTGCAGTATAAATATCACCCCAGGCACCATCCACTTCTTTAAAGATTGGGCAGGCAAGTTGACAGGATCCACATTTTATACATAATAAAGTTTCTGAAAGAAATGTATTGAAATTTTCAATTCTTCCATTGTCTAAAATTATTAGATGTATGTCCTTATCTCCAGGGTATTCTAAGATGTGCATATATGAAATATTTCTATATCCATCAAATACAGTTTGTACGAATGCCTCTTTAATACAATCATCAAGATTCATCAAAATTTTTTCCACAGAAGTAATAATTATAATCTTCTTTGGTAGTAAATGTGTAAGAGCTCCATTACCTTCATTTGTTATAAATACTATTTCGCCATCCAAGGATATTGAGTTTGCACCAATTATTCCGGCATCTGCCTTTAAAAATATTTCCCTCATAAATTTTCTTACACCAAGAACCATTTCACCAATATCATCAGTCTTCTTTTCTATATACTTTTCAAGAAGTATAGATGCCTTCTTTTTAGTTATATTTACTGCAGGAGTTACCATATGAGCGGGCTTACCATTAGAAATCTGAACTAGAAATTCACCCAGGTCTGTTTCATATACTTTTATTCCATTTATTTCCAAGAATTGTCTGATAGAAATTTCTTCCCCCACCATTGATTTACTTTTTACCACCAATTTTGCATCCTTTAAAATATTTAAAAAAATCTCTCTAGCCTCTTTTTCATCTCTTGCATAATGAAAATTGAATCCTCTTTTTTCCACATTTTTTTTAAATTCTTCAAAATAAAAGTTAAAATTAGCCATGATTTCCTTCTTTGATTTTTTCACTTCATCAGACCATCTGTTAATATTCTCAAACCTTTCAATAGCATTTTTTCTATTTATTAATTCATTTTTTGTACTTTCTTTGGACCCCTTTCTTAAATCATCATCCTTTAATGCATTTAGAATCTTTTTATGCACTTCTTTAAAGGACATTATTATGAAATTAAATTGTATATTTAAAAGAATGCGTAAATTTATATACAATCAAAAAATTAGTCAATTATGGCAAATCTAAAAGAACTTTTAGAAATGGCTTTAAGAGCTGAAATTGATTCAAATAATATATACAATGAGTATTCTGAAAGGGTAAAAAATTCAATTCTGAAAGAGAAATTCAAGTTTTTGGCAAATGAGGAATCTAAACATAAAGTATTAATAGAAAACATAATAAAAATGAAATTTCCAGGAGAGGAGATTACAGTACCTGAAAGTACTGAAGTACCACTTCCAGTGATTAAGATATCTGAGAATGATCCAATTTCAAAACTTCTTATTCAGGCAATGAATGTGGAAAAAGAAACATCAAAATTTTATGAAAATATTGCTAAAAATCTCGATTATGAAACTGGTGCTTTGATGAGGTATTTGAGTGCAGTAGAAATGTCACATTATTATTTTCTAGAGGCTGAAAAAGAACTTGCATTAAAATTTGAAGATTATGATCAATATTTTGAAATGATGCATGTGGGGCCTTAAATCCTCTTAAAACCTCTCCAGATCCAAAGGGAAACAGATCTATAAACATAAATTAATGTATCATTTAAACCTCTTGATTCTCCATATACATTTAATTTATTCTTTTTTATAGACGTTATTGGATCATCATCCACCTCTATCCAAGCCTTCCCAAGCTCATATGGGAAATGGGCATCACTCCCCCCTGTTCCCGGAACTCCCATCCTTTCTGAAAGTCTTTTAGCTTTCATATTATCCTTTTTAAAAGATCTACCATTCAATATCTCAACTGCATCAAATTTTCCCTCTAAAGTATTTTTTTCACCTAATCCGGACCAAAATCTATATGGATGGGCTGCAATAGCAACTCCGCCCTGCTCTTTTATTTTATCAATTGTTTCTTCAACACTCAAACCCTCTGGTATATTTTCTTGAATACCAAGAGCTAAAATATGACCACAACAGCTTGATATTTCAACTCCTCTTATGATATCAATTCCCTTTTCAATGTGTTCATATGCTTTCATAGTATTGTGATCAGTAATAGAGATTCCATAAAAGCCTTTAATTTTTGCCAACTTTATAATTTGAGAAATTTCCATTACACCATCTTCAGAATATTTTGAATGTATATGTATATCATATTTCATCATCTTACTCTGGCTCCAGGTAGAATTTCCCTATCATTTACAATATACCCATTATCAGTTTTTAGTAAAAATGGTGCATTTCCCTCAAAGTATATAACCAATTCTTTTCCTATTAAATATTTCAAATTTTCATCTTCTATTTTATATTCTCCATTTCCCTGAAGAATAATTTCCTCATCCTTTTTTATCACCTTCACTACTTCAAACTTCATTTTTGAAAAATCCTTATATTTTAACAAGCCGGGTACTTCTGATTCAAAGTCATTCAACTTTACTCTCATTCCCTCTACAGGTTCTGTAGGAGTAAGTAATGAAACATTTTTTCCATCATCTGAAGCAAGCAGCATTCCTTGGGATACATAACCTCTTATTTCTGCAGGTTCTAAATTATAAAGGACTAGGACAAATTTTCCAAGAAGCTCTTCAGGCTTATAGTATTGTTTCAGGCCTGCCACTAAATTCCTTTCTTCATTACCTAGAGATATTTTAATTAAGTAGAGCCTATCAGCATTGGGATGATCCTTTACTTCAACAATCCTCGCTGTTCTAATGTCAAGTTTTGACCAATTTTCTAAATTGATGTAATTTAACTTTTTAAATAATATTTTAGGTTCTGGTAAATGAAGTTGTTCCAAAGGTGAAATTGCATCGATCCATTTATACTTTGAGATATCATCCCTATTCCCAAGCATACTCCAAATTTTCTGTGATGTGAATGGTATGAATGGATAACCATATATGGATAAGGCCTTAACAATCATTAGGGAAATATGAAGCTTGGTAGAACATTTTTTCTCATCATTTTTGCATATTTCCCAGGGAGCTGATTTATCAAAATATTGGTTTCCAAAATAGACTAGGGAAAGCCATTCTTTAATAGCCTTTTTCAATTCAACCCTTTCAATTAACCTTGAAATATTTTCTCCCACTTCTCTGATTTTGTTAATTGCCATATAATCATCATCATCCAAATCAAGTAATGGAGGAATCATTCCATATTTTGTTTTTGTAAACTTAAGAACCCTATGAACAAAATTTCCAAATTTATCAATAAGCTCTGTATTAACCTTTGAATAAAAATCTTCCCAAGAAAAATCTGAATCATGAAGTTCTGGGAGATTCTGCGCGGTATAAAACCTAATCATATCAGGATCGAATTTTTCAAGAATCTTTGGCATAAATATGCCGTAGCCTGAACTTTTTGAAAACTTTCCACCCTCAAGTGTTAGGTATTCATTTGCTGGGACATCATACGGCAGAACAAGATCACCATGGGCCATAAGCATTGCAGGCCAAATTATAGTGTGAAATGGAATATTATCCTTTCCTATGAAATAATAATGTTTGGAGTTATTATCTAGCCAATACTCTTTCCATAAATCCTCCTTTCCCACCTTTTTTGAATATTCTATTGTTGATGAAAGGTATCCTATTACAGCCTCAAACCACACATAAATTCTTTTATCATCGTAACCAGGAATCGGCACCTCAACTCCCCATTCAATATCCCTTGTTATAGCCCTATCCTTTAATCCGGAACTTATAAAATTGTAAGAAAATTTTTTAACATTCTCTTTCCAATAATCCTTTTCTGAAATCCAATTCTTCAATTTTTCCTCAAATTTACTAAGAGCAAAGAATAGATGCTTTGTTTTTCTAAACTCCGGAGTACTACCACAAATCCTGCATCTTGGATTTATTAATTCCTGTGGATCTAATGTTCTCCCACAGTTATCGCATTGATCCCCTCTTGCATGTTCATAACCGCAGTAAGGGCACGTACCTTCCACGTACCTATCGGGTAAAAATCTATTACAAGTGGGGCAAAATGGTGAAATCATCTCACCTTCATATATATACCCCTTTTCATAAATATTCAAGAAAAATTGTTTTACAACATTTTTATGATTTTCACTTGAGGTCCTTGAATAATTATCAAACGATATACCAAGCTTCTCAAATATTTCAACATTAATTTTATGATATTTTTCTGATATTTCAGAGGGTGAAACGCCCTCCTTTTCTGCCTCAAATGTGATTGGAGTACCATGTTCATCGCTGCCAGAAACCATTATTACTTGGTTTCCTACCATTCTATGGTACCTAGTGAATATATCTGCTGGCAAATATGCACCATGAATATGACCAAGATGCAGAGGCCCATCGGAGTAGGGCCAGGCCACACATACCAATATTCTCATTCCTTACACCTTTTAAAGTTAAATTATTCTCTTATTATGAATATTTCTATTTATGTAATTCTTCCGGTGGTTTTATATGTCTAAATGTAAAAAAAATCAAAAAGTCATATATGATTTTTAGAGATCCGGATAATAAAAATGGTAAAAAGAGAAATCCTAAGGAAAGTGAAAGTACTGAAATATATGGACTTCCAGCCTGAGCAATTCCCCTAGGTATATTTGTTGCTGATGAAAGAGCCACCCTTTCCTCTGGTTTTACTATGGCCATCATATATGATTGCCTTGTTGGCACATCCATTTGTGATAATGATTGTCTTAAGAATAGAAGTAATATGGCCAAAATTGGAGAACTTGCAAATGCAATCATTATTAAAAAAACATTACTAGGTATGTGTGTGAATACCATTGTATTCAAGAGTCCTATTTTTCTTGCAATTCTTTCAGCAAGGAAAAAGGAAATTGCTGTAATTATTCCACCTATGAAAAAAATCCAACCTTGATTAGAAAGTAAAATGTTGAATTTTACCTTAAACCAAAGACTAATAATTGATTGTACTATGAAACCACCACCAAAGGCATCAATTGAAAATAGGATAGAAAGTTTTAGCACTATGGATCTTGCATCCTTACTTAATTTTACTCTTTCACCTTTAAACTTAATCTCTAGAAAATTGCCCATCATTGAATATAAGATAAATAAAAGTAAACCAATTACTCCAAAAATAGACAAGAGTATATAGAATACAGTCACAGAACCAAAAATAAAACTTGCAATACCGGAGAAAAGTGATCCAAGGGCAGAAAATGTATACCCCATGAAGTTATATATACTAAAAAGAAGTGTTCTTTTTTCATCTCTTACAAACTTTGTTAATGCTGCTTGTTCAACAGTAAGAAATGGCCCCGTTTCTGTACCTGTTACACTAATTACTCCAAAAATTGATGCAATTATTATTGAGATTTCATTACCTAATATAAAGAGAATTGAAGAAAAAATCATAAATAATGAAAAGATCTGTAATGTAGATCTCCTTCCTATTTTTTCGCCATAAATCCCGATAAAAATATTGAAAATTGCACCAGAAAGAATAGAAATTGTAATTACAATACCTATAAATTGTAATGAGAAATTCAAATATGAAAGATAAAAAGGAAGAAGCAAACTCATGAAACCGTAGGCAAAGACCCTTATTGCCTTAGTTGAAATTAATATAAGACCGGGCTTTTCAATCCAGGACAGCATTACTCAAGTTCCTCTGTTTCCTTTTTTCCTTCTTTTATTGCCTTTACCTGTTCAGGATCAAGTTTTTCAAGAACACTAAGAAATTCTCCAAGATGCACTTTTTCTTCATTTGCTATATCAAAGAGAACAGATTTAACAAATTCATCATCAATTAGATTTGCTTGAGAAAGATATAGATTTATTGCATCTATCTCAGCTGCAATATCTTCCCTGATTGCCATCAATACCTCTTCCTTTGAAAATTTTTTATTTCTTGTAATTTCTATGGGGCTCTTGCTAAATCCCATAATAATAATTATAAAATCTAATTATAAAATACTTGTGATTTTCAAAATTTTATTAAAACTGTCAGAAATGTTTTTATATTATCTAATTTTTTTGCATTGCAATGAGAATTCTCTTTATACATTCGGATTTCATGGAATATGAGGTAAAAGAGAAGGCAATTGAATCAGCTGAACCATATTTAATGGAAAAAGAGAAAATAGAGGAACCTCTTGTTGCATTTGTTTCAGTTGAGGAAAATGATAATAAAAGTGTTGCAGAAAAAGCAATAGCTGAAATATTAGATGTGGCTGAAAAAGTGAATGCTAAAAGGATTTTGATCTATCCATATGCCCATCTTAGTTCAAAACTTTCTGATCCTGAAACTGCTAAAATGATTTTAAAGTTAATTGAAAATGGATTGAGTGAAAAATATGAGGTTCATAGGGCACCTTTTGGTTGGTATAAAAGTTTTACAATTTCGTGTAAAGGACATCCTCTTTCTGAATTGTCAAAACAAATTGGTGTAGAAGAAGAGGAACCCGAAGCGTTAAGGAAGGAAAAGGAACTAAAAACATATTGGAAAATATTTGAAAATGGAAAACTTTATGATGTGGATAAATTTGATTTTACTGGGCATGAAAAATTAAGGGATTTTGTAAACTATGAAATAACTGGTACTAGAGCAGTTGTTGAAATACCACCTCATGTTAAGTATATGAAATCACTTGAAATTGCAGATTATGAGGAGGGAAGTGATTCTGGAAACCTTAGGTATTATCCAAGGGGGAAAATCATTAAATCTTTGGCTGAGAGTCTGGTAGGAAATTATGTGCTTAATTATGGAGCAATGGAAGTTGAGACACCTATAATGTATGATTATGAACACCCTGCTCTAAAAAGTTATCTCCAAAGATTTCCTGCAAGACAATACACCGTTCTTTCCGGGCAGGATAGATATTTTTTAAGATTCTCAGCATGTTTTGGACAATTCTTAATAGCAAAGGATTCTTTGATTACATACAAACAATTACCTATTAGATTATACGAATTAACAAAATATTCTTTTAGAAGGGAAAAACATGGTGAATTGGTGGGATTAAGAAGATTAAGAGCATTCACTATGCCTGATATGCATACATTTGTTTCAGGAATCGAAGAAGCAAAAGAAGAATTTTTAAATCAATTTAAATTATCAATATCAGTTTTAAAGGATTTTGGATTGGATTTGAATGATTATGAAGTGGCAATAAGGTTTACAAGCGATTTTTATAAGGAAAATGAAGAATTTATAATAAATTTAGCAAAAATAGTAAATAAACCTGTTCTTTTCCAATTCTGGGAAGAGAAATTCTTTTATTTTGTTTTAAAATTTGAGTTTAACTTTGTGGATAATACTAAAAAGGCTGCAGCATTAAGTACTGTGCAAATAGATGTTGATAATTCAAAAAGATTTAATATAACATATATAGATGAAAATGGAAATAGAAAATTTCCTCTGATTTTACACTGTTCACCAAGTGGAGCAATTGAAAGAATAATATATGCAATGCTTGAAAAGGTGGAATTTTTAAAAAAGGAAGGTAAAAAGCCAGTTTTACCATTTTGGATTTCACCAATACAGGTAAGAATAATACCAGTCTCTGAAAAGCATCTTGATAAATCAAAGGAATTTTTAAAAATAATTGAGGAAAATGGAATCAGGGTAGATCTGGATGATAGAGAAATTACTATGCAAAAAAAAGTTCGCGAAGCCGAAATGGAATGGATACCTTACATTCTTGTTGTGGGTGATAGGGAAATATCAACAGGAATACTTAAGGTGAGAGATAGGTATTTGGATTTAACTAGAGATGTTTCTATGGAAAAGTTCATTGAAGAACTAAAAGAAAAAATGGAAGGGAAACCTTTCAGAAAAATCAATGAGGCTGTATTTCTATCAAAAAGGATAAAGTTTGTTTAAAATTTTCTTCCAATAACATATTCTGCAAATTCTTTCAGGAAGAGTTTTTCATCGGAATCTATCTCTTTAAGAGCCTCAATACCCTTTTTCACTAGATCTTTTGCAAGTGAAAATGTATAATCAAGTGCACCAGTTTTTCTTACTATCTCTCTTATATTCTCAAGTTCATCCCTTGATATGTTTCTTTTACCCAATATATTAAGTATATAATCCCTGTATCTAACATCCTCCATAGCCTTTAATATTAAAAGTGTTTTTTTACCCTCTTCAAGATCTGATGTAACAGGCTTTCCAATTGTTTCCTCATCACCAAATAATCCAAGTATATCATCTTGTAGTTGAAAAGCAATACCAACAGGTATGGAATAATTATTAATCAGAGAAAAATCATTCCCACCTGCAAGTATTGCACCTAGGATCAAAGGACCTTCAATTGTATATTTTGCAGTTTTATACTCATGCAATTGGAAAAGATCCTTTTCATTAAAATCATTTAATTTTGAGGAAAATACATCAATAACTTGACCATATCCAGTAGTTTCTATTATTGAAGCCATTTTCATCATTGCTTTATATTTTAAGTCAGTCTGAAAGGATGTTGAATCAAGAACTTGTTGCGCATAAATGCTTGCAAGATCACCCGCAATGATGGCCATATTATCACCAAATTTTTTATCATTATATTTTTTTTCATATATTTTGTGTAAAGTTGGTTTATTTCTTCTCAAATTACTTTCATCAATCACATCATCATGGATTAAAAGATAAGATTGAACCATTTCAATAGAACATGATGCTTTTATTATTTCTTCTTCATTTTTTCCACCATACAATTTGTAACCAACAATCATTAATATAGGCCTTAGCCTTTTACCCCCCCTCATTGTATATTCTTCAATGTTATTAAACAATTCCAAAACATATGGATTAAATTCTAAATCTTTTTTCTTACTTTTAAAAAATTCTAATAAATGCGATTCTATCAATGGTGCATATTTTTTTATGTATTCATTAAATACCATAAATGGATTATAGTTAAAGTTTTATTTATTTATTTTCAATAAATTTTTTATAAAGATCTTCAAATAATATTGGTGAGACATCATAAACTATTTTTAAAATTTCAAGTGCCAATGCCCTTATTTCCCATTGAGCTTCTTTACTGGCCCTGAGATTTATAAAATGCCTTAATTCCCTTCCATTCATTGTCATAATTATTTTTGTCTCCACACTCTGTGGTAAAATAAACCTTGCATCTTCTTTTCTAATCCCAGATTCCACCATTTTTTTGTATAAATTTTTTGCATTATCGATTAATTTTAAATATTCATCCTTAAATTCACTATTATATATGGTTTCAGGTATAATGAATTCTGGGTCGAGAGGTACATACCTTTGACTCTGTTGTGTAAAAGAGGCCATTCTGTGTCTAACAAGCTGGTGAGAGCATACTCTTGAAATACCTTCTATACTGAATGTGAAAGAAACATGTTCGAAAACACTTTCATGACCTAAATCCCTCAAGAGTTTTATCAAATGCTCCACCTTTTCTTTATTTAAATTCTTAAATTCTTTTGAATGTGAAATTGCACCACTTTCTGCAACAATTCTATCAGGATCCTTCATATCATCAGTTTTCTTTTCAACAATCATTGAATAAGAGATTAATTTTACCCTTAAACCGGAACTACCTATCATAATTAATATTATCTTTGGCACAATTAAAAATTTTTCCACCATGTTTTGTTAATCCCTAGCAAGATTTATATAATATGATAATATTTATCAAATTGTAATCCTGCCTAATGGTAGGATGTCAAAAGGAGGAAGCAAATATGAATAAAAAGGCAAGCAAATTGTTTATAGCGACTATTTTAGTGGCGATAGTATTTATCAGTGGTTTTTCTGCCATAAGCCATGGAAGTACAGTAACACCAAATTCCTCTTCCGGAACACTTTACATAGCAATGCAACAGGATATGCCAAACTTTAACTACTTTGATTTAGCGTCAAATACAGTATGGAAAACTGATGTAATTGGATGGGACTGGGATTCATTGTTTTACATGGATTATTCTGGAGCTGCAATTCCATGGTTGGTTACAAACTATACTATTAATACAACTAATCCCTCAGAACCTTCTGTTACACTGCATATAAGGCAAGGAGTTTATTTTGTGTACCCGGTTAATGGCACTCCTGCATATGAATTAACAGCAAAGGATGTAATATTTTCCTATTGTGTTGAAAGATATGGTACAACATTTTCAGGAACACCATTTTTGGTACCCTTTGATGATAACAACGATGGAATTGTTGAATACAATGAAATAGTTCATCATGTTAAATATATAAATCAATTCACAGTACAAATAAGTATGAGGCAGGTATATGCACAATTCTTCCTAGATACTCTTGGTATACCGATCATACCATGGAAGGTATGGGCAAATCATATTAAACCAGATGGTGTACCAGGAGACAATCAGAGCACAAATGTAACTGCACAGGGTTATACAGCAGGTGTAATTGATACATCATGGAATACAGATCCTATGGCAACAATGGGAACAAGCATCTATTATTATGTTGGTGGTGTACCCGGATCCTACAGAGTGATAGCACTTAATACCAATTTCTGGGGTAAGAATTTTGTCACACCTGCAGGTTATCATATCTATCCTGCCAATGTAACACAAATTTACTTTAAGGTATATTCTTCACTTGATACTGCAGTTCTCGCCCTTGAGTCTGGTGATGTAGATTATATTGCATGGTCAATACCTGCCGGTTATGTACCAACATTGGCCTCAAACCCAGATATAACACTATTTAAGAGCCCTGAGAATGGATACTTCTATCTTGCATT
Organism: Thermoplasmata archaeon; assembly: GCA_038880255.1. GTDB lineage: Archaea > Thermoplasmatota > Thermoplasmata > Thermoplasmatales > ARK-15 > ARK-15. The sequence goes on from JAVZSA010000006.1 coordinate 45,576, forward strand.
TAATGAAGCACAGGAACCAATGAATGATATTAATTTTAGGCATGCAATATCATACCTTCTCGATAAAACAACAATTGTACAGAATTATATGGGTGGTCTAGGTCAAGCAGGAGATTCAGCTGAGCCACCATTCTTCACTGCATGGTATAATTCATCTGTTGTTAGGTATCCATTTGATCCCGCAACAGCTTCGGCAATATTAAATCAAAGTGGATATAGATTAGGACCAAATGGATGGAGAATGATGCCTGATGGTACTCCAATGCCAACCATAACAATATTAACACCACCAGCAGATTACGATCCGATCAGGGTTAAGATTGGTGAATCATTAGCAAATGAAATGAGAGCAATAGGTATAAATGCTCAGGCGAAGGCAATAAACTTTGATGCTCTTGTGGCACAGATGTCCGCATTTAATTACCAAATGCTTACTTTAGGTTGGCAATTGAGCGCTGATCCTATTGGTAACCTTGCAGATATATATGGTATAGGTGCAATTGAAAACTACTGGGCATTTTGGCCACCAAATTATACAAATCCTAACTATCCTAATGTTAAGTCATTGGCAGATCCAAATACTTCTGCATTGGCATTGCAATTCCAGAATACTATAAATAAGGCATTGACCACTTTTGATGTGTCACAGCAAATATACTATACAAAGTGGGCCCAGGGAATATTAAGTGAAGCTGTACCATGCAATGTAATGTATTATAGTGTAAATGTTGAAGCCACACTTAACACTTGGACTGGATGGTTCTCTTGGGAGGGGAGCGTTTATAATTTATATGCCCTTGCATCATTACATAAGGGAGCAGTTGTTGGTGTTGGTAGTGGAACAACAACACAACAAATAGTAGGTCAAATAACCTACCCACCTGTAACCCACTATCTTGTGGCGCAGATAGCCGCACCTTCCAAAGTATTTGTTCCTCAGCCACAGTTTAATGTTGCCACAACAACAGTTCCTGTGAATGTTATTGTAACAGATAATAATGGATTACCGGTTCCAGGTGCCCTGGTAAATGTAACAAGTTCATCAGGGAATATAACTATTATGCCGCAGTTGGGAATAACAAATTCTGCAGGTATATTCACTACATATGTTTCTGGAGTTAATCCAGGGTTTGCCGAAATTTTTGCCAAAGTAACATATAACGGTATGAGTGTTACCACATCATATGTAATTGATTCAGTACAGTATGTTCCAAATATATTATATATTAATGCATTTGCAACAAAGCCATCATTGATGGCAGGACAGAATACGACAATTAATGTAACTGTTACTGATCAATATGGTAATCCTGTACCAGGAGTAAATGTGTCTGTGGCAGCAAATCTTCTTGGTTATGGTTCAATAACACCGTATAATATTACAACAAATTCTGCAGGAAAAGGAGTATTTACATTTACAGCTCCAAATGCTAGTGCCTTAGCTACAAAATACATAAATATGAATCTAGAATCAAAGATATTATTATCTGCCAAAAAGCCAGGATATACAGTTTCGAACACTGTGAGCTTAATAGTCGCAACTTATAATCCAAATCCAAGTTCATGGTATACTGTTAGAATTATTGGTGCAACAAATTACTTTGTTAATCAAAGCAATCTCATTACAACTATAACTGTACAGGCTTTGAATGCACAGAATAGCCCAATAAAGAATGAGGTTTTAACAGTTACACCCTCAAATTCCACGTATGTAAGTAGTGTAACTGGAACAACAACAAATTCAAATGGATATGCAAATATTACTGTAACATTTAAGGGAGGATTACCAACAACAGGTATATCCCTGAAAATATGGAATTCTTCATACCTCAATTCCGTTGGAAGTTCCATTACAATAGGATATCTTAATGGCCCAGCACCTCCGGATTTATATGCTGGGTATATAGATTTCTATGATGGTGTTACAGGAGCTCCTACGAACTTTGTCACCATAGCCGGTGGAAACGCTGGCGATGGAATGGTGGTACATCTGTATGGTCCAAATAATCAACCAGTATCAGGATCTGTTCCTGTCGGTGTTATCCTAACTGCTGCACCTGAAGGAAGTTTACTTGGATTCTATGATCCATCCTGGACAAATCCAATGTCACCTTACTTTGATTCACTCTGGGAATATGTGGCAATTAACGTTAATACAACATATATGGGATTCTTGCCTCCAGTGGCAGGTGTGTTTGTAAGTCAACTTGATAATAAAACGCCCGATCCTGTTCTTGCATCATGGCTTGGTGTAACCACAAATACAACTGCCTGGGACTATGTTTACTATGGCTATGGAATAATGCTTAACAATTCATATGTGGTGAATGGAACAGGTTCCTATTATGTAACAGTAGGTGATGCAGGCTCTCCAATGGTTGATAGAATAAGTAATGTGTATGTAATACCATATGCATATACTTACTATCCACAGACACCAGGCATATATCCACCTGGAGTAATTGTGAATGGTAATTTCTATATGCAGGGAAGTGAGTACATATCCTCACAACTTGCAGTTCAAAGAGCACCAGATTACAGGATTACAACATTCACAGTGAACAATCCATTCGGATTTTCAGCTGGGCAGATAACTGCTCAGGCAAAAGTTGTTAATGCTACTGATCAACCAGTTTACAATGCAACAGTTTATTTCTATTCAAAGACCGCATTAGCACCATCAGCAGTATATAATAATACTAATCATTCAGGTATTGCCAATTTCACCCTAAATCTTGCTGAGGTCTCATCCTTAACCGTTGGTGATCTTTATTCATATTGGAATAAAGGTACAAGTGTATGGGGAATGGCAGCAATTACACAGAATACACAGATAATATTGGTCCCGTACCAGATTAATGTATTTGCAACTGCTAGTACAAATTCTGTGATGTATGGTTCC
>JAVZSA010000007.1:0-44637 GCA_038880255.1 Thermoplasmata archaeon
ACATTATATTTCATAGGTTTTGCACCTTCAAACTCATATATGCCTGAACTGGGTTATCTTTCAAGCCTAGGTTATGAGTATGCTATTGTGGGTGATTGGTGGACTATAGTATTCCCAGGTTTTGCACTAATGATATTTGCCCTTGGAATGAACTTGCTCGGGGATGGCTTGAGGGATGCTCTTGATCCAAGACTTAGGAGATGATATAAAATATGAATAATGAACCTCTTCTAATAGTAAGAAACTTAAAAACACATTTTGTCACCTGGAAAGGTGTGGTAAAGGCACTTGATGGAGTTGACTTTGAGATTTATCCGGGGGAAACATTAGGGTTGGTGGGTGAAACTGGCTGTGGAAAATCTGTTACATCATATTCAATAATGGGTCTTCTACCACCTACTCAAGGAACGATTGTTGATGGCAAAATAATATTTAATGGCATTGAATTAACAAAGAATGTGGGAAAGGATGTGGTAATAAAATATAAAAATAAAAAGGCAAAATTAAAAATGAACAGAAGATTGTATATAAAAACACAAGAATTTCTTAACAAGATTAGGGGAAAGGAAATGAGTATGATTTTTCAAGAACCGATGACTGCACTAAATCCTGTACTTTCAGTTGAATATCAGTTGACTGAACCTATCCTTGAGCATATGAAATATGAATTAATGATGAGGATACTTTCTAGACATATTGTGGATGAAAATACATTTAATGAGATTAAGAATTTGGTGTTTAGTAATAATAAAGAAAGGTTGTTGGAACTTTCCAAGGATCCATTAAAATATGCACTCATTGAACAAATGAAATCTATATACTTTAGAAATGATTTGACAGATCTGCAGAAAGATGAATTAATATCAGAATTGAGAAATTCTGACAAAGTTTCAAGAATGCACATTGAGTTTTATAAAAAGATTGTAGAAAGTAAACATGAGGGTTTAATATTCAAAATACCAATATTAAAATCATATTTGATGAGGCCATTAAAATTAGAGGCAAAGAAAAGGGCAATAGAATTGCTAAGGTTGGTGAACATCTATGATCCTGAAAGTCTTCTATCTGCATATCCTCATGAGTTGAGTGGCGGAATGAGGCAGAGAGTTATGATAGCAATGGCACTTTCCTGTGATCCAAAATTACTCATTGCTGATGAACCCACTACCGCATTGGATGTTACCACTCAAGCACAGATCCTAGATCTAATGAAGGATCTAAAGGAAAGAACTTCAGCATCTATTCTTTTTATTACCCATGATTTGGGCGTAATTTCAGATATGGCAGATAGGGTTGCCGTGATGTATGCTGGAAACATAGTAGAAATCGGGAATAAAATGCAAATTTTTTACAATCCTAAACACCCATATACTAGAGGACTTCTAAGATCAATACCAACTGAAGAAACAATGAAATCGAAGCTTCACATAATTCCAGGTTCAATACCGAATATGATTGACCCGCCAAAGGGCTGTAAATTCCATCCCAGATGTGAATTTGCAATGGATATATGTAGCAGAGAGGTCCCTAAGATGACACAAATTGAAGATGGCCATTCTGTGGCCTGTTGGCTGTACCAAGGGTGATTTAAAATGTCTGAAATACTTTTAGTTGGAAAGAATTTAAAAAAATATTTTGAAATAAAAAAGGGCACATTTTCAAGAAGTAGACTTATTGTGAAGGCAGTGGATGGCGTAGATATAACAATAAATAAAGGTGAAGTTGTGGGCCTGGTGGGTGAATCAGGATGTGGTAAAACTACCTTGGGTAGATTGATACTAAGATTGGTGGAACCATCAGGTGGTGAACTGTACTTCAAACCTAAAACAGAGATAATTGAAAAAATAATGAATAATGAAAAACTTTCTTCATCTGAAATAAAAAAATACTCAATGTTTCATATGAAAAAAAGTGATGTGAGATCCTTAAGAAGGTATATGCAAATCGTATTTCAGGATCCCTATTCATCCCTAGATCCAAGATTTCTCATAAAGGATATTATAGCAGAACCATTAAAATCATTTGGATGGAAAAATGAGGAAGCATATAAAAGAGTGGAAGAACTTTTAAAAAGTGTTGGTTTAGGACCAGAATTTATGAACAAATTTCCTCATGAATTATCTGGAGGTCAGAGGCAAAGGGTGGCCATTGCTAGGGCTCTAGCCCTTAACCCTGAATTTGTTGTTCTTGATGAACCCACATCTGCACTTGATGTTTCTGTTCAGGCTCAGGTACTTAATTTGCTGGATGATTTAAAGAAGGATTTTAATTTAACTATGCTTTTCATTTCGCACCACATACTGGTGGTAAGGCATATTGCGGACAAAATCATGGTTATGTATCTTGGTAAGATAGTCGAGATTGCAGAAACAAAGGAAATTTTCAAAAATCCTTTACATCCTTATACCCAAGCACTCCTTTCTGCAGTTCCAATTCCTGATCCAAAAACAAAGAGGATGAGAGTAATTTTGGAAGGTGAAGTACCTAGCCCAATTAATCCACCAAAAGGATGTTCATTCCATACAAGATGTAAATTTTCATTTGAAAAATGCGGTTGGACTTCAAACGAACTTGTTGAAAATTTAAGGTTCGCTCTCGACCCTACAAGGAATAAAGAACTGGGTGAAAACAAACTTAAGGAAATTGAAATTATAAGTGATACAGAATTGATTCTACATTTTGAGGAAATAAAGAATGCGGGAGCAATAGGATCTGTGATAGAAAAAGAAAAAACAAAATCAAACATCAGGGCTTTTTATGGAATAGAAAAGATAGAATATTCTGGAAACGATGTAAAAATTAAGTTATATGAGCCAAAGAAGCCTGAGCTAAAGGATGTGGGAAATGGGCATTTCGTTGCCTGTTTCCTATATGGGAATTAGGATAACTTTTTCTTACAATATGCATAAAGTGCATCATAGAGTGGAAACTGTAATCTCATATTCTCATAATCGTCCTTGGAAATTATCCTAAAACCTTCTGCAGCTGCCTTTAATCCTTCTCCCTCAGGCGATGGATTCTCTACCTTTGCATCTGCAGATCTGACTATCTTTGCCAATTCATTTATTGCAGGATCCTTTATATTATATTTTTTTATTATTGCGTCAAAACTCACGTATTCCTTACCATTTTCAATATGGTGGCCAAGTTCCACACCTGGCACATCAAATGGTATTGCATGTTCCCTTTCCGCAACTTCTATTACTTTATCAGAGGGTACAAATAGAAATTCCGCATCAGGATCCACAAATTTTTTTATTAACCAAGGACAGGCAATCCTATCCACTTTTGCCTTTTCTCTTGTCACCCATTTCATAAAATATCATATCTAAAAACATTATTAAATTTTCTTATGATTCTTAGAATTTATAGGTAAACATTTTTAAATAATAAAAAAACGAATTTACGCCATTTTAACTATTTTCTATTAGTTTCTTGGCTTTTACAAAATATGTTTAAGCCATTTTGCCAACGGATCCAGATATATTTCTTTCAACTTCAAATTCAAGCCTTCCAATTTTCATTCACAATAATAATTTTTTGAAATTTTAATATCAAAAATTTTTTATTAAAATTTTTTGCTCGCTTCTATACAATTTAAGATTTCTAAGATATAAAAATATAATATTTTAAAATAAAAAATAAAGATTTAAAGGCTTGAATAATAATCTTCATCATAGGGTTCTGGCTTAAGACCCTTTCTCTCCCTGATTTTTCTTACTACTTGATCCTGGAGTTCTCTAGGTACCCTTTCATATCCAGCATTCTCAGTTGACCATAATACTCTTCCACTTGTTGCTGACCTAATTGCAGATGCAAAACCGAATAGTTCTGCAACAGGAGCCTTTGCTACAATTGTTGTCTGATATTCCTCTTGCTCTATGCTCAATATTACGCCTCTTCTTTGTTGTAATTCCCTTGTCACATTTCCCACCTCTTCAGTTGGCACATTAAGAAACACATTCTGTATTGGCTCAAGTAATATTCTTTCAGCCTGGCAAATTGCGCCATATATTGCATTTCTCACTGCAGGTATTACTTGTGCAGGGCCTCTGTGTATGCTATCCTCATGCAATTTTGCATCAACAAGTTTTACTTTCACACCATATAATTTTTCATTTGCAAGCGGTCCCTTATCAACAGCCTCAAGAAATGCTTGTTTAACAAGCTCCATGGTCTCATTTAGGTACTGTATTCCCCAAGTCATATCCAAAAGAACATTTGGCCCCTTTATTACTTCCACCCTTCTTGCCTCTTCCTTGTCCATACCAAGATCCTCTAGTTTCTTAGTGAGCGCTTTTTTATCCTTAAACCTATCACCCTGAGGAACTTCACCAGAAAGTATTCCATTGATAACACTTTCCTCCAACGGTTCTACTTCTAGGTAAAATCTATTATGCTTGTTTGGTGATTTGCCTTCAAATGGCCCACCTTTATGAGCAACAGTCTCTCTATAAACAACCAAAGGTTCAGATGTTTCTACCTCCACCTTGTAGTCATTCACTATTCTGTATAGCGTTACTTCAAGGTGTAATTCACCCATACCGGATATGAGATGTTCTCCCGTTTCTTGATTTATTTCTACCTGTATTGAAGGATCTGCCTTTGCAATGAGCCTTAAAACATCAATCAATTTTGGAAGATCCTTTGTATATTTTGCCTCAATTGCCATTGTAACAACAGGATCTGAATAGTGTTTCATAGGTTCAAATGGTTCTATACCCTTTATTGAAGATACAGTTGAACCTGCAATTGCATCTTTAAGACCTACCATCGCTGCAATATTTCCTGCCTTGATCTCCTCAACAGGTATTCTATCCGGTCCTACCATCATTGCAAGCTGTTGTACCTTATAGGTCCTTTCACCCATATCTGAAATATAGAGTTCATCACCCTTTTTGAGTGTGCCAGAATAAACCCTGCCAACAGCCACTTCACCTGCATGTTGATCAACAATTATTTTTGTGACCATTATTACAGTAGGTCCCTTTGGATCTGCATTAAGTAATGCCTTTCCAACATCTGAGTTCAAATCACCTTTCCATATCTGAGGGATCCTGTATTTCTGTGCTTCTGCAGGGTTTGGTATATGGTGTACTACCATATCAAGAACTACTTGATGAAGTGGTGATCTCTTCGATAATGTTTTCTGATCACCATTTTTCAAATATTCATAAACATCCTTGAATGTTATACCATTTTTTTTCATAGAACTTATGCTGAGCGCCCATTTATTAAATGCTGATCCAAAGGCTACTGTCCCTTGTTCTACTTTTACCTGCCAAGATTCTTTAAATTCTGGAGGCGCATAAAGTTTAATTAATCTATTTACTTCAGTAATTATTTTAACAAACCTTTTTTGCATTTCATCGGCATTAAGCTTTAATTCATTTATTAACCTATCCACCTTATTAATGAAAAGTACAGGCTTTACCTTTTCCTTCATAGCTTGCCTAATTACAGTTTCAGTTTGTGGCATCACACCTTCAACGGAATCTACAACAAGAATTGCACCATCAAGGGCTCTTAATGCCCTTGTAACATCGCCACCAAAATCAACATGGCCTGGAGTGTCTATTAGATTTATTAAATATTCCGTGCCCATTACCTCATGAACCATAGATGCTGCCGCTGCATTAATTGTTATTCCCCTTGCTTGCTCCTGCTCATCATAATCAAGAACTAATTGTTTACCTGCCAGCTCCTCACTCATCATTCCTGCACCTGCTATAAGGTTATCACTCAATGTTGTTTTTCCATGATCAATGTGTGCAATTGTACCAATGTTCCTAATCTTTGTAATATCATCCATGATCTTAGATGCTTTCCTAATGTTGTCCTCTTTCCTTCCCACATCTATCACCCTTATCTGGCTGAAGCTGCGATTCTTTCCACCTCTTCCTTCTTTGAAATTGCAAAACTTCCCATATCATAATTTGAAGCCTTAATTATTTCCTCTGCCAGACATTCATAGATCGGCTTTGGACTTCTAAATGTACATTGCATTGCACCAAGGGCAATATTTCTTAAAGCTAGATCCAATCTTCTAGATGCTGATACATCTACTGCCTTTGGTACTGCAACACCACCCATTTTAAGCCTTGTTACTTCTTCTCTAGGAGCACTATTTTCAAGCGCATTCACAAAAACTTGAATTGGATTCTTTTTTGTCCTTTCTTCAATTATTTCAAATGCCTTCATTACCACTCTGTATGCACTTAGCTTTTTTCCTGTATATTTTTCAGTCCTCATCATGTTGTTTATTAACCTTTCTAAAACATTCATCTCTCTTTTCCCGAGATGTTTTCTTCCATAAATACCATGAGTGTGAAACACATACCTTGGCTTTAAGTTAAGATATTTAACAAGGCTTGGATCCTTTACCACCACCTCATCAGGATCATACTTGCCAAAAATTAAAATTTTCATGAAAAATCACCTCACAGGTTTCTCCTTTCTTCCCTTTACCAATTCCTTTAATGAAATACCATTTACCTTTATTACTTTGTATCTTACACCTGGAATATCACCTTTAGATCTACCAAGCCTCCCCCCAATCCCTTCTATTACCACTTCATCATGTTCATCAATGTAGTTTATTGCACCATCACCCGGTGCAAAGGCTGTCACAACTTTTCCATTTTTTATTAGTTGTACCTTCACTGCCTTTCTTATTGCTGAGTTAGGTTGTTTTGCCTCTATGCCTATTTTTTCTAGAACTATACCCTTTGCCTGAGGAGATCCCTCAAGTGGGTCGCTCTTCTCCTTTAATTTTAATACCCTCTTCTTATAGTATCTATCACTCCATCTTAATTTTTGCCTCGACTTTTCTAACTTTTTAGCTGTATATAATCCATTGGCCAATTTGGATCACCAACTTTATACTTTTATTCACTTGAATTATTAACCAGTATAAATAATCTATCATGGAAATTTTATTTTGGTTGAATGAGTAATTCATAAATATTTTTTTGTAAGATAATCTATAAATTTATGTAGAGGAAATCCCTGATCCCATCTCATAAGATAATTTCCAGAATTTGTAATCTCAATCTTTGGAAGTAGTCTATAAACAAGCATCATATTTCCCCTCACATTTAAACCAGGTGGAACAAATAATCTCCAAGGATCACCATGTACATTTTTTATTCTATATGCATAGAGTGGGAATAACCCTGCTCTGCCAGTATCCCTAATATGATTTAATATCTGATCCTGCGCTTTACCATTTGACATTGTAAACCTAAAAACATTGTAGTGTGAGCTTTTTACCTCAATTGGAAATGAAAAATCATCTCTTATTGCTACTATATCAATACCAAAGGATCCTGCTGCACGCAAAACAAGAAATGGTCTTTCCACTATTTTCAGATATAGTTCTCTTTGCTCAACTGGATATGATTTTGTAATTTTTTCTATATATGCTTTTTCTCCTGAAAGTATTTTCCTCAATTCCCTCTCATATATATTTCCTGCCATATTGATCAAATAAGGTCAAGATCTTTGCCAATCAGGTCCGAAAGGTACCTGTGCATATCTCTTATTCTCTCCACACTTTTGTAGAGACCTTTTTTCCTGTAATAATCAAGTATTTCCTCAAGATTAATTTTTTTATTCCCCGATATTAAATTATCAGAATGACAAACAATCTTCTCCTCCAAAGTTTGGGGAATCAAATCCTTTTCTTTCAACCCTAATTTTTCTGCCTCCTCCTCATCTATACCTCCACCCACATGCCTTTTAACTATATTTATAAGATCTTCAGGATAACCTAATGATCTAAGCATTTCCGCACCTACTATACCATGTGAAATATCATTTACCTTAACTCTACCAATATCATGAAGAATTGCACCACATTCAAGAAGAGGTATATCCGCATTACATAATTCCCCAATTTTAGTTGCAAAATCAGCCACCGCAAGACTGTGTATTATCAATTTTTCATCTGCTCCACTTTCCTTCAACACTTTCAGGCACTCTTCTTTTGTAAAAATCTTAACATTTTTTCCCACCTTTGAAGGAACTACCCTCATCCTACCCATAAATTTTTTTTCAAGTTCCTTCCCTTTAAAGTATCTATCAAGAAATATTGCAAGAGCTGCAACTTCACTGTGTGGCTGATTACTTACGGCCACATTAAAATCCGATTTTACATACACCTCTCCTGGTACCTTTTCTGCACCCACAATAACAAGTACATCCTTTTCTCTTGGCAATTCATCAATTACTCTTTGTAAAGGAATTCCGTACATTGTCAAATGAACCTTTATACCATTAAATTCCTCCATAATCTTTTTCCAGTTTACCCCAGTTTTTATTTCAAAAGAATTACCAAATCTAAACGTAATGTCATTGATTGTTTTTTCCAATTTTTTATCCTTTGTTGTCACATAAACACATTCAGCACCAAATGCCCTGGCCACCAAACAAACATGAGTTGTCACCCTCTTATCCCTCTGGGGTCTATGGCCCAATCTTAAAACAGATACTTTGGGTGACATTGTATTCACCCTCACAGTCTATTCATTGGTGGCTTTTCAATCTTTCTTTCCTTTATTTCTTCCTTTATTACCTGTAATATTTCCCTCCTTTCAAGGGAAATGAAAAGGAAAAATATTGAGAAAAAGGTAATTACTGAGAGTATTATGGATGCAAGTGCCATTAAGGTAATGGAAGGATTAAGAATATTATCACCGAAGAAGATAAATATAATAAAACCTGTTAAAACAATAAGAATTCCGGATATGAAACTTGATATTGTTCTAGATATTTTTATATAGTTTGGTAAAAAAATAACAAATGAGGATAGGGCAGCGGTGATCACAGGTATAAGAAATCCATAAATTGAAATTTTATACTGATATATTAAATAGAGAGAAACTGCGGTGATACCAATGAGTATTCCAGAAATAAGACCTAAAAGCACTGGACTTACCCTTGAAAAGTATTGTGGGATATTCATACTTCAACCCTCTCAAGATCATGACCTTTAATATCAAATTTCATGCTTCTTTTTATAATACCTTTAAGAAATGAAAGAGAAATATTTAATGCGGTTTGAACATCACCCAAATAAATTGATTTTTTATCCCCCATAATTTTCAATATCATTTCCTCATATTTATTAATTTCTTCTTCACTCATTGTGGCTATTCTTATTATTTCTGGTAGTTCTATTATTGGCATAGTTATATTTATTTGTACTGTATCATAATATGCCTTATAGGATTTTGTTCTCTGCCCTCCTTCCTTTAATAGCCATTGACTTTCCACAAGCTTGATTTTTTCAAGATAAAACACCGCCCTTTTTCCCTCTTCCCCATATTTTTTTTCAATTTCCTCCAAGGTCATCCAACCACGTATTAGATCAAGAAAAACATTTTTCTTTATTTCAGTATCTGATGTGTGAAAAATTGCTACCATATCAGAAGTATCATTAATACCTTTGATCCTTGTCATATTAATCCCTTATCTATATGTAATCCTTAAATATATATTTTGAGATTATTTTTACCATATGTTTAATTTCATTATAAAAATTAAATCTGATAACCCAGAAAAAATATTGAGAAGTGTAGAGATTGAAAATAGAGGATATGTGGATTCTCACATTGAAGGAAATTATTTGATATTTGAGATTAAATCTAAGAATTTTAAAAGTTTTTACAGGACAGTAGATGACTTACTTAACGCTCTTTCAATCTCTGTAAATTTGATTGAAGAATAATTTTTATATTCATATATTTCTTTTTAGTAATATGGAGTTGATTAGGGTAGGCAAAGTAAAAAAGGTTTATGCAATTAATGAAAATGAACTTTTATTTGAATTCACAAACAACATATCAGTTTTTGATAAAATAATTCCTTCAGAAATACCAGATAAGGGTGCATCTCTTTGTAGGACCTCAGCACATTGGTTCCAAATATCTGAAAATATGGGATTTAGAACACACTTTATTTCACTTGAATCATACAATAAAATGAGAGTGAAAAGATTCAACATAGTACAGAAGGGTAAAACAGACCTGAAGAATTATCTTATACCATTAGAATTTATTACTAGATATTATGTTGCAGGATCTTTGTTCGATAGATTAAAAGAGGGTAAAATATCAATGAAAGAAGTGGGGTTAAAAAATCTAAAATATGGTGAGCCTCTTAGTTCACCATTCTTTGAAGTAACAACAAAATTTGAAGAACATGATAGAAATTTGAATTTGAATGAGGCTTTGGAAATATCGGGTCTTAAAATGTCTGAGTTGGATGAAATTAGGGAAATAATTCTTAAGGTGGATGAAAAAATAAACAATGATGTTAAGGAAAGAGGCCTTTTACATGTGGATGGAAAAAAAGAATTTGCTTTAGACAATGAAAGGAGACCATATTTGGTTGATACATTTGGTACTGCTGATGAGGATAGGTTCTGGGATTTGTTAGAATATAATAAAGGGAATTTTGTTGAACTCAGTAAAGAATTTGTGAGACAGTATTATAGAAAAATAGGTTATTTTGAAAAACTTATGGATGCAAGGGAGAAGGGTTTAGAGGAACCACAAATACCTCCTTTGCCTAAGGATATGATTGAAAAAACAAGCAAGCTTTATAAAGAGCTTTATGAAAAAATAACTGGAAAAAAATGGTAAAAAAAATTTAAAAAATTTTATTTCTTTTTCTTAATAAAGAATGCCAATGCTCCAACTACAACTACCAATACTACCACAGCGGCAATTATTAATGGCAGGGTATTTGAAGGAGCTGTAGGTGAAATTATTATTGTATCACCAGAGGCTGTTGCATATCCAGGGACAGTGATCGTACTTGCTGGATCGTAAACTATTTTCAATGTATACGTACCATTAAGACCAGGTAAATAACTGTTATTTATTGTCCATATAGCATTGAACAGTAGATATTTCGAAGCATTGTAATAAAATGTGGTAGTATTTGTTGTGGGATTATATGTTCTCTGCCATGTGGACAAAGATTTTGCAAACATTGTATAATTTAGTGTTGAAACATTATTCATTTCTTCATATTTTTTTTGGAACTCATACTGGAATAGAGGCGGGAACATCCACATATTTTCCCAAGGACCTTCCATTAAATTCAAATCAAAAGTCTCATTTTCATAAGATAGTTTAAAGTTTCCTTTTACCTCAAAAGCTCTCCAGGACATGTTCACCTTTGTTTCGCTCTTTGTTTTATTGAAGATCCCGGTTACCCAAAGATTAATCGTAACAAGTTTTGTTAGAACTAATGTAGTCTTATTTGCATTTAAAACAACATTGTATATTATGCTCATATTTTCAACAGAAATATTATGATATCTTGATTTTAGCCAGCCTTCCATAAAGGATATGTGCCGATCCGAGGGATGTGTAAAATTCAAAGAGAATGATTTTGTATAAGATGTTCCATTTAAAATTTTAGATACTGTTCCATTTGCAGGATATGTAAATATTAGAGATGCATCAGAATTTAGTTTTATATTTGCAAGTCCCTTGTCTGGGTATATGGTAACATTTAGATAACTTCCGGTCGCTGCAGGTGCCAATAGAGATATTAAAAAAACAGATGCTAAGACCAATACTATTGCGTTTTTCATAATTTTAAATATTTTTTATAGTAATTTAAATATTTTGGTACAAATTTTTTTCACTTCAAAATGAACATAGCATCGCCAAAACTATAAAACCTGTACCCTTTTTCCACTGCAATCTTATATGCTTTCATTATCCTTTCATATCCTCCATATGCTGATACAAGCATGAGAAGTGATGATCTTGGAATATGAAAATTTGTAATTAGTCCATCTGTTTTAAATTTAAATTCATAGGGTGGTTTTATAAAAAGATCTGTTTCTGAAAAATTGGGTATTAATTTTCCATTTACAGTGGATGATTCAAGAGCCCTTATTACTGTTGTACCCACTGCAAATATTCTACCATCAGCATTATTTAGCATATCTGCAGTTTCCTGTGGAATTGAGTAATATTCAGTATGTAATCTATTATTTTTGATTTCTTTTTCACCTATTTCCTTAAATGTAGCATAGGAAATGTGTAGTGTAACATACGCAAATTTAACACCCTTTTCCTTTAATTCATTGAGCAATTTTTCTGTAAAATGAAGTCCAGCAGTTGGGGCTGCAATTGATCCATCAATATTTGCATATACTGTTTGATATCTTTCAACATTTTCTAATTTTTCTTTAATATATGGAGGGAGTGGGATATTACCATATTTTTCAACAAGTTCCATCACAGGTATATTAAAGGATATTTTTGCCACACCCTCTTCCTTTTCTAAAACCTTTCCCACATAATCACCAACAAATATTTCCGTTCCCTCTCTTACATTTTTACCCTTTACAAGAAATTTTGATTCAAATGGTGAAAGAAGAAGAAGCTCGACTTTTCCACCTGTTGATTTTTTACCAAATAATCTTGCCTTAATTACCTTTGAATTGTTAAAAACAAGAATATCTCCTTTTTGAATGTAATTTTTTATTTCATAAAAGTATCTGTGTTCTATAGTATCTCCTAAGACCATTAACCTCGAATTATCTCTTGGCTCTATAGGTCTTTGAGCTATGAGTTCTTTTGGAAGATAATAATTGTATTTTTCTATTTCCATTATTTTTTAAATTAATCCCTTTGATTATTTTAATTTTACATATTAGATTTTTTTATTTTATGATTAATATATGCATATTGTAATTTTTCCATAAATAAGTAAGTTTTCAGGTTAGATTAATATATAATTATAATAATACCATAAGAGTACAATTTAAAATCAACATAGAAGATTTTTGAATATGTTGATCACAAATGAAGTATTCTGCTATTCTTCAGATTTAAATGGAAATTTTGAATTTTACGATGATCCCATCGGATCATTTTTCCTTCTTCCATATTTAGAATTTATCGATAAAGAGTCAAGAGTATTTAAAAATCCCCAAAACTGAATAGTTTTTAACAAAAATGATTTTATGATCAGAGGAAAATTTGCTGTGCCTGGAAACAGACACATGTGATATCCTGGATTCATTCATATGTTACAAAAGTACTATCTGGTCTGATTGATGTTTTAATATTTAAAAATATTCCAATGGATAATGGTCTCGTCTATGAAAACACAAATAATAACACTGGAAAATATTTAACAGGGATTAATTTTCCTGATGTTTCTGCCTTTAAAGTACAAGCATTACTTTCAAAATTTGATAAAATAAGGGAATAAAAAATTAATTATAAAATTAAAACATCAAAGAAATATATTTTTATTCACCTTTTTCCACCATCTCCTATATAATAAAGGAATTCTTTTGTCAACATTTTTTCCTTTTATGGAAAGCCAATCAAGAACTTTTCTATCCAATTTGTTTATTTCCTGATATTTTAAATCAATATCGCGTCGGTTAATATCTCCCCCTGAAATGAGATTTAGTCTTATTGGTTCCATTATATTATTAACATTTTTTTGAATTGATTCCACAAATTTCATTGATTCAACATAATCTGAAAGGGGTGACATAATAAGCCTTCTATGTATTTTTTCTGAATTAATCCAATAATTTTTATCATACATAATATTTTCAATATTATTAATTGATTTCTTCTTAAAAATTAATGGTTTGTAAAGTGAAATGCAGGGATTGGAAGAAAATGTAAACCAAGCAATGACAAAATCTTTTCCAATCTCCGTAATCATTGAATTTACTGTCTGATTTCTTCTAATTGTGGAACCTGCATGCATACAAACGTCCCTATTACTTCCCTTTGCTGGCATATAGCTATCTTTGCTGTGCGATCTCATAATTTTCATTATGTAATCAAGAGAGGTTTTTTCTTTTATATCTAAAAGCGCATTTTGTGTAAACTTCTGTCTTACGATACCTTTCCCAAAACCTGTCATTAGAATACGCTGGGAAGGATTGAAATTTTTACTTTGATTCCTTTCAGAGGATGAAACATTATCTGTTATACTGTTAGATATTGACCCAAAATTGTTTATTTTTTTAATTCTCCACTCCTTTCCAATGGTCTCAAGAATATAACATGTTTCATAGTCACTTATGAGAAAGGAATTATCATAATGAAATTTTGAATTCTTACTATTGCTCCCACCTTGCCCATACTGTTCTAAATAACTGATAATAACATCAGCAGATTTTCTTGCATTATTTCCATATTCTAATCCAAGCCTTAAAAGGTCCATTCCTAAAAGGCCTTTTGAAGGTAAATGATTCCTTGTAAAAATTGCTTCATTACCAATTGATACACCATGTTCATTAAATCCCATTTCCGCTCCCCACATCCATTCAGGCCTGGAAATTACTATTTCATTAGTGATTCCCAAAGTTTCAACTTCAATGTATGTAAGTTTTGTTTTTCCTTTTCTTTCTATTGATGGATAATATTCAACCACTTGAATTTCATTTGGTTCTCTATCACTGTTCTTAGCAAAATAAGTAATTGATTTATTTTCATTATTTAAATTTAAAGAACAAAGAGTATCACACATTCTAATTTAAATTATTTTACAACTATTTAATTTTTGTTCTTTAATAAAATGAATAAAAAGTGTTTTTATTGATTTTTTATATATATTAAAATTGTTTTATGATCTATAATTAATATTTATTAATACACAAAAATGAAAAATTTTTAAAAAAATAAAATAAAAACATAAAGGGGAAAATATTAACATTTAGGTGAAAAATATTTATGTTTATTATTTATATTCTAAATATGGATGCCATAATACTTTCAGGAGGTTTTGCAAAAAGACTACTTCCAATTTCGGAATTTATACCTAAATCATTGTTTCCTCTAGGTGGTAAACCCATACTTGATCATATTATTCAAAAATTAAATGCAATTGGTATAAGGAAAATTTATATTTCCACAAATAAAAAATTTTCTGATCAATTTGAATATTTTATTTCATTAAGAAAAAATTTGGATATTTCCATGATAGTTGAACCAACAATGGCAGAAGAAGAAAAATTTGGTGCAATTAGGGGACTTGCATATGCATTGAAACAAGTTAATGCAGATAGTTATGCTGTTATAGCAGGTGATAACTATTTTGACTTTGACCTTCTTCCTTTAAAAAAATTTTTTGAGGATAAAGGAAAGAACGTGTTGGCTCTTTATGATATTGGATCAATTGAAGAAGCAAAAAAATATGGAGTGGTAAACATAGATGATGAATTCAGAATAAAAAATTTTAAGGAAAAACCAAAAAATCCAGAAAGTACATTGATAAGCACAGGTATATATATGTTTAATAATAAAATACAAATTTTAATAGAAAAATATTTGGGAGAAAAAAATAATCCAGACCAAATGGGGCATCTTATAGAATGGTTAATAAAAGATGATGTGGTTTATGGAATACCTTTTAAAGGTAGATGGTATGATATAGGGACTTTGGAAATTTATAGATATATATTCAATAATTTTTCTAAATAATGTTTTACCATGTTTTTTACCTGCTCTGGTAAAATATATTTACTAATCATGTTGTTAAAAAAAATTTAGAATATCCAATTAAATAGCCTTTCTTACCCACAATTCAGGAGGGATAGAAATATGGATAAAGTAATGAAAAGGGACGGAACATTGGTACCCTTTGATAGGAAAAAAATTACAATTGCTATTTACAAGGCAATGAAAGCAACAGGTATTGAAAATTATTCAGAAGCAGATAGACTTTCGCAAATTGTAGTTAAAAAGTTGGAAGAAACAAATGTAGAAATACCTAAGGTGGAGGAAATTCAAGATGTTGTAGAAGAAGTATTGATGTTGGAAGGTTACACAAATGTAGCAAAGGCATATATATTATATAGAGAAAGAAGAAAACTCATTAGGGAAATTAAAAGGGCATATGGTGTAAAGGATGATTTAAAATTATCACTTAACGCAATAAAGGTTCTTGAGGCTAGATATTTGCTAAAAAATGAAAGAGGGGATGTGATTGAAACACCAGGTCAAATGTTTGAACGTGTTGCAAAATATATTGCCCTTGTGGACATATTGTACAATGAGAAAATTTATGATATTAAAGGAGAACAGAAAAAATGGCCAATGGAAGATGTAAAAGAACACACTCTTACATATTGGGAATATGATATGATAAAAAGGGCATATTCAATTTTAAATGATGAGGGGAGAATGAAGGTCCCTTTTTCAGAACTTATTAAATTTTTAGGGGAAAATGAAAAGGAAATAGAGAGGACTTCCTTGATTTTTTATGATATGATGAGTAAGAGGTATTTTATACCTAATTCACCAACATTAATGAATGCCAATACCGAAATAGGTCAACTTTCTGCATGTTTTGTAATTCCTGTTTATGATTCCATGGAGAAAATATTTGATTCAATAAAACATGCTGCTTTAATACATAAGTCAGGAGGTGGAACTGGATTTTCATTTTCAAGATTGAGGCCAAAGGGGGACATTGTTGGTTCAACAAAGGGTGTAGCTTCTGGGCCACTTTCATTTATGAGAATATTTGATGTTTCAACAGACGTAGTAAAACAAGGAGGAAAAAGACGCGGTGCAAATATGGGCATATTACGTGTTGATCATCCAGATATTATGGATTTCATTGCAAGTAAAGATTCTGAAAATAAAATATTAACAAATTTCAACATAAGTGTTGCAGTAACTGACGAATTTATGAAAGCTCTTGAAAATAATGGGACTTATGCACTTAGAAATCCAAGAAATGGAGAAGTGGTAAAGGAGGTGGAGGCAAGACGTATATGGGATCTAATAGTTTCACATGCTTGGACCACAGGTGATCCTGGGGTTATTTTCATAGATGAAATAAATAGGCACAATCCTACACCACAATTAGGGATAATTGAAAGTACAAACCCTTGTGGTGAACAACCTCTATTACCATACGAATCCTGTAATTTAGGATCAATAAACCTCTCACTTATGGTGGATGAGAACGGTAGTATAAATTGGGAAAGGTTGAAAAATGTTGTAAGGGAATCTGTACATTTTCTTGATAATGTTATTGATGCTAATAAATTTCCCTTGCCAGAAATACAGGAAATGACGAGAAAAACAAGGAAAATTGGTCTTGGGGTAATGGGATTTGCAGAAATGCTTATAAAAATGGGGATACCATATAATTCAGAGGAAGCGTTAAATGTGGCAGAAAAAGTAATGAAATTTATTAATGATGAAAGTCATAGAATGAGCGAAGAACTTGCTGAAAAGAGGGGAACTTTTCCTGCCTGGGAGGGTTCAGTGTGGGAGAAAAAGGGGATAAAAATAAGAAATGCCACTACTACTACCATAGCACCTACAGGCACAATTTCCATAATTGCAGATACAAGTTCTTCCATAGAACCACTTTTTGCACTTTCATTTATAAGAAATGTTCTTGACGGTGCACAATTACTTGAAGTAAACCCATTGTTTGAAGAATATGCTAAAAAGCACGGATTTTACAGTGAAGATATAATGCGTGAAATTGCAAAAACTGGATCTATACAGCATCTGGAATTACCAGAAGAGGCAAAGAGAATTTTTGTTACTGCATCCGATATAGATCCAGAATGGCATGTAAAAATGCAGGCCGCATTCCAGAAGTATACAGATAATGCGGTAAGCAAAACAATAAACATGAGAAATGATGCTTCAATTAGTGATGTTGAAAATGCATACATGCTTGCCTATAGATTAAAATGTAAAGGAATTACAGTTTATAGAGATGGTAGTAAGAGTGTTCAGGTTTTGACAAAGGGCACTGAGAAAAAAGAGAAGAAAGAGGAAAAGAAGATAGAGATGGAATTTAAGGTAAAGGATGACGGTCTGATACACGTTGAGAGTACTTATGATTCTGCATGTCCCACAGGTAAATGTGAATTATCATGAAATCAATACAGATGTACTTGGATTTACCAAAACTTGGAATGGTTAATGAGCATTTTTATCTTCACAATAAGAAACTACTGGTAACAAAGATAATAAACTATGATGGTGAACATATTTCCTACATTGCAGAACTGAGCAGATCCGATTTTGTTGATGAAAAGACAATTATGACAAAGAAAAGGGAAATTATTCAAAGATATTCCCTTGAAACATTTGAAATACTTTCAATTGACAGGAAAAACAGTAGTTATAAAGTCTTGATTGTACAAAAACTTCCAAAAAACTTTTTATATATTTATAAAAAATTAAATTATAAAGCTTTCATTTTGCCACCCATACTTGTTTCAAAAGAAAACATTATGGTGACCTTAATAATAAAGGATAATGAAATGGAAAAACTTTTAAAAATGCTGGATGAAATAGGTATTGACTACAAAATAATTAAAAAAACTGAGATACCTAGAGAAAAAGGATTAACTGTAAGGCAATGGGAAATAGCGATGACAGCAATAAGATTGGGCTATTATTCAATACCAAAGGGGGCAAAGTTAAAAGATATAGCAAAAAAGTTCGGAATTTCTGTACCCGCAGTTCAAAGGATTTTAAGGAGTGTTGAAATAAAGGCAATTGACGATTTCTTTTTACCATTTATTTAGAAATATTTTTCTTTTAATTGCGATTATGAATAATAATGATCAATTTAAATGATGCTGAAATATTACTTAAAAATGATCCATTAAAAAAATTGTATATTGAAATAACAAGTGGCTGCAATTTATCCTGTAAAATGTGTTACAGAAATTATTGGTGGGACAAGCCAGGTAATATGGATGAGGGGGTATTTTATAAGATACTTAAAGATGCAGAGAATATTGTTTCTTTAAAAGACATACATTTTGGTGGAATTGGTGAACCATTGATACACAATTCATTTTTAAAATTTTTATATTCAATACCAAATAAGTATGATGTGGAAATTTCTACTAACGGAACTCTTCTAAGTGAAAAAATGTCTAGAAAGATTGTTGAGAGGCAAGTGACAAAAATTATATTTTCAATAGATTCACCTGAGGAACAGGGATTTAAGGAAATTAGAGGTATTTCAAGTAACATAATTTATAGGAATATAACTAAATTAAATGAGATAAAAAAAGAATTTAGAAGTGATAGACCAGAATTGGAAATTGAATTTGTTGCAATGAAATCAAATATAAAGACTTTACCTGAGATAGTTGATGTAGCAGATTCTCTCGGTGTTTCAAAGATTCTCGTAACACAACTTTTACCAATGGATGAGAAACAAAATGACGAAATAATATATGAAAATGAAGAATATGCAAAGTATTTTGATGAATTTATGAGACGTGCAATGTCAAAAAGGATTATGGCCACAATACCTGCCTATTCATTGAAAACTGAAAGAATTTGTGATTTTATGGAAAGAAATAGTACAGTTATAGCATGGGATGGTGAGGTGATCCCCTGTTATAGATTTCTCCATGAATATCCAGAGTTTATATTTAAAAGGAAGAAGATTGTTAAAAGATTTTCTTTTGGAAATATAAAGGAAAAAAGTCTGATGGAAGTATGGGAATCCATTGAATATAGAAAATTTAGATGGATCGTAAAATCATCACTTTATCCATCATGCATAGATTGTGTATTTTCAAGAAATGGTTGTCATTTTGTAGTGGATACAACAATAGACTGTGAAGGAAACTCCCCTTCCTGTGGTGATTGCCTTTGGTCAAGAAGACTTATACTTTGCCCATAAATAATTTTAAGTATTAATAATAAATTTTAATATTAATGACAAGCATTATAAAAAATCTTGTTACAGATACATTTAAAAATTCACCATCACAGCTAATGGTGGTTAAAAAAATGTTATTTTACGGCCTTTCTGTAAAGGAAGGAAGAATTTTTTGTAATGATGTGGAAATAAATAATAAATCATTGGCAAAAGCATGCGGTGTTGATCAAAGAGTGGTAAAATCTGTAATAAAAACAATTTCATCTGATGAAGAACTTTCAAAAATATTTTCGAGTCTTGAATCTTCTATTAATTTAAAAGAAGTGGCTAACAAAATTGGATTTGGCGTTTTAGAAATTTCAGCATTTGATCCAAAGGAACCAGGGATTATAGCTGCTGTTAGCACAATTATTGCACAACATGGAATAAATATTAGGCAGGCTATTGTGGAGGACCCAGAGTTTATTGAAGAGCCCAGACTTTATATAATTACTGAAGAAATTATCCCTGGGGAAATTATACCAAAAATAAAAAATTTAAAAAATATTAAAAGCATAAAAATATTATGATGGAATGTGTGGTAATTCATCATTGTACATTATGGCATAAGATCCTAAATCAAGAAGACCATGACCTGAAAAACTCATAAGAATTCTTTTCTTTCCATCTTTTTTTGCTTCTTCTGCAATCTCCTTTATTATTGGAAATGCATGAGATGTTTCTGGAGCTGGAATGTAACCTTCAGTCCTACTATAAAGCTCTGCATATTTGAAAATTGTTTCTTGGTCATAGTCCCTTGCCTGTACTATACCATTTTTCATCAAAAGGCTGAGTGTGGGAGCTACACCATGATATCTAAGACCCCCAGAATAAATTGGTGGTGGAATAAAATCATAACCTATTGTATACATTTTAAGTTGAGGGAGAATTTTCCCAGTATCTGGAAAATCATATTTGTATTCACCTTTTGTCATTTTCGGTACCTCAAGTGAACCAGCTGCAATGAATTTTAAATTTTTATAATCTTTATAAAATGGAAATGCTAGTCCAGAATAGTTCGAGCCACCACCAACTACACCTATAATATAATCGGGCTCTATTCCATTTTCCTCAAGTTGCTTCTTTGCCTCAAGACCTGCTATTGTTTTATAAAGAAGATCTGCATTTACAACACTCCCAACATTATATCTTCCATTATTTTCTAAAGCATATTCAACAGCTTCACTTATTGCTATACCTAAACTTCCATTCCTCATATTTTCCTTTTTTAATAATTCTTTCCCTAATTTTGTAATTTCACTCGGGCTTGGATAGACTTCACTACCTAACATTTTCATCATTGTTACTCTATAAGTTTTTTGTCTGTAAGATGCATTCACCATAAAGATTTTCGCTTTTATTCCATTCAAAGTTGATGCTAAGGCTACAGCAATCCCCCATTGACCAGCTCCAGTTTCCGTTGTAACAAATGAAACATCTTCTTGCTTTGAATAATATGCTTGGGGAAGTGCACTATTTATTTTATGTGATCCAGAGAATGTATAGCCTTCCATTTTCATATATATTTCAATATTAGAATTAAAAAGTTTTTCAAACCTTTTTGCCCTAATGATTGGCGTGGGTCGACCTACCTGAAAATAAAGTTCACGCAATTCATCAGGCATATGTATTTTTCTTTGATCTGCAAACTCATGCTCAAGAACTTTTGCGGGTATTACCTTTTTCAATATTTCTATAGATTTCCCATCAATGTCTTTAGGAGGTGGTAAAGGCTCTGGTAAATCTGGGAGTATGTTATACCAAAAGTCTGGCATATCGTCTTGCTTTAAATCTATTCTGTTTTTCATAGTATCTTTAAATACAATTATGTATTTAAAATTTCTTTAATGTAATTAATATTACATTAAATTTAAATATTAAAATTTATTAAAGTATATGATGACAAATATAACGGGTTTTAGGGGTGTTGGCTATTCATTCAACCCTCTTGATTCCTATTTATCGTTACCATTGGATGAAATGAATGAAAAAACTATAAAAGTTTGTTTGAAAAAAAATCCATATAATTTTTCAAGCATTCTAATGCCTGGTCAAAATATTAATCCATTAGATATTATAAACAAATTTATTTCAAATAAAATTTTTAAAATAGATGAACGGGATTCTATCTATTTTTATGAACAGGAATTTGAATATGGAAATAAAAGATATTTAAGGAAAGGTTATTTAGGGACAATTCTAATAGACACTAAAAAAATATTTCCCCATGAAAAAATATTCGAAGAATTAAAAATAAATAGACTGAATATGCTTTTAAAAACTGGATATGATTTAGAACCAATTTTCCTTATATATAAAAATGATGGAAAAAAATGCTTCAGTGAAGAAAAGATAGATCTTATTTCATGGGGTAAGGATCCTATAGGTGTTTTGAATAGACTTTATTCCACAGAAATGAAATATATTGAATGTGATAATATTAATTTTGTAATTGCAGATGGTCATCATAGATTTGAGGCTGCAAAGGAATTTTCAAAGATTGAAAAAAGAGCAAGAAGAATAATGGCTGTTTTTATAGATCTTAATCAGGATTCTTTATTTATTTTACCATCCCATAAATTAGTTAAGAATATAAAAATTAATATAAAAGATTTTGAAAATTATTTCGAAATTGAGCAAATTACAGGATTAAAAGAAAGTGATAAAAATCATATTGTAATGAATTTAAATGAAAAATTTTTCAAACTCAAGTTTAAAGAAAAATATCAATTCCCACTTATTACACTATTTGAAAAAATTATTATGAAAAAGATATTAAAAAGGGAAATTGACCTTGAAAATGTAAAGACATTTCATAATACAAAATTTGAAATTAATTCTAAAAATTCTGCAATATTTTATTTCCCTCCTCCATCACCAACTGAGGTCTATGAATTTTCATTAAAAGGTGGTATAATGCCTCAAAAATCTACATATTTTTTCCCAAAGATTTCATCAGGTATAAAAATTTATAAAAAATATTAAAACTCCTATTATGCCGGGGCCGGGGATCGAACCCGGGGCCTTCGGATTTCTCAAGTCCTTTTATTTAAAAAAGGGAACCCTATGAGTCCGACGCTCTACCAGCTGAGCCACCCCGGCATCAGGAAGCCTGTAAAACTTGGCCTGGCATCTCAATAAGATTTGACTTTCTAACTTCAATTCTCTTTAAATTGTAAACGGGCTTCACATTTTTTTCAATGTCCTGTACAATTTTTTCTGAAAGCATATAGTTAACAAATTCATAAAAGTTCATTTTTGTTCCATTGTTTGTAACAGCTTCAACTATTTTCTTTCTTATTGCACTCTTTAAGGAAGAATTTATTCTCTTATCCGCTATTGTTGTTATTTTTACTCTGATTGTAAAACCATCCACTGTGGTTAATGGAAATATTGCATCAATCCTAGATCTCCTTCTCCTTACCAATCTTCTTATATAATCCTGAGTAACATCATGACCTATGAATTGCGTAAATGCTTGGTTACCATCTACCTTATTTATTTTAAAGTAAAGTTTTACATATTCTTTTTTAATATCTCCATTTATGTTGTAGAGTGTTGTTTCTGCCACACGACCCATTAATTTTTCTGGGGTTTCTGCTGGAGTCTCTGCTATCTCCTTAAAACCAAAAGATTCTGGAGTTAGTATTTTGTACCAACTTTTCGCCTTCCATTTATCCTTAATTTTTCTTGCAGCTGTTCTTTCAGCGGTTTTTTGGGACATATTTATACACCAATCGTGTGAAATTCCATATCAATAGATGTTATTTAAATTTTTTTAATAAACTATTTTTAGTTAAAAATTAATTCTAATTAATAAATTTTAAATAAGCGCATTAGAATTTACTTGTATGAATAAATTATACAATTTACTAGGGGTGGTAGGTGGTTTATACACAATAATCTTTGTATATATTTCGACGATTATTTCTCCAAACTTTTCTTGGGTAGGCAATTATTTGAGTGATATTGGAGCAGGACAATTTGGCAATACCCCAGCATTGATTTTCAATTCAACACTCATAATAGGGGGTATTATACTGGCAATATTTTTCCTACTGTCCTTAATTTCAGTTAATGGGATTGTACCTAGAATATCATTATTGATAATGTTCATTGGATCATTATCTCTTTCACTTATTGGTGTTTTTACTGAAAATTCACCCTTTGGACTTCATAAAATATTCTCCTATGGATTTTTCCTTCTTCTCCCAATAGCGATGATAATATTTAGTTTTCATTATTTTAGGAAAAAAACATATTTTGGCCTATTTACAATTCTAATGGCAATTGTGGCACTTGGGATAATCATGGATCTTCCTTTTGGTGGAGGTAAAGCAATTCCCGAGATTGGTGAGGCATTAATTCTTTCAATTTGGGTAATTGTCTTTAGCATACTTCAATACATGGGCAAATTAAAAAAAATAATATCTATGGAATAAATTTATTAAAATTTTTAATTTTTTACCATTTTAATGAAAAAAATCATTTACAAAAAATTTCATTAAGTGCTATAAATAAAATTTACCTTTAAAATAATTTATTTTTAAAAACAAATAAATTTAAGTTTATATATTGATGAAAAAAGTTGTGGAACCAAGACTCTTTATGGAATTCCCTAAGAAATTATTTAAATGATTTAAATAAAAAATAATAGAATTTGTTATAAACGCAAGGATTTGCTGAATGAAATAATATGAATTTTGGTCTTAAAAATAAAAATTGATTATTAAAAAAATTAGAGTTTGGGGACAAGAGATGATGCAATTGGTGTGCCCCAACCCGTCACATAATCCCAGCCTGTTTGCGCATAGTAATATCCATTGCTAGGACCTGAAACTATATCATGGAAAAGCTGCGAATAACTACTTCCAGATGCAAGTGAATAAATAACAGATTGTACCAATCCAAGGCCATGTCCCTGTATTTGTGCTGCTATTGCAATCAAACCTGCCCATTGTGGTGCTCCTATACTTGTTCCACCAAATACATACCATGATCCAGAGTAATAAACTGAAACACCAGTATTTGGATTTGCATCATAGGCCACATCTGGAACACCTCTATACCCATTTGTAATTAATGAAACAGATTTCTGATAGCTAGGTTCTGCAAAGTAACCACTTGATCCACCTCCTGATCCAGACCATGTTGTTTCACCATTCCAAACATTATTTGTAATTGTTAATGTTGTACCACCAACACTGAGTACGTTGGGATCAGATGCTGGGAAATTAACCGTGAGTGAACTTGTACCATCGTATGCACCATTGTCACCTGAGGATGCGATTGGTGTAATTCCCTGAGATATTGCATTTGAAAACAATGTATCCCACTGTGAAAGTATGCTTGTGGATGTTTGAGATTCTGCAGCACCAAAACTCATTGAAATTGCCACAACATTTGCTGTGCTTTTTAGATTCACTGCATTTTGAAGACCCACATAAAGGTCATTGAAACTAGCACTCTTTACAACAACAAGATCAATTGTAGCACCTGGTGCTATAGCATGCGCCCATTCCACATCCAATGTAGTTTCCTGAGCCCAACCTGTATTTTTTACGTTTACTTTTCCTTCAGGATAATAAATATTCAAATTTATTTTTGGTAAACCGAAATAATTATCGAAATAGTTCACATCCGTTGTAATTGATGAACTACCGTATGCATCAACAATTACAATCGTTGTTCCATTTCCATTATAACCCTGTGCCAATAATGTATTAATACCATAGGCGGATTGCATTTGTTGTGGAGAATAGCCACTTGGCGTACTATTCTTTGCCATTATTTTTGAAAAAGGTGTTGCTGTTACATTCACTCCAATATATATGGAGAATGGTACTATTAGAGATATCACTATAATAATCGATAATATCTTTTTATAATCCATGTTAAGTGATAGCAAAAATCAATATATAAAATTTTATATTTCGATCATTTCCTTTGGAGCACTTGTAAGTAATTCCCTTCCATTCTTCTTTACAAGAACATCATCCTCAATTCTTACTCCACCAAAACCTTTTACATAAATGCCTGGTTCCACTGTTACTACCATTCCTTCTTTAAGAAGAAGTTCTGACGATTGTGAAAGTGCAGGATGATCGTGTACTGCCAAACCGACACCATGGCCAGTGGAATGGATAAACAAACCTTTGAATTCTGTTGAATCAATAAAATTTCTCACTACAGTGTCTACTTCCTTCCCTGTTTTACCTTCCATTATACTTTCAATTCCTAATTCCTGTGCTTCTCTTACTATTTCATAGATGCGTTTTTGTTTCTCAGATGCTTTTCCAAAGATATATGTTCTTGTTATGTCAGAATTATATTTCTTAAATTTAGCTCCAAAGTCAAGAAGTACAAAATCATTTTTTCTCAATTTCCTTTTACCTGGAAAATAGTGGGGTTCTGCAGAATTTTCACCAAATGCAATTATTGGTGTAAAGGCATTATCCTGTGCGCCATTTTTCATAATTAAATATGTTAATTTTGCGGCAAGTTCATTTTCAGTAATACCTTCTTTTATGTAATTTATTATTTCCTCCGCCACATCACTTGCAATTTTACCTGCTTCTTTTATTAATGAAATTTCAAAATCATTTTTTATTTGCCTCAATCCTGAGAGTTCATTTTCTATATCCACAAATTCCAGTTCATTAAATTTATCCCTTAAGTTATTGAATTCTTTTAGGGAAATACTAGAAAATGAAATACCTATTTTTTTCTTTCCCCCAAGGTATTTTGAAAGTAATTCGTACTTTTCCTGATTTTTTCTAAATATTTCTATTTGAAAGTCAGATTTTTTTGCAGATGTCTCTTCCAGTTCGCTTGTTATTATTACTCTTTTATCATTATCTATTAATATGTATGAGCCCTCAAAAAGTCCAGATTCAAGTAGTCTAGAAAAATAGAAAAAGTTCAGGTCCACCATTGGTTCTCCTTGATTGTAGATTAAAATTGCATCCACCTTTTTCAAAATATCCTCTATCATAAATCTCATAAAACAATCTTAATATTAAAAGATTAACATATTAAATAAATTTCATTAATTCGTTCCAAACATTTTCTAGTGAATTATTTGAATCTATCACAATGTAATTTCTAATTTTTGAAAGATAGATATAATAGTTCCTTACCTCCTTTAAATATTCCAATTTTTCAAAGTATTCCCTTTTATTTTTATCCTTTCTTTCTATTCCCTTTCGTGGATCCACATCGAGGTAAATTATTTTATCAGGTTCTAGGGAAAATGGTCTATAAATGTTCATCATATAATTATAAGCATTTTCATTACCATTAAGAATATTTTTAAGAATTGCACCTTGATAGGCAAGGGTGGAATCAACATATCTATCACATATTACAATATAACCAGATGAAATTTTTTCCTTTATTAATTTAATATGCTCCACCCTGTCAGCCATAAAAATGAAAATACGTGAGAAAACATCTAGATCCTTTTCCATCAATGATTTGACGTCCATTATTAATTTTGTTGGTTCTTCTGTAAGAAAAACATTTTTCCCATTTTCTTCATAAAAATTTGCTAATTTTTTTGCTATTGATGTTTTCCCAGAACCATCTATACCTTCAAGAGTTATAAACAATTTATCATTTTCAGGCAAACCGTAGAATTCTTTATTAGATTTGTGATACATTTTATATCACCTCCTTAATTTTGTATAATTCACACTACTCTATTCTTTCTTTATTCCCATTTCTTAAATATTTCTTTATAGCTATTTGTAATATTAACATTTGCTTTTATTGTTCTTTTAATCGCATAATTATTAGAATTTGTTATTGTTTCATAATCAAAAAACTCCATTTACTTTTATATCTTTCTTAAATTTAGATCTTCATCATATCTCCTATTTTGTGAATTATCTTCTGTGTAATCTTGCCACTGAATAAATTCATAAATATTCTATTGATACAATTATTTACACTCATGATCTGCTTCCATTTTTATTATACCTCTTAAATATTTTGTTAATGTTACGCTATATTTTATTAGAAATATATGGATTTTATGTCTATCTTCATTTACTTTATTCTTATATTTATATTTTTGAGTATTCCTAAATAATATTTTTTATAATTATTCAAATATTACATTATTTTATCAAGATCATCATAATCTATCTGAAAAAAATTATTATGTTGTAAAATTATATTCATTTTAAAGATTTTTTTAATATTAATTTATCTAAATTATCATTACATCGAATGAATACAATTTTTGGTCTTTTACCTTTATCGCTGATTTATTTAATGCTTTTATATGAATTTTTCATCTTTAATTACCATAAGATTAATTTTATTCTATTGGTTTATGTAAGTATGGATTTTGAACAGGGCGATTTACTTGAAATAAAAAATAAAAAGGGAACGTTCAGGGGAATACTGATGCCTAAGCATGCATTTAGTGGTGATGATATAATTATTCTAAAATTAGAAAATGGATATAATATAGGTTTAAAGATTGATGAAGAAACTGAAATTAGATTAATATCAAAGAAAAAAGAATCAGGTAAAACGAAGAGCGAAATTAAAGAAAAATCATCAGGTATCCAAGTCTCTGTGCTTGGAACAGGAGGAACTATAGCAAGTTATATTGATTATAATACAGGTGCCGTAAAACCTGCAGTCTCACAGGAAGAACTTTTATTGGCCTTGCCTGAGATTGAGGAGAATTATAAAATTAGAAGTAGAGTAATTTTTTCAATCTTAAGTGAAAATATGAAAGTGGACCATTGGAAGACATTGGCAAGGGAGGTGGAAAAGGAATTGGGAAATTCTAATGGTGTAATTATCCCTCATGGAACAGATACTATGTCTTACACTGCGGCTGCACTTGCTTTTATGGTCCAAAATCTTCCTGCCCCTGTAGTTCTTGTTGGTGCCCAAAGGTCAAGTGATAGACCAAGTTCAGATGCGTATCTTAATCTAATTTCAAGTTTGAAATTGATAAATACGGATTTAGGAGAAGTGGTAGTTACTATGCATGGATCTACATCCGATAATTATGTGTATGTTCACAGAGGTGTTAGAGTTAGAAAGATGCACACAAGCAGGAGAGATGCATTCAAAACAATAAATGATATGCCAATTGCAATAATTGAAGAAGATGTAAAGTTTCTTAGCAATTATAGGAAAAGATCTGGGCCACCAATTCTAATGGAAAAGATGGATCCTAAGGTGGCTCTTTTATACTATTATCCAAATATGGATCCAGAAATATTTTTTGATATAGGTTCAAAACTACATGGAATTATAATTGCTGGCACAGGTTTAGGGCATGTTTCGGAGGATTTAATACCTATAATTAAAGATCTGACTTCAAGGGGTATTTTTGTTGGTATAACATCCCAATGTCTATATGGCTCAGTAAACTTAAATGTTTATTCCACTGGGAGGGAAATGATTATTGCAGGTGCTGTACCCCTTAAGGATATGCTTCCAGAGGTGGCTTATGTAAAATTAATGTGGGTCTTAGCAAACTACCCAGATAATATAAAGGAAAAAATGCTTGAAAATATAGTTGGTGAAATTTCAGAAAGGAGGGTTGCATAATATGTTTAAAGCAGGTCTGGAAATTCATCAACAACTTGATACAAAAAAATTGTTCTGTTCCTGTGATTCTTACTTAAGTGAAAATGTAATTGGTGAATTTACCAGGGTTTTAAGGCCTGTACAAAGTGAATTGGGTGAATATGATGCAGCAGCAATGATGGAATCAATGAAAAGAATGACATTTGTATACCAGGTAACAGAAAATTCTTGTTTGGTTGAGATGGACGAAGAGCCACCTCATGATGTGAATATGGAAGCCTTAGAAACATCAATACTAATCTCGCTTATGTTTCATTGCAAAATAGTGGATGAAGTACATTTTATGAGGAAAATAGTAATAGATGGATCAAACACAACAGGATTCCAAAGGACTGCACTTATAGGGATGGATGGATATATTGAAACAAACAAGGGTAAGATTTCAATTAGATCTGTTTGTTTGGAGGAGGAATCAGCACGGAAAATAGAAAATAGAGGGAATATTGCCATTTACAGACTTGACAGACTTGGTATTCCATTAGTTGAAATTACAACAGGCCCTGATATGAAATCACCTGAGGAAGTAAAAGAAGTGGCAGAAAGGATCGGATATTTATTGAGATCAACAAAAAAAGTTAAAAGAGGTATAGGGGCAATTAGACAGGATCTCAATATTTCCACAGATGGTGAAAGGGTAGAGGTAAAAGGTGTTTCAAGGCTAAATTTAATCGAAAAAATTGCGAGATATGAAATGGAGAGACAATCAATGTTAACTGCAATTGCAAATGAATTGAAATTTAGAAATCCAGACCTTCAAAACATTCAGATTGTCGATGTTACAAATGTATTCTTAAATAGTAAGAGTAAGATTATTAATAATGCCATATCAAAGGGTCATAAGGTTCTAGGAATTAGAGTAGCTGGATTTAAGGGTATTTTAAAGAGTGAAAAATTCAGGTTTGGTAAAGAGTTGGCAGAGATTGCAAGGGCAATGGGTATCCCTGGGATATTTCATTCAGATGAACTCCCTAACTATGGTATTACAAAGGATGAAGTAAAAATGCTGGAAAAATATTTTGGAATTTCAGGAAATGATGCATTTATAATTATAGCTGCAGAGGAATCAAAGGGTAAGGAAGTAATAGAGATGATTGTGAACAGAATAAGGAGGGCAAAGGATGGCGTAATTTCAGAAACACGGGGCCCTAGGGATGATGGTACAACAGAATTTATGAGACCACTCCCGGGCAAAGAAAGAATGTATCCTGAAACTGATGTACCACCAATATACATAAATGAAGAATTAATTGAAAAACTGAAAAGTAGAATACCAAAACCGTATGAGGAGGCTATTAAGGAACTATCCATTAATTATGGAATCTCAGAACAACAGGCAAGGCAAATCATTGATGAGGAGAGGGAAGATGAATTTTCTGAATACTTCTCAATTTATAATAATGGAAATGTAATATTTAGAACTCTATTTAACATATTACCTGAATTGGAGAATGATGGTCTTGATGTTTCAAAAGTAAGCAGTAATGATCTTGAAAAAATTTTTATGGCAATTGCAAATAAAAAGATTTTAAAAGAGGCTATTCCATATTTAATAAGGGATAAAATTGAAAAAGGGACAATGAACATTGATGATTATTCTCCTTTTGATGAAAGTACTTTAAAAAAGATAATTGAAAACATAATAAATGAAAACATTGAAAAAATAAAATCAAAGAATCCAATTTCTGCAATCATGGGAATTACAATGGAGAGGCTTAAGGGAAGGGCTGATGGTGAAATTGTAAATAAATTAATAAGGGAAATTATTGGTGGAAGGGGTGAGAAAGATTGAAATATGTTCCAGATACATCAGTAATAATTAACGGAAAATTTTTTGAGATTATTTCAGAAAATGATGAAATAATAATTCCAGAGCCTGTTATTTCTGAAATAGAGGCTCAGGCTAACCGAGGTTTGATTATAGGATTTACCGGTCTAAATGAACTAGATAAAATTAGGTCAATTGAAAAGGATAAAAATCTCACAATCAGAATTTTTGGAAAAAGGCCTGAAAAATGGCAGATTGAAAAGGCCAGAACAGGAGAAATAGATGAAATGATAAGACAGGTGGCACTTGAAAATGATGCAATTCTGGTTACATCTGATCATGTGCAGGCTACTGTGGCAAAAATTAAAGGAGTAAAGGTTTTATTTATTGAAACAAGGGTTGGGCCTTCAATTAAGGTTGAAGATTTCTTTGATCAAGAAACCATGAGTGTGCATTTAAAGGTAAATACAGTACCAATGGCAAAGAAGGGTAGGCCAGGTAACTTCAAACTTGTTAAAATATCTGATAAGGTCATGGAGGAAAAGGATCTTGAGGAAATTGCAATGGATGTTTTGGAAAGGGCTAGAAGTGAAAGTAATTCATTTATTGAAATGGAGATGAAAGGAGTTACTGTTATTCAACTTAGGGAATTCAGAATAGTTATAACCAGGGAACCATTTTCTGATGGTATAGAAATTACAGCAGTGAGACCAATTGTTAAATTTTCCATTGAGCATTATGGATTGGATGAAAAATTGTTGAATAGACTTAATGAAACCACAAGAGGTATTATGATTTCAGGTCCACCTGGAGCTGGAAAAACAACATTTGCACAGGCTATTGCAGAAATG
This sequence comes from Thermoplasmata archaeon, assembly GCA_038880255.1. Taxonomy (GTDB): domain Archaea; phylum Thermoplasmatota; class Thermoplasmata; order Thermoplasmatales; family ARK-15; genus ARK-15. The sequence goes on from JAVZSA010000007.1 coordinate 31,936, forward strand.
TACAGTTCAAATGGAAAGGTGGTAAAAACAATTGAGAGACCAAGGGATCTACAGGTAAGGGATGAAATAACACAATATACTGCTCTTGAAGGCAGTATGGAAAAAACAGGTAATATTCTTTTACTTGTGAGACCAGATTATACAATATTCGATGAGGTAAGAACCTCAGAGGATTTTCAGGTATATGCAGATCTAAGACTATCTGGTGTTGGTATGGTAGGTGTTGTACATGCCACAAGACCAGTTGATGCAATACAGAGGCTGATAGGCAGAATAGAACTTGGTATGATCCCACAGGTAGCGGATACATTCATACATATTGATTCTGGGGAAGTACATAGTGTTTATTATCTTGAATACACTGTGAAAATTCCAACAGGAATGAAGGAAGAGGATCTTGCAAGGCCTGTAATAGAGGTAAGGGATTTTTACAAAAATACGCTTGAATATGAGATTTACAGTTTTGGTGAACAGGTGGTGGTAGTTCCCGTAAAGTCTGAAAGGAACAGGGTTTATGAACTTGCTGAAATGAAAATTGAGGACATATTAAAAAAATACATAGGGCACAGATTCAAGGTGGAAATTACTTCTACTGGAACAATGAATCTGTTTATTCCTTCGAATGAAATACCAGAAATAATAGGTAAGGGAGGTACAAACATAGAAAAACTAGAAAAATTGATAGGTATGCACATTAATGTTTTTCCATTACGTAGTGAAAAGATCATACCTGTAATTGTACAGAAAAAAAAGGACTCATTTTATTTAATAATTGAGGGAGAGGCAAAGGAAAGAGAGGGTAGTATATTGGCTGACAATGAAATACTTTTCACTGGTGTTTTTTCGAAGGAAGGTATTATGAAAATAAAACAAAATTCAACAGAAGGTATGGAATTGGCTAAGGCTCTAATGAATGCAAAAAAAATTTATTTCAAACCATGGTAAATTTTTCAAAATATTTGTCTTTTAATTTATATTGCCTTATCACAATATTGCTTTCCAAAAGAACCAATTTTGCCAAATCATCTGGATATCCTTCAGCATATACAATTTCCTTAATCCCAGCATTTATTATCATTTTTGAGCAAACAACACATGGATGATTTGTTACATAGATCACAGAATCCTTTACACTCACGCCGTGTACAGCTGCTTGAATTATTGCATTTTGTTCTGCATGAAGTCCCCTACATAGCTCATGTCTTTCCCCTGAATTTATACCCAAATCTTCCCTTATACATCCAGTAATTTCACAATGCGCCAGACCAGATGGAGGACCGTTGTAGCCTGTTGCTATTACCCTCCTATCCTTAACTATTACTGCACCCACTTTCCTCCTTAAACATGTTGATCTTGATGCAGCAAGATATGCCATCCGCATAAAATACTCGTCCCAACTCGGCCTCTCTTCCATAAAAAAAGGAATTGATTATATTATTAAAATTTATTTCAGAAGTTTTTCCTCATACATTTGTATTATGTCTCGAACATCAACATTATTCTCTACGGCATAAATAAGTGCATAAACCTCTACTGTAAAATATTTGTTTTTAGATCTCATTCTATTTATCTCGCTAACAATCTCATTCTTTTTTTTACCCGTTGATTTTTCTATTCTATCAATTATGACCATAAATATCTCTTCCCCCTTTTCTTCCTTTAATTCTATCTCTTGAGGGGTTATTTCAAAATCAACTGGTATTTCAATATCTTTAAAGGAAAATTGTGGGACATATGAATTATCAACCTTTTTAAGTAAATTTAATTTAACACAGTTTTCAATAAATTTGTCAACATAAGAAGGCTCCATCCATCTATTTTCAAATGATATTATTTTTATAAAATCTTCTCTTCTTAATTCCTGCTTTCCTATCTTTTTTTGAACTAAAAATATTAAAATTTTAAATTTCTCTATCATAATTCCACCAATCTCCCATTTAAAAAATTAAATTTTCTAGGCAAATCCAAATTAATGCTTGTAATAAACATTTTTCCCCCAATATTGAAGAAAATTTTTATCAAATTCTCATCATCACTCTTCAATGCTATATTTTCAGTATATTTTATTGTGGATTTGAGAAAATTCTCATTCACCTTTTTACTTCCAAGAACTACTATTTTTGCACCTGAAAGTAGAATATCATATATGTCGTCAATCCATCTTACATTTGACTCATACCAGACATCATAAATGTTTGAAATTTTAGATAAATATTTTAGATTTATATCTCTACCCTTAAATGAGGGTAAATCAACAACATATATTTCCCTTTCAGTAACATTATTAACAAATTCGTCCAGGGATGCATATCCCCTCATTCCCTTCCTTTCTAGATAAAAAACTGGGATCGAAATTTTTTCCATTGAATATAAAATTACTTATTCATATAAATATTCAACGCTTTTTTCTCGGCCAATTATCATAAAGAACAATTAAAGCTACTATTATTGCTAAAGTTATTCCAAGATACACATAACTCATAAATGGTATGTAATATGTTTCTCCTGTAAGTATCAGCTTTATGTCACCAAACCAAGGTATCCATCCAGTTGCAAGGCCATAAATCATTGATAATGTCACCGGTCTCGGAGCGATCCCCACATTCTGATCTGCTGCATAATATGCTATATCAGGATAGATTATGTTAGGATCCATATATGGTGAATCTGCAAGATTATTATCACCCATTGTAATAAATCCATCTTCACCAATAAATTTCGATAGATCAACAACAAGATTCCTATGCGAAAAACCCACATTAAAGATTATTACCTTATATCCCAATATCTCAAGCCAGTTGCCTGCTTTACTTTCCCCCCGTATATGGAAAAAAGATCCATTCCATGTAACATAAAATATTGCTCTATGTATCACAGGTACAGAATTTGGTTGAGGAAAATAGAGTATTACATTACCATAATCTCCATAACTCATATAATTTATTTCCCTACCTTGGACATATGTAATTATATCATTCACATTCGTTACCTTTTTTGGAATAACTATATCGCCTGTATTAATAACACCCCATGTGAAACCATTACCGTGCTGCATTGATGATGATTCTATTATTGTTAATGGTGGCCAAATTCCAGAATAGGCATAGAGGCCTACAACTACTATAATTATTGCAACAAACGAAATACCTAAGCTCTTTAATGTATCCTTGAAATCCTCTTTCATATATGGGATCTAATAGAAAACATTCCTAATATTTTTTTCTAATCTTTGGTAATTTTTATATTGATGTAGGCGCTTATTATTATTTAATGTTTAAGGCAGCAATCTTCACCATCTTCATTACTCTTATGCTAATTCCCACAGGCTTTCATTTACAGAACAATACTTATCATGGAACGTTATTAATCGGTTATTCAGGCAACCCAGAAAATCTAAAATCATTTCTTTCTTCAAATGGTATTTCATATTATAATATTGGAAATTATTTTTTAATAAATGATAGTTTATTATTTTCACAAATCCCATACAAAATTTCAAAGGATATTTTTTTCTTAAAAAATGGAATTAGGGTAAGTAATTTTATTCAATATTCAAAGGATCCATATACAATAAATGAAATAATTTCTGCCTATGGTATATCAAAATTAAATAGTTATGGGAAAAATTTTACAGGTATTGTCCTTGTCCCATACGGTGATCCACAAATCTTAAAAAATTTAGATACCTTTGATTCAATGTACAATATTAAAAAGGCAAATATATCTGTAATATACTTTCCTTCTACGCCACAAAATTTTCCATCTTCATGGATATCAGAAACTGATCTAGATGTAGAAATAATGCATGCTGTTGCTCCAGATGCGAACATAATACTTTTTGCAACTGCAAATGACAATTCAACAACTCTTGAAATGGCACTTAAATATATAGTTGATAACCATCTGGGTGATGTTGTATCAATGAGTTGGGGTGGTCCAGAGAACCAGATTTACGATGAGTTTTTTCATAATACAATAAAGGAAGCTGCTGAAAAGGGAATAACATTGATAGCATCTTCAGGTGATTCTAAAATTGTTGAATATCCTTCATCTGATCCTTATGTAATTTCAGTTGGTGGTACTTCACTTGTGATTTCAAATAATCAATATTCCTATGAAACTATATGGAATGAGAGTGGTGGTGGCATAAGTACCATATTCCCTAAACCAATTTGGCAGATTGGATATGGTTTGAACAATTTTACTGGAAGAGCTGTGCCAGATATTTCATTGGATGCTAATCCCTCTACTGGTGTTTTCATTTATTCCAACGGCCTTGTTGGAATTGGAGGCACAAGTCTTTCATCACCCCTTTTTGCTGGAATGGTTCTTGATTTGGATTCCATTAAAGGTTATTCATTGGGTTTCTTCACTCCACAACTCTACTATTTCTATGAAAATTATAATGGTTATTTTCATAAAATTCTAATAAACAACTCATTTGCAAATTCATGGGAAGTGGGCGTAGGTCTTGGAAGTCCAATAATATATAACTGGAATTTTCCAAGAATTGCATTTGGATCAAGTGTATTCCTTGGTAATTATACAGATGTAAAAAATATTCAATTCTATATTAGGGGCATTAGGTCATATCCATTTCATAGTGATGAAACATTCCTATTCTATGTAGGATTTTTAGGAAAAACAAATGTTTCAATTGGTTATAAAATACCAGAGGGAAAATTTTTCTATTCAATTGGGAACGAAACTGAATATTTTGGAAATATTGAAAATAATATTCTATATAAAATTAGAATATTTATTGAAAATTCCACAATCTTAATCAATGGAAATGTGTATAAGGTACAGTACTTACCAAAAAATTTTTCACTTTATTCAATTTCAAAGGTAATAGGTAATGAAAGCTATTATACAAATCTTGGCCCAGTTGAATTCAGAAATTTTGTTGTTACCTCTGATCAAGGAGTGCTAACACCTAAAAAAATTGTTTCAGAACCAATAAACAATGGAATTTATGGCGCATACGAAATACCATTTATTTACAATGATTTTATCATTGGTATGGTAAATAATCTTTCAGAGAACATACTTTGGCCTAGGAACTTTTCATATACAACATTCTATGATTTTGTATTTGATAATAATTCTTTATCAAAATTACCATGGATTGTTGGAACAGGATCGATTAATGATCCCTATATAATATCTGGTTTGGAATTGCACGGAAAAATAGCTTTAAAAATTGAAATTAAAGGATATATAGTTCTTAAAAATTTGAAAATTTCAGGTATATATGGAATTGTGACGAAACCTGGATCTTCAATAATTTTAATCAACTCAACAATAATTTCTGTATTGGGTATTCAGAGCATGTTTTGTAATATTAAAATTGAAAATACAACATTCATTACACTTTTTTCTATAAGCTCAATATTTTCAGATTTGTCTCTGAAAAATAGTACATTTTATTCGCTAATTGCATTTTCCCCAATTTTTGATTTTTTTTCCATGGAAAATACATGGATAATATCCCTAGTACCATTTCTAACAAATTACTTTATTGGTATTCCAAACATGATTGAAATTTTGTTTGGAATTTTAATCTTTATCTTACTATTAACTACAAGGAAAAAAGATAAATTCTAGAAAAACAAATATTGTACAAAAAATTTTAAATATTCCATTGCATTAATATGCAATTAGTCACGCTGATGCCCCTCCTCCCCTTTTTATTATTTTTGCGATCTTAAGTTTTATATATTGATTTAACATTTTCAATTTTGCCCGGCTTAGCTCAGTGGTAGAGCGGCGGACTGTAGTGGGAAAAATTCCGCCGCAGTAATCCGCATGTCCCCGGTTCGAGTCCGGGAGCCGGGACTTTAAAAAATATAAAAATACTATTTTGTATAATATTCTTTAAAGTATTCATAAACATTTTTAGCATATTCCTTTATTTCTTTTATTCTCTGATTTTTTGAATATTTATTGATATCAATGTTTGAAATAGGGAGAATGAATTCATCCATCAACTTTTTCCTTCTCCTTTCAAATACATCTATAAAATTAATGTTTGCTGTATAAAGAATTCTTTTACCCATTCTTATTCTTTCTACTAAATTATTTTCCATAAGATCCTTTATGGAGGAATAAACCATCGTAATGGAATATCCCGTTTTGGCAGAAATTTCCTTTATGCATAATGGTTTTTCAGAAACTGATAAAACAGCATAAACTAGGCAAGAGGATTCGTTCAATCCCATGTTTTTCATTAATTTTTTTATTAATGTTATTAATTCATTCATTTCCATAATTACTCACCACCCAAATTAATATTCATGGCCTTTGTAGCATAAGGGATTAATCTCTTAAAAATGAACCCATGAGTTCTTGCCAGATCTTTTATCAAATATAATGGTCTTACATAAAATGATATATATGCCCAAGAAAGCCATTTTAGAATTTGCTCTGAAGTAAAATTTTGCAATTTTATTACTGGGGATAATGTTGTAAATTTCCTCCAATTCATTGTTAACAAAAGCTTTTTCTCCACCACATAATTCCATAACCTGGTTCCTGGATAGGGGGTGGCAATGGTAAACTGGGCTACAGTTACCCCTACTTTCTTTGAAAATTTTATTGTTGTTTTAATGTCCTTTATAGTATCCTCTGGAAAACCTATTATGAACGACCCAAGTGTATTTAGACCTGCCTCATTTGCCTTTCTTACTGAAATCTTTGCTAAACTCAATGTTATTCCTTTTCCAATAAAATCTAGTATTTTCTGCGATCCTGATTCTATACCAAAGTAAACTGTATGTGCTCCAGCTTTTTTCATATTTTTTGCAATTTCATCGTTAAAAAGATTTACCCTTGCAGATGCAGACCATCTAATATCCAAACCCTCCTTTACAATCCTATCCGTCAATTCTAATGCCCTTTTCATATTCAATGTAAACGTATCATCTAGGAACTCTATTTCCCTTTTATTATATTTGTACCTTAATGTTTTTAATTCATCAATTACCCTATCCACAGAGTGCCCCCTCCATTGTTTCCCAAATTGAAGTGATGATGAACAAAATATGCAGTTATAAGGACATCCTCTTGAAGTCATTATTGTTCCAAACTGAATATTATCAATTTCATATTTCTCCATTGGGAGAAGATCCCATGAAGGTTCTGGAATTGCGTCAACATCCTTGATTAATGGCTGGGGAGGGTTATCAATAACTGAACCATCTTTTCTGTATGTAATACCAAGGACCTCTTTAGGTTGCATTTTTCCATTTATAACATCAAGTAAATGGGAAAATGAAATTTCGCCTTCACCCTTTACTACATAGTCCAAATCAGGACTTTCATTTAATGTAAGCTCTGGAACAAACGTGACATGTGGACCTCCAATAATTGTTACAATATCTTTTGAAATATCCTTTGCAATCTTAGCCACCCTATAAGCATCTGGAATCATGGATGTGGTGGAGGTAATACCCACAATATCTGGTGAATATTGATTAATTATTTTTTCCACATCTTCAAATGTAAGGTTCTCTACAATTGAATCGACAATTTTTACATCAAAGCCCTTTTCCCTGGCGATGGATGCAAGATAGGCCAAACCTAAAGGTGGTCCAGTAGTTCCAACAATACTTTTTATTGCAGAGTCTGTAGGGGGTGAAATAAGAAGAATTTTCATTTCTTACCACCAATTTGAGAAACTATAAAATTTTCTTTCAAGATTTCATCATAGTACTTTTCATTGTAAGTACATCCCGGATCTGGTCCAAGATAATTTCCAAAATACCCATAAGCTCTCGCTCTGCAACCGCCACAAGGATTTCTGAAAATGCAAGATTTGCAACTTTCCTCATATAATTCTCTATTCCTAAGATCCTTGAAAACCTTTGAATTTTCCCAAATATCTTTAAATTTACTTTCTCTAACATTACCTACCTTAATAGGGAGAAAAACACAAGGACCAACATCACCATTATCTTCAAGTGATGCGTAGAGTCTGCCAGCACCACATCCACCAATGAACTCAGCAAGACCTACACCTGTTTGACCATAGTCAGCAGAGGCAAAATGCGTAGGTGAATAGGTCTTCCCTGTTCCCTGAAGCACTCTTTCAATACCTATTTGTGAATAGGTAGGACTAGTTGAAAATATGTCAATTTTCTTTTCCTGCCATCTATCATAAAGATAATTTAATAAATCGTATCTTTCCTTTGGAGAGAGATCTTCCATAATAATGTTCTTTCCCCTACCAGTGGGAATAAAATTAAAAACTATGAATTTTTTAACTCCCAATTCAATTGCCAAATCAATCATCTGCGGTATCTCTTTTAAATTATATTTAGTGGCTGTAGTGGCAATGGCAGTATCAAATGCACCAGATTGAACTACGTTTTTTATACCCTCAACTGTCCTTTGCCATGCTCCTTCAACACCTCTGAACATATCATGTGTTTTAGGCTCTGGGGCATCAAGACTTACTTCAACATATCTTATACCAATTTTCTTTAATCTTTCTACATTTTCCTTTGTAAGTAATGTTCCATTTGTTGCGATTGTGGTATACATTCCCTTACTAAATGCATATTCCGCTACTTTCCAAAAATCTGGACTAATAAGAGGTTCTCCACCAGAAAAAGAAAGCATAGTAACGCCCATTTCATCAAATTGATCTACCACATTTAACTTTTCTTGTAATGTGAGTTCATCAGAGTGTTTGAAAGGACCAGCATTTGCATAACAATGTAAGCATTTTAAATTACATTGTTTTGTTATATTCCATACAATTAAAAGAGGGGCTTCAAAGATCTGTGGTTTTGTTATTCCATACTTCGCCACAGATCTAAGTGTCATAGCAACACCTTTCCTTACAAATGGTTCCTTGAGTGCATTTCTTACTATAGAAAGATCTTCTATACCAAAAGTTTTCATTGCTCTTTTTAGTGCACTTTCAATTGTTTTCACTTCAATTTCTTCTCTTATTGATTCTGATTCCTCCACACCCGCGAAAACTCCAAGAACATGTTCAAATTTTTTAGGAGTTGTCATTCTTTTCATTATAAATCTTGCAAATTTGTTATCGACTATTTTTTGGAACTGTGAAACAAGTTGTGTTGTATCAATTTTACCTGTATATGCGGAAACCACATCACCACCAATTTTTTCATCCATATTTTCACCTCTTATTATAATTATGATAATTACAATTATTTCAATTTTTCTCGTAAAATACCAAAAATTAATTTTAAAAAAATTAATAAATGAAAAATTAATAAATAAATTAGGTGCAAAAATGGGAGTTGACATATCGGATATAGTTGAGTCTGTTGAAATAGAACTTGAAGATTTGAAAGGAAAGGCAGTGGCAATAGATGCTTTTAATACTCTTTATCAATTTTTAAGCATAATCAGGCAACCTGATGGTACTCCGCTTATGGACAGAAATGGAAAAATTACATCTCATCTATCCGGATTATTTTACAGAAGTGTAAATATAATGGAGGTGGGAATCAAACCAATTTATGTTTTTGACGGTAAACCTCCCGAATTAAAGGGAAGAACAATAAGTGAGAGAATTGAGAGACGTGAAAAAGCAGAGAAGGAATGGAAAGAAGCTTTGGAAGCGGGGAATATTGAAGAAGCAAAAATTTGGTCACAACAATCTAGTAGGCTAACACAAGAAATGGTAGAACAATCAAAACATTTACTTGATCTTATGGGTGTCCCCTGGGTACAGGCACCTAGTGAAGGAGAAGCACAAGCTGCTTATATGGCAAAAAGAGGAAATGTTTATGGATCTGCATCACAGGATTTTGATTCTCTACTTTTTGGCACACCCAGACTAATAAGGAATTTAACAATTACTGGTAAAAGAAAATTACCAAGAAAGAATGTTTATAAAGAAATAAAGCCTGAAATAATTGAATTGGACAAGGTTCTTTCATCCCTTTCAATAACAAAAGAACAGTTAATAGATATAGGAATACTTGTTGGCACTGATTTTAATGAAGGGGTGAAGAATGTAGGACCAAAAAAGGCTTTAAAATTGATCAAGACATATGGCAACTTGGAAAATATTATGCAAAATACGGAAATTAAAGTAGAGAATTACAAGGAGATTAGGGAAATATTCTTAAATCCACCGGTGATAGATGTTTCAACATTTGATTGGAAGGAGCCAAATGTTGATGGAATAATTTACTTTATGTGTGATGAACATGATTTTTCAAAGGAAAGAGTTATGAGTGCAATTGAAAAATTGAAAGAATTTAAAAAAATAAAATCACAGAAAAATCTAGAAGATTGGTTTTAGATATTCAAAACCAAAAATTTATTTTTATAAAAAAATATTAAAAAGATTTCCACAGGTTTTCAGAACTGCCTCTTACTTCCAGGCTTTTAACAAACTTTTCAACAATTGGTTTTAAATTTTCCCACTCATCTTCATTAATTGGCTCCACACCTGATCTATTTACAATATTTTTGATTAAATTCTTAGTCTTTGATTGTCCCTCCTCAGACTTTGGTATCACAATCCATATATCGTAAAATAATGTAGGCCTAAAGGCTCTAGGTATTTCAGCGAGAAATTCAAGTATTATGCATCGTCTGTTTCAATACCGGATCTATAATTAACTTTTTTCAAAAATGCATAAACAATGCCTGTAGGAACAAAGAATGCAATTGTTAAATTTTTTATGAGTTGTCCCATAGAAACTGAAATATTTTTTGATTCGCTCAATTTCTCAAGTGCTGCCTTTGCCTAATTTCTGTCGAGTTCTATTACCATTATATTCATTTTTTTAAAGAGTTCAGGAAGAGGTTTTCTAACCAGAATACCAAGGCCAAATTTTTTTGAGGCAGTATCCATAAACCTTTTACTGAAATACAATATATATGGCCCCATTTCCTCCATGATTTCTAAATTCACATACAGATATATAATTTTTATTTCAACGAAAAGATGTTATTAAGAAAAAATAATGAATAAATGATGGAATATGTATAAAAAATCACTAATAATTAATTATACATATCAAATTTTATATGCTGTGTTTAATAAATCTGACTAATGTCTTAATCATATATATAATTTATATCATTTTCTTTTTTTATGTGTAAATTTAAAAATAAGATATGAGAAAAACATCATAATAAGAAGAGAATTTGGCAAAAATATAACAAATAATTAATAATTAAAGGTAAATTTTATATTGATCTATAATTTTCAAAGCATTGGGATGATGAGCTTAGAAAAATGAACAAAGGGAAAGGAGTATATTGAAATTTCCAGATAGTTTTATTAAGTGGATGAGGGTGTGGCATTAGCTAGTTGATTATCGTGAACTTGAAGGGATCGGAAAAATGTTCAAAAAATACAAGTTCATACTATATAAAGAAAAGAAAAAAATAGGTTAGTTCACTTGACAAAAGATATTTTTGTCAATTTAATATCCGAATTTCTGATCTAAATATATTTACTGACACTTTTTAAAATAATAAAATAAAAAAAGTAAAAAAATTAGTTAAGCAGGTTTACCAGTAAGCCACATAACTGGAAATATATAGTTATGATCATTAAAGTTTACATCAATTTTTAATACATAAGCATAGAAAAGTATTGGATTACCCTGAAATGGGTTCCCTACTTCACCATCATTTTTGGCATCTCCTCCAAATACTACCGCACTCGACTTTGCATTAACTACTCCGGTTAATACTAAACCTAAAACAGAGCTCACTACCCCTGATATAGCTAAAACTACGAGACCTATATTAGCCCACCCACTAGCTGGAGTCCATCCATCCGCTATCATAACTGCAGTTACAAGTCCTATTACTGCTAGACCTAAGCCAATAATACCATTTATAGTCCCCTGTAAGTTGTTATAATCTCCGCTTGTACTTGAATAAATTGCACCCCACGTTATTTCATTACCTGGAGTTACATTTCCTTCTAAAGTGTTTGTCATGTTGTTTAAAAATCCTAATTGTTTAATGGCTGTAGGATTATCATATGGGCAATTTGGATCATATGCATCATAGGCAGATCCTAAAACATATCTTCCGTTAGCAATGTTTATCGAGGATACATAAATATGTGCATAAAAGTTATTTAACCACTCTTTTACACCTGTAGCTAAATTAACGCAAGCTTCTTGATATTTATCAACAGTAACATTTCCAACTGCATAAATATATCCAGCTGACGCAGCTTTATTAATGCTAGGGGGGTATAAAAGTATTTCAGTAATATTAAAAACATCATTAGGGTTGAAAGTACCATTATTATCTATATAATAGCTTACTGTATTATTTATATTATATACTCTGCCTCCAGTAAACGACGTTGTGCCACTGGTAGTTCCTAATGTGATAGCGAGATCCATCAGTGCATTTCCGCCTGTATCATTCCCAAAAGCTAACGGTATTCTTCCATTATGAAAAGTAGTAGATTTTATCAAATACCAAACATACAGGTAATGTGGGCCGCCGCCTGGTGGGGAAATATAGTTAACAGAAGAAACAGCATTGGAAGAAACAGCATTGTTAACAGGCACATAAAAATGTGGTAAGTTCGATAAAGATGGGTGATCTGCTATATTTAACGTAAGGCTCTTAAGTATATTAAAAGGGTTAATTTCTATCTCGTTCCCTGCCATTACTACTTCATTGTAAGTAGCATTATGTGTAACTACGTAAGTTATTTCAAGATCAAGTCCTATT
>JAVZSA010000008.1:0-43888 GCA_038880255.1 Thermoplasmata archaeon
TTTTATTTAATAGATCTGTTAATGGTGAATTGAAGATAAAACAGTATCACATGCGATTTAGATATATGAAATTTCAAAACTGTTGATAGAGGAATATAAGCTCGATTTACAAAAAACTATTCAAAGGTAAGAAGTATGCGTAAAGCTTTATCTTTATACAGATGACGAAAATAAGCTACCAGAAGGATATAAAGAATACTGGTTTGATAATATAGATAAAATATTCAATGTTTTCAAAAATTTAAATAAATAAAAAGAATAACACAAAGAAAACATATTTTTGTTTATAGAATTAGATAAATTGTTAAAGAATCAAACAGTCTTAGAGAATCTGTACTATTAGGAAATCTAATATGAAAATCTAAAGTAATTCTGTAAATGGGTCATAATATTGAGGATTAAAGATGTCATAGATAGAGGATTATAGTAAAAAGAATTGAACAAGAAAAAAGCAGATGCAAGGAAAAATTTTGAACTTAAAAACAAAAATAAAAAGAGAATTTTTTAAACTTTGTAAGCAAAGGTATATTGCAAAGTTATTAATCAAAGATATGAATATGACCTTATATAGGGGTACATTTATTTGATCTTGTATTATATATATCCATTAAAAATAAATATGGAGGAAAAGCTATATCAAATGTTCAAACGTAAAGGAAACCACAACACATTAACTTTTTAAACATATTTCTTAACTCTATTTGAATTTTTAATGTTATTGAAATAAATTTTACAATCTTTATTACTTGTCTATCTTCATTTAATTAAATAATTTAAAAAAATTGTTGCATTAAAGAAACTTCTTGTCTAATAAAGCGTTAGACCCATCACCCTTTGACTGTATGTTTATGATATAGGATATGCTTTTCTTTATATTTTTCATTTAAATTGTATATTTAATAATTTTTAAAACATCAGTTAAAATAGATATGATTCATTTGCGGCCCCGCCAATTGCCACAAACGTAAATACCTTCCCATCAATATTTATAAAATAAAAACCATCATCAAACAACATGTCCAGAATGTTTAATTCTGACAAATCAAATATATCCGAGATTATAATTGTTTTCTTTACATAATCAATTATGACATGAATTACCTTACCATTTCCTGCATCATTTAAATCACTGATCGCAATCGTTATCTCCGAAGAATACTTTGATATTATATCACCTACCAACTCCATTTTTTTCTCCAACAACGGATAATCATTGAAACTTACAATCATTTTTACCTGCCTCTCAGCAATTTATTAAGATCATCCAAAAATAAAATTAGCCCTATCAAGAAAAAAATAAAAAGAATAAAGTACTTAATTCCCTTTAATATGTATCCTAATATTTTATTCATTTTCACCGCCCCTCATAATCTTGATTATAACATGTTTCCATATACCAACCACCAAAATTAAATTCAAGATCTACTTAACCTCCCGCAGAAATACTAATTTTTATTTTTGATAACATAATAAAAATTTTCTGCAGCATTATTATTAAATAACTTTACATATTTGCCAAAAAAACCATTCACTCGAAAAATAGGTTTGTGACCTGAAATCACCTCTATACACTTATTCCGTAACCAGCATATTCCTAATTTCATATTATATTTTATATTTTTCACCCCCATATTTTCCACATATAAAAATATTTATCCTCTTATTTAAGATTTTCTTCTTAAATATTATAATAATATATTCAGTAGGTATTTACCCAATGCGAGAAATCAATACGCATCTGAATACATAAAAAATTGTTAAATATATCGATACATATATATATCCCTATTCAACATATGCTTATCGTCTAACGAATAATCAATAATAAATTCTATAACTTTCGTTAAAAACAAATGGGGCCGATCGGATTTGAACCGACGACCTTCCGGTTATCAGCCGGATGCTCCAACCAAGCTAAGCTACGGCCCCTTATAGAAGGTAAATAAATGAAATCTATTTATAACTTTCTTCATTCAAAACCCAATTATTTACCCTTTCAATTATTCTCTGAATTATTTCCCTGTAATTTCCCAGATATAATTCAGGATTAACTGTACTATCAAATTCCTTTTCATTCATTATTTCCTTTATCTTAGGATCTGAAAGGAATAAATCCTTAAAGTTCTTGCCTTGGGTTTGGGAAATTGTTGAATATTTTCTTACAATCTCATGCGCATCCTGTCTGCCTAAACCTTTTTCCACAAGTTTTAAAATTAACCTTTCATCCATAATATAATATTTTACATTTTCAAGATTTTCTTTCATTCTTTTTTCATTAACTATTAAGTTATCTAAAACCCATATTGTTTTTAAAATTATATCATCAATTAATATTGAAGAATGAGGTATTGTAAATCTCTCCCCGGCACTGTTTGTTAGATCTCTTTCATGCCATAGTATATTGTACTCAAAAGTGGGTAAAATAAAACCTCTCAATAATCTAGAAAGACTACATATATTCTCTGAAGTTATTGGATTTATTTTGTGTGCCATAGTACTTGAACCTATCTGTTTTTCAATTTCAAAGAATTCCTGAACTTCACCTATTTCTGGTCTTTGTAAATTTCTTATTTCAGTAGCAATTCTTTCTAAAGTTGTTGAAATATTTGAAAGAATGGAAATAAATTCAATATACCTATCTCTTCCCACTATTTGAGTAGGCCCCTCCTCTGTGCCTAGACCTAAATAATCCATTACAATTGTTTCAATTTCGATTGCCTTTCCTTCAAAACCAGCTCCTGTACCAACAGCCCCCATCATCTTTCCTACAATAACTCTATGTTTTGATTCCAATAACCTTTCATAATGTCTTGTTATTTCAGCTAGGTATACTGCACATTTGAGACCAAATGTAATAGGTAAAGCATGTTGCCCATGTGTTCTACCAAGCATTATGGTATCCATATATTTTAGTGATAAATTTTTTAATGTAATCATCAATTTTTTCACATCATCTTCAAGGATTTCATAAAATTCTTTCAGTTGTAAAGCTACCGCAGTATCAATAATATCGTTAGATGTTGCCCCTAAATGCACATACTTTCCACTCTCGCCAGCAAGTTCAGAAATAGCCTTAACCATGGCCATTACATCGTGCTTTGTTTCTTTTTCAATTTCTTTTACCCTTTCTATTTTTACTTTATTACAAGCATTTTTTATATTTTCATAATCTTTAAAATTTATCTTTCCAGTTTTATAATGTGCATAGGCAAGTGCCTCTTCTACTTTTAGCATTTTCTTTAATCTATTTTCTTCAGTGAATATTGATCTAGTGGAATCTCTACCATATCTAAATTCAAGTGGGCAAATCATGATAATATATAATACTACACTTTTAAATAAATATTTGTCAGAAAAAAACTAAATATTGTAGTATAATTTACCAATATGGTAAATATTTATGATTATGAAAGTCTATTAAAAAGGGCTAGGGAAAAGGTAATACCTATTGTTCATTCTGGGGAAAGATTTCAATTACCAGAAGCAGAAATTATATTGGAAGGTAAAAATACAATATTTAAAAATTTTATGGACTTTTGCAAAAAGATGGATAGGGATCCTCAACATTTTTCAAAGTTTTTGATGAGGGAATTAGGAACGGCAGGAACAATTCAAGGAGATAGATTAATTTTCAAAGGGAAGGTATCCTTTGCTGATATAAAGGATAGAATAAATCAATACATAAAAACATATGTAATCTGTTATGAATGTGGTAGTCCAGATACTATTCTTAAAAAGGAAGATAGAATAGAAATTCTGGTTTGTAAGGCCTGTGGTGCTACAAGGCCTGTAACTGCTCATATTGAAATAAAGGTTCAGGAGGAGAAGTTAGAGGAGGGTAAGGTGTATGAAGTAGAGATTATAGATATTAGTAGGGATGGTGATGGTATAGCTAAAAAAGGATCTTGGACAATATATGTTCCAAAAGCAAAAAAAGGTCAAAAGGTAAAGGTAAGAATTGAAAAGATCAAGAAAAATGTAGCTTTCGGCACATTGGTTCAATAGGTGAAATTTTATGAAGGAATTGTCCAAATTAATAAAAAGAGAAATAAACAAACCTTCACCAATCAGAGAAATTATGAAAATGGCTGAGCCAAAAAATATAATAAATCTAGGATTAAATCCCGATGAAGTAATTTCTTTCGGCGGTGGATGGGTAAACCATGCTTCCCCTGAAGAACTAAGGAAATCCTATGCTGATATCATTAATGATATTAAGAGTTTTCACAACTCTGGTGGTTATTCACCAACATTAGGATTTGATGAAACCAGGGAGTCAATTGTAAAATTTTCAAAAATTCTCTTTAATGAAAATATTAACAAAGAGAATATAATTGTAGGTGGAAGCAGTACACAACTTACAATAGATTTATTAAGAATATTGTTAGATCCCAATGATACAATAATTCTACCAGATCCAACATATGCCAATTATTATGGTCAAATTTCATTCATTTCAGAATCAATAAAAATAAAGAATGTGCCTTTTTTGGATCCCGAATGGAAATTTCTTTCAAATAAAAAGGAAATACTTAAGGATATTCAAGAACTCATGCTGAACAAAAAAACAAAAGCAATGTTAATAGCAAGTCCAGACAATCCAACAAGTCAGATAATACCTCACGATTTTATGGTGGATCTTCTTAAAATTTCTCAAGATACCGGTACTTACTTAATTATAGATTATGCGTACAAGACCCAATATTTTGAAGATAATTATCCTGCATATTTTTCTTATACTCCACTAAATTTTGAAAATCTTATTACAATAAATTCCAACAGTAAGTGGGGTAGAGGTCTAGGAAGGAGATTGGGGTGGCTAGAAGGAAATGAGGAAATCATAAGTGCGATGGAAAGAGCTCAACAGGTATCAATACTATGCCCAGATACATTACATCAAATGGCATTCAATAATTTTATGAAAAGTGGAGTGAATTTAAGGGCATATGTGGATAATGTGAGAAAAGATTACAAAAAGGCAGGCGAAATTACTATAAAAGCTATAAATGAATATCTTGGCTATAGGTACCTTATTCCACAGGGTGGTCTTTATGTACCTATGGAAGTAGGTGAAGATTCAAATAATTTTGTCATAAATGTATTAAAAAATACGGGTGTAATTTTTGTCCCCGGAAAAGGATTTGGCAAGTCAATGGAAAAGGGTGTAAGAATTTCCTATGGTCCGCTTGTAAATGATTTAGATAAAATTATTACAGGCATTTCAAAGGTGGGCAAATACGTTCATGGAAAATGAGGTAATTGTAGATACAAATGGTTTAATGTTACCATTCCAAAGTAAATTAAATTTAGAAAAATGTTTATTTGAATTATTAGGAAAATACAAAATATTAGTACCTGAAAGTGTAATGAAAGAACTAAAATATCTTTCCTTAACAAATCCCTATGCAAGAGCAGCACTTGCATATTCAAAAAAATTTTCAATTTTAAAAACTTCCATGAAGGGGGATTATTCAATTATTCAACTTGCATTAGAAAGGCATAGTTATGTTCTTACAAATGATAGAAATTTAATAAGAATTTTAAAGAAATATGGAATAAGGGTGATTAGACCAAGAGGGGAAAAAAGGTTAGAATTGATATGAAAGATTATGAAATAATTTTTATTTTGAAAGAAATAGCAATTAGAGGAGGCATATATAAACATATTATTTTAAAAACTGGAAAATTTGGTGAAGAAATTGGTTATACACAACAAACAATTTCAAGAAAAATAAATATGCTTGCAAAGATGGGATATCTTGATAAATTTGTTTTAGAGAGAGGAATTAAAGTTAAAATCAATAAAATTGGTATAGACTTAATGATTAAAGAGATTAAAAAAATCAAAAAAATTGATGAATTAATGCAAAAAATTGTTATAATAGGAAAAGTCACAAGTGGTATGGGGGAAGGAACATATTATATGAATAGGGAAGGTTATATAAAACAGTTTTTAGAATTATTTAATGAAAAACCATATCCAGGTACATTGAATATTCTTGTTGAAGAAAGTGAAATAATTTCATATTTAAAGGAAAATGCAAAATATATTTTAAAGGGTTTTGTTGAAGAAAATAGGACATTTGGAAATGTTTTTGTTCATAAGGCTTTAATTAATGAAGATCGATGTTATGCTATCTTTCCAGAAAGAGGCCATTATGAAAATATTATAGAAATTGTTAGCAGTGAGAATCTAAGAAAAAAATATTCACTAGTGGACGGTGATACTGTTAATATCACAATTTTTCCATTAGACTAATCCTTAAATTATATTCTGAATAATTTCATCCCTATTCATTTCTCTTTCACAGTACTTACATTTAATCCTAATAGGATCTGTTGAAACAACATAAAATTCAGGAATAACAGGTTCATTAGCGTTTGTAACGCATGCCGGATTTGAGCATTTAACAATTCCTGCTATTTCAGATGGGGGTACCACATTATATTTTTCAACAACCTCATAATCCTTTATTTTATTAACTGTTGCATTTGGGGCTATTAATGCAATTTTTGCAATTTCTTTGGATGCTAAGAATCTATCTTCAATCTTTACAATATCTTTGAAACCACTTTTTTTACTTGTAACATGTATACCAATACTTACAGTTGTTCTAATATTTTCATCAATGCTAAGAATTTTCAATACTTTTAATGCCATACCTGAAGGAATATGGTCTATAACAGTTCCGTTTCTAATCTTTTCAATCTTTAATTCTTTCTCTTCCATTTAGCGCACCCCCATAATCATACTTAAAATCGCCATTCTTACTGGAATACCATTAAACGCCTGCTCAAAGTATTTGGCATGAGGTGTATAGTCAACTTCAGGTGATATTTCATCTACCCTTGGCAAAGGATGAAGAATTATTAAGTCCTTTTTTGATTTTTCTAGTATAGAAAGATCAATTCTATATGATCCAGCTATCTTCATATATTCATTTATGTCTGGAAATCTTTCCTTTTGTATTCTTGTTACATATAATACATCAAGATCTCCTATAACAGATAATAAATCATTTGTTTTTTTCACTTTTATTTTTTCTGATATTTCCCTATCAATATGATCAGGTATTTCAAGCCCTTTAGGGGATATTAAATATATATTTGCACCAAAATCTGCCAAAGCCACGGCTAATGAATGTACCGTTCTTCCATATTTGAGATCACCTAGTAATCCAATATTGAGACCTTCTATTTTTCCAAGATTTGACCAAATTGTAAAAAGATCAAGAAGAGTCTGTGTTGGATGTTGGCCAGCACCATCTCCAGCATTAATGACAGGATGTTCAGCAAATTTACTTGCAAGTTTTGCAGCTCCCTCATAACTATGCCTAATAACAATTATATCTGAATATGAATCGACAATCCTGATTGTGTCAGCAAGCGTCTCTCCTTTGGAAATAGATGTTGATTTTGGATCAGCAAAGCTTATAACTTCACCTCCTAGTCTATGCATTGCAGTTTCAAATGAAAATCTTGTTCTTGTACTCGGCTCAAAAAACAATGTTGAAAGAATTTTTCCTTTTAGCAAATCTATGCTTTTGCCTTTTGCAATAGGAATCATTTCTTTTGCCACTTCAAAAATATCAAATATTTCTCTTTTTGACAAATCCTTAATTGTTATTATATCCTTTCCTTTTAACATCATAATTAAATAGGTATCCTTTATTTAAACTTTTTAGAATTTTTACCTTACGAATTAACTTAATATATTTTTAAATATCAAATAAATGCGAATCTTTTAAAATTTATTGTCCTTATACACTTATTAATAAAAATGATTATTGCAATTTTTTATTAATATGTAAGTTATTATCTTATCTATGGATCTTGAATCAGTAATTGTTGAAGCAATTAGAAAGGCTGAAACAACAATACCTTCTGATGTATATAATCATCTTTTACTTGCATACAAAAATGAATCCAATGAAATCTCTAAATCACAATTAAAATCAATTATTGATAATGTTGAATATGCAAAAGAAAAATCATTACCAATATGTCAGGATACAGGTACGCAAACATTCTTCCTAGATGTTGGTTATGATTTCCCATATAAAAAAGAAATGATTAATTCTATAGTAAATTCTGTTTCTAAGGCAACATCATTTTATTATATTAGACCTAATGCTGTGGATCCTTTCTCAGGAAAAAATCCTGGTAATAATATTGGAAGATATATACCATACATAAATTGGTATTTAAGAGAAGGTGATGATGCCATAATCCATGTTTTGCCAAAGGGTGGAGGATCTGAGAATGCAAGTGCATTAGCAATGTTGAAACCAGGTGAGGGTATGAAGGGTATAAAAAAATTTGTTGTAGATCAAGTAATTAAGGCAGGAGCAAACCCATGCCCACCAATAATTGTAGGTCTTGGGATTGGTGGTGGCTCAGATCTTTCAATGATTCTTGCAAAGAGGGCATTGTTAAGGCCATTGGGACATAGACATGAAGAGAAAAGGGTAGCAGATCTTGAATTGGAATTATTGGATTTGTTGAATAAGGTGGGTATTGGTACAATGGGCTGGGGTGGTAATATTTCTGTATTGGATGTACATATAGAATACGCATATAGACATCCAGCCTCATTGCCAGTAGGTCTTGTGGTTCAATGCTGGGCTGATAGACGAGCAAACATTCATATTTATAAGGATGGCAAAGTGGAGGTGACACAATGATATTTGAATTAGAGATTCCTAGGGATTTTAATAAAATAAGGGAATTAAAGATGGGTGATGTTATATATATTAGTGGTAAAATTTTTACAGCTAGGGATGAAGCCCATCAATTAATGCTTGAACTTTTTGAGAAAAAGGAAAAACTTCCTTTTAATCCTGCAGAAATGGTGCTCTATCACTGTGGTCCTGTCGTAAAGAAGGAAAATGGGGAATGGAAAGTTCTCGCCGCAGGACCTACCACATCCTCAAGAATGGATCTTTTTGAAAAAGAAGTTATTGAGGCATATGGCATAAGGATAATTGTTGGAAAAGGTGGAATGGGTGATAGAACGGCAGAAGCACTTAAAAATATAGGTGGTATTTATGCTACCTTCACAGGTGGTGCAGGTGCACTTGCAGCGAAAAGTTTCAAAAAGGTACTAAATGTTTATTATCTTGATGAACTTGGTTCTCCGGAAGCAATGTGGATCTTCGAGGCTGAAAAGTTTGGTCCACTTATTGTTTCGATAGATTCACAAGGTAAAAATTGGAATAAAATATCTAGAGAGGAAATGGAAAAGAGAAAAAAGGAAATATTTGATCTGATAGAACATGAAGGTCATTGAGAACGCTAATGAAATAATTACAATACCAAATGAAGGCAACAAACCAAAGAGAGGGGAGGGTATGAGGGACCTGGGGGTAGTGAGGAATGCAAATATATGGATTGATAATGGTAAAATAATTAGAATAACCAGAGAATTACCTGAAAAAATTGATGAGAAAATAAATGCATCCGGGAAAATTGTTATCCCTGCTTTTGTTGATCCCCATACACATCCCGTATTTTATGGATATAGAGATTTTGAACTACCATTAAAAATGCAGGGCAAAAGTTATCAAGAGATTTTAAAGTTAGGTGGTGGTATATATTATACAGTTGATAAAACAAAGAGTGCTACAGAAGATGAACTTTTTGAAGAATCATCAAAAAGGATTGAATATATGATAAAATATGGGACACTAGCTGCCGAGGCGAAGTCTGGATATGGGTTAGATTTTGAAAATGAAATAAAAATATTGAAAATAATAAAAAAACTTTCAAAACAATACCCTATAGATCTAATACCCACCTTTCTTTTGCATATAATACCTAAAAATAGGGAAGAGGGGGATTATGTTCTTGAAATAATAGATCATCTAGAATTATTAAAAAAATATGCTTTAAATGTTGATATTTTCTGTGATAGAGGTGCATTTTCAAAGGAATGGTCAGATATATTTTTAAAAAATGCCTATGAAAAGGGTTTTAAACTTAAAATTCACGCTGATGAACTTGAGTATATTGGGTGTAGCTCACTTATAAAAAAATATAATTTTCTTTCCATGGATCATCTATTGAAAACACCAGAAGAAATAATTAAATACATGTCTGAGAAAGATACTATAGCTGTTTTACTTCCTGGTACACCTTTCACATTATTCCAAAATGAATTTCCAAAAGCTAGGAAATTCATAGATAACAACGTGCCTGTAGCAATTGGAACAGATCTAAATCCAAATTGTTACACTGAAAGTATGCAAGAAATAATATCATTATCAATATATAAAATGAATATGACCGTTGAAGAAGCAATAGTTGCAGCCACATATAATGCAGCATTTGCTACTGGAATTCAAGATAGGTATGGATCAATAGAAATAGGTAAGGAAGCTAATTTACTAATACTTGACATAAAATCATACACACATATTGGTTATCATTTCGGTGTAAACCTTGTATCCGATATAATTAAAAATGGGGAATTAATATAATAAATCATTTGTTTTTGAAAATTGACCATATTAAAGCTGCAGCAACCATTTGTAAAATTATTACATATATTATAACAATGTAGGTTAATGAATATAGGAATCCTATGATAGAACCTCCCAATAACAATCCAAAACCATAAAATGCATTAAAGATACCAAATGAAAATGCACGTTCTTCTTTATTGACCAAATTTCCCACAATAGAACGCATAACAGTATCTTGTATACCTGTTGTTATACCGAAAAATAATGCGCCTAAAAATAGCATTATTGGTATTGGATTCAAAATCAATAGGGGAATAGCAATAGGTGTAATTAAACCAAAATAGAGTAATTTTTTTCCAAATCTATCGTATAACCAACCGAACAGAAATCCAAATGCTCCTTCACCTGCCATTGCTACCAAAAATATTAAAGGTATCATAAACTGGGATGTAACACTTTGAGCACCATACATAATGAAGGCCACATTATATGTTCCTCCTGCGCTAATGGCAATTGCAATTGAATAAATTAAAACCTGTTTTTTCGACAATCCCTTTATAGAAATTTCATTTTCAGCACTTATTCCTGATTTTTTATAATGTTTGTACCCAAGAGTAAGAAAAGTCAAACTTAGAATTGCAGGAATAAGCAATAGAGCAAAAATTGAATTAAAATTAAAATTATAGAGAATTAATAGAGAGACCGTCAAAGGTCCAATTATTGCACCTATTTGATCCAATGCTTCTATTGCGAAAGCCTTTCCTATATCCCCACTTTTTGCAGCTTCTGATAAAACATAGTCTCTAGTAGGTACTCTAATACCTTTACCTAATCTTATCAAAGCTATCAAAATTATGGCGATTAAATAATGACCGGTAATCGCCAATAATGGAACTGAGAATAAATTTATTGCTTAACCAATAAACATAGTTGCCCAATAATGCTTTGTTTTACTACTTAAAAAACCGCTGAATAGTCTAATTGCATAGCCAAGGAATTCTGCTGTACCTACTACCATCCCCAATACAGCAACTGAAACACCTAGATCCCTTGTGAGATATTGAGGAATTATACTCCAGCCACCTTCATATGTAAAATCAGCAAATAAACTTACCATTCCTATTAATAAAATAAATACGATCCCTTTTGAATATTCTTTATGTTTCAAAGGAAAGCACCTAAAAATGTAATTATTTTTATAATGATGAAATCATTTGTATTTGTAAAATCCTTCTCCAGTTTTTCTTCCAAGTTTACCAGCCGCTACCATCTTTTTCAATAGTGGTGCAGGTCTGTATTTTGGATCTCCAGTATCTGTATATAAGACATTCATGATATCAAGGCAGACATCCAATCCTATAAGATCAGCTAATTCTAAGGGACCCATAGGATGGTTAAGACCAAACTTCGCTACCTTATCTATATCTTCCTTTGATGCCACACCTTCCATCAAGGAAAAAATTGCCTCATTTATCAATGGCATCAAAATCCTATTTGCAACAAAACCTGGGGAATCATTTACAATTACTGGAACCTTTCCAAGGGAGGTTGCAAGATCTACAGTAAATTTTACAGTTTCATCTGTCGTAGAATATCCCTTCACCACTTCTACTAATTTCATAAGTGGCACAGGATTAAAGAAATGCATTCCAATAAATTTCTCTTGCCTTTTTGTCTGAGATGCCAATTTAGTTATTGATATTGATGATGTATTTGATGCAAATATTGCATTTTTATTCACAAAGCCATCCAGGTCTTTGAATAGCTCTGCCTTTGCATCAAAATTTTCAACTATTGCTTCAACAATAAGATCAGAGTTTTCAACAATTTTCCTATCTGTGGTTGTTTTTATTCTACTTATAATTTTTTCTATTTCTTCTTCTATCACTCCTTTTTCTTTTAATTTTTTTAAGCTTGTTTTAATACCTTCCATGCCAGAGTTCAAGTATTTTTCATCCACATCAACAAGGATAACATTATGACCATAAGTAGCAAATATTTGTGCAATCCCCCTTCCCATAGTTCCAGCACCAAAAATACTCACATTCATAATATCACCTCACCAAATTTTCGACCAAAATTGAAACGGCATTTCCACCACCCAAACATATTGTTTCCAATCCAAATTTTCCTTTTTTTTCAATTAGATTGTAGAGTAATGTGGTTAATACCCTTGCTCCACTTGCACCTATTGGATGGCCAAGTGCAACTGCACCACCATTTATGTTAAAAATTTCATCATCTATATTTAATGCCTTTTTCACAGCAACACTAGCAGAAGCATATGCCTCATTATGTTCGAATATGTCCAAATCATCAATTTTCATTCCTGTTTTTTCAAGTAGTGCTTTTGTTCCAGGAATAGGTGCTTCCATTACATAAAGTGGATCAACACCTACGGTATTGTATGCTATTATTTTTGCCATTGGTTTAATTCCATATTCATTAAGACTTTTCTCACTCATAAGTACAACTGCGGATGCACCATCACTTAACTGTGAAGCGTTTCCTGCAGTAACAAATTTACCATCCTTCAAAACAGGTTTTAAACTCTGCAATTTTTCTACAGAGGTATCATCCCTAATTCCTTCATCATTTTTTATTTCTCCCGATTCTGTTTTTACAGGAACTATTTCTTTGGCAAATCTTCCGTTATCTCTTGCCCTTTTTGCATTATAATGACTTCTATAAGCAAACTCATCAATTTCTTTTCTTGTAAGATTATACTTTTCAGCAATTACTTCCCCTGTCTTTATCATATGTACATTATAATAAACATCCCAAAGTCCATCCATAATCATCTCATCGTAAAATGTTGTATTATCATACTTTAAACCAAATCTTACATTTTTTACATAATATGGTGCCTGACTCATATTTTCCATACCTCCTGCAACAATTATATCTGCATCACCTGCTTTTATTGCCTGTGCACCCAAAGTAATTGCCTTTAATCCTGATCCACATACCATGTTGACTGTAAATGCATTTATAGTGTTTGGAAATGATGATTTTAAAGATACTTGTCTGGCAGGATTTTGGCCTAATCCACACTGAAGGGCATTACCCATAATTACCTCATCAACAATATTTTTATTAATACCAGCCCTTTTTATTGCCTCATCAACTGCAATTTTACCAAGTTCAACAGCTGGTGTATTTATAAAGGATTTACCATATTTTCCAATTGGTGTTCTTACAGCGGAAACAACATAGACATTCATAAAACCTAATTGCAATTAAAATTAAAAAAGTTTTTATTAATAATGACAATAAAAGATAGTAATGAATTACGAAGCTAAAAGTGTAGAGAGTAAATGGCAAAATTTTTGGGAAAAAGAAGGAATATACAGGTTTGAATTTAATTCTGAAAAAGAAATATATTCAATAGATAATCCACCAAGATATGCTAGTGGAGCTTTGCACTTAGGTCATGCCACTCATTATACACATATAGATTTTATTGCAAGATACAAAAGAATGAGAGGTTTTAATGTTTTTTTCCCACTATGTTTTGACGTTAATGGAATGCCAATTGAAGTTAATGTGGAAAAGGAAAAAAACATAAGAATGAAAGATGTAGAAAGACATAAATTTATAGAATTTTGTGAAGAGTTTGCAAATTCTAAAATAGATACAATGAAAATGCAGTTTAAAATACTTGGGGAGTCAATGGATCCATCAATATATTATCAGACAGATTCACCTCAATATAGAAGGATTACCCAATTAACCTTCTTGGATACTGTTGAAAAGGGAATGGTTTATAGGGGTATGCACCCTGTTAATTGGTGTCCGAGATGTTCCACAGCAATTGCGGAATCTGAAATAGTGTATGTTAATAAGAAGACAAAACTTTACTATATTAAATTTGATGTTGAAGATGGAAATGTAATAATTGCTACTACTAGACCAGAATTAATACCTGCAGCTTTATTTTTATCATATAATGAGAATGATCCAAGGTATTCTTATTTAAAAAATAAGAAAGCAAAACTACCCCTATTTGATAAGGAAATTCCCATAATACCTGATACTCTTATTGATATGAATTTTGGGACAGGTATAGAAATGGTTTGTTCCATAGGGGACAAGAATGATCTTAAACTTATTAGAAAGCATGGTTTTGAAATAATAAGAATTATTGATGAACAAGGAAAATTAACAGATCTTGCTGGAAAATACTCAGGACTTGATATAATAAATGCAAGAGAAAAAATAATTGAAGATCTTAATAAGGAAAATAGGTTGATAAAGATAGAGGAAATAGAACATAATGTAGGAACATGTTGGAGATGTGGTACACCATTGGAAATATTAAACAAAGAACAATGGTTTATTAAAACTTTAGATTTAAAGGAAAGGTTGTTTGAATTATCCAACCGTCTTAATTGGTATCCAGAGTTTATGAAGAAAAGGTTAGAGGAATGGATAAATGGTTTAGAATGGGATTGGGTCATCTCAAGACAAAGATATTTTGCAACACCAATACCAGCTTGGATATGTGAAAATAATCATGTGGTTTATGCATCTAAAGAGGATTTATTAAAAAGGGATGATTACGTAGATCCAACTAAGGAAAAACCAAAGGTAAAAAATTGTCCAATATGTGGGAAAGAATTGAAAGGTGTGGAAGATGTATTTGATACATGGATAGATTCATCAATTTCCCCACTCTATAATTCATTCCTTTATAGGGATGATAAACTTTTCAAAAAGCTTTATCCAATGAGTTTAAGGCCACAGGCACATGATATTATTAGAACTTGGGCTTTTTATTCATTAATTAGATGTGACATAGTGACAAATGAAATACCATGGAAGGATATATTTGTGGATGGACATATTCTTGCTGAGGATGGTCGACCTATGCATGCTTCATGGGGGAATGTTGTAGATCCTTTGAAAATTATTGACGAATTTGGAACAGATCCCTTTAGATATTTTGCTGCTACTTGTACAATTGGTGAAGATACTCCATTTAGAAGAAGGGAACTTGTTCATGGTAAAAAATTGTTAAATAAATTATGGAATGTAGCAAATTTTGTGGAAATAAACGTGGATAAAAAAGAGAATGTAAGAATAGAAGATCCAATGGATCTTTGGATATTATCTGAATTTTCAGAAACATTAGAAAAGGTAACAAATTATATGGAAAATTATAGATATGATAGAGCAATAAGGGAAATAGACGAATTCTTTTGGCATATCTTTGCTGATCACTATATTGAAATGATAAAGTATAGAGTAAAAGAAGATAAAGGAACAAAATTGGCTCTTTACAATGTTTTTCTTGGAATAATTAAAATTTATGCACCATTTATTCCTCACATTACTGAGGAAATATATCATAGATTATTTTCAAAATATGAAAATAAAATATCCATACATTTAGAATCTTGGCCAGAGAAATTTGAAAAAAGGTATTTAGAAGAGGGTAGAAAAATTAAGGAAATAATATACATAGTGAGAAGATATAAAAAAGAAAATGTAAAATCAAATATTAAGAAATTAACTGTTGTAAGTGATAATGCAAAAAATTTATCACTTGCAGGTAACACAATTAAAGGTGCATTATCTTTGGAGGAAATTAAGTTTCTTGAAAGTGTTAATGTTAAAAGTATTGTGAGTAAAGCTACCCCAGACATTTCAAAATTAGGACCTTTACTAAGGGATGAATTAAATGATTTTCTAGAATATGTATCAAAAATATCACCATCAGAATTGAAAAATGGATTAATATTCAAAGGAAAGTTCATAGGACCTGAAAACTTTAAATTTGAAAATTCATTTGAATTTCAGGGGAAATTGGTGGATATAATTAAAACAAAAGATATTACATTAATATTGGAATGAAATATTTATTAAAGTATTTTCTTATTTACATTTTATGAAAGTTGGAATATTTGAGTATAAGGCGAAAAAAGGTCTGATCAGGGCCTCCGTAACATTGTTTGAAGATAAAATTAATGTAAAAATAACAGGTGATTTTATGGTATTTCCAGAAGATGTAATATTCGATCTTGAAAATAATCTTAAGGATATACCTCCTGATGAAAGAATAATAGGAGAATTGATAGAAAAATCATTATCCAAGGCCATAATGGTAGGCTGTACAATTGATGATTTTAAGTTGACAATTATTAATGCATTAAAGGAGGTGAAACCTTGAGAGTATTAATATATGAAATCCCAGGGAATCCGCATCTTAGTATGGCTTTTGAGGAAGCAATGTGGAGAGAATTGCAAAATGGTAAAGTTCAAAATACATTAAGAATATGGAGGCATAGGAGTGTGGCTATTGTTGGATATTTTCAGCTTGCTGAAGAGGAGTTAAATTTCGAAAAGATTAGGGAAAATAAAGTTGATGTATTAAGAAGAATAACTGGAGGGGGTGCAGTATATCAGGATCTTGGTTGTCTTGTATGGACAATTGCTGTAAAGGGGCCTAAAGGTGCTGGAATAGATTATATTTACAATTTTCTCTTAAAAGGTTTTGTGGATACTTTGAAAAAATTTACAAAGGTTAGAGTGGAAAATGTGAATGATGTGGTAGTAGAATCCAATGGTACAGAAAGAAAAGTAAGTGGTACTTCAGCAACATTCAGAGATGAATTTTATCTATTACACGGTACTCTATTGGTAGATACAGATTTAAAGATGTTATCATCTGTACTTAAAGTACCCAAGGTAAAATTGGCGGACAAGGGAATTTCAGAAGTTAAGTACAGGGTAACAAATCTTAATGAAGCACTGGGAAAGAAAATACATTATAGTGAAATAATAGATGCAATGGTAAAATCCTATTCAGAACTTCTTAATGAAAAAATAGAGTATGATATACCAACAAAAGAGGAACTTGACCTTGCCGATAGGCTTTACAAAGTAAAATTTTCTACGCCTGAATGGAATTTGCTTAGGTTTCCGTCGAATTATTTTGAAAAATTTTTAAAAGATGAATAGAAAATAAATTTTATCAAAAATATAACAATAATTTTTTAATCACATTTAAAATATTTTTAAACATTTATGATTGTAAAAATGTGACTTTAGAAATTTTGAAAGATTTAAATACTATATGAATATAACAAAAAAAGGAGTGATATTATATGATGGGCGGCAATGAAGAAGAACATGTTATGGGACAAGTATTTGGTGGTTTTATTACAGCAGTATTAGGTTTAAAGGTAGATACTGCCCATATAGAAAATATTGCAAAGATTCTTAGGGAAAGCCCAAATGTTGAAGATCTTTTCCTTGTTACTGGAGATCTAGATTTAATTTTAAAAGTAAAGTTTCTAAATTATAAGGATCTTAAAGATTTTATTTTAGAAAAGATAGGTAAGCTTGAAGGTATTCAAGATACTTCTACAATGATTGTTGTTGCTCCTTACAAAGAAAGGGGTATAATGCTGAGTGAAAAATGAGGTGATGTTATATGGTGAAGGAAGAAGATGAACTAAAAACGGTATTTGAAATGCTCGATGATTTGATTAGTGACCAATCTATCCCAAGAAATCTAAGAAAAATAATAACAGACACAAAAGAAAAACTCCAAAACAAAAATAAGGGTTTAGATCTTAGAATTGCAAGCGCTATATTCACACTTGAGGATCTTGTTAATGATCCTAATTTACCAATACATGCAAGAAGTTCAATATTTTCAATAATTGGAAAACTTGAATCAATCTCAAGTTCTATTTCTTAATAACAATTTATAGGTATCCCTTATAAAAATTATAAAAATTATAAATAAAAATATTGTATATATTGCATTTAACACTAAATATGTAAAAATAGAAAGAGATAGGAATTCAAAAAGAAAAATAATTATTATTGTAATAGCTAAAACATAAAATGTCAAAAAAAGTTTTTGAAAAACATCAATAAACGATATATTTGATGGAATTTTATAGGTTAATATGACACCAAATGCAAATATAAAAATTAATGCAATGAAAAGTGGTATATAAAATTCATATAGATTTAAAAAAATTCCAACAAAGTAAAGTAAAAAGAATGATATTGAATTAAAAATAGGTAAATAAAAAATTTTCATATTTCTGAAATACCTTCAAATTCTTCTTCTAGTTCTAGCATTACTTGGGATAAAAGATCATCAAAAGTTTCTGCTTTATATTCGCGCACACCACCCATATCACTACTTATTTTTGCCACATATCTTTTTCCATCCATAAAGAATTCAATCGTACAAAGTAACTCTTCCATCAAATATCACCACAGGATATTATAAATTAGCAATATTTAATATTTTTTCTTAATAATCTAAAAATTTCTAACGAAATTGTATTATTTTCTCCTATTTTTCAAATTGACAAAAATAAATAAAAGTACATATAAATTTTCATAAATAATAGTAAATTTAAAATTTAAAACTTAAAAAGATAATAAAATATTTTACAATAATTCACACATACAATACAAATGTTTAATATATCATAAAAATGAATGAAATGAAGTATATTTGAGGGATATAAGGAAAGGTTTTCATATAATCAAATGCTTAAAATTAATTGATAAAATATATAAGGCATATTTAGCAAACTTGTTTATGAAAAAAATAAATTTTTAAAGTGTTAAAATTTGCAAATCTTTTTGAGTTTAAATAATTGCAAAATGGTTATTCTTTCATTTCTGGATAAACCTTAATTTGAAAAGCTTTACCATTCCTCAAAACTTTTAAATTAACGTATTCTCTTTCCATAAGTGTTTCAAGTTTATATTTTAAATCCTCTACACTAATCACTTCCTTTCCATCCAATTCTATTATAATATCTCCTCTTCTTATTCCATATTTGTAAGCTGCACTTCCTGGAAAAGATTCAACTACCCAAACACCATAGTTTACAGGTAAACCGTAATATTTAGAAATTGTATCATTAATTGTTACACCATTTATACCAATTTGGGGTCTTATGATTTTACCATATTTTTGAATTGAGTTTAAAAGTATTTTAAGGATATTTATAGGGATTGCAAAGCCAATACCCTGTACATTGGCTATTATGGCTGATGTAATACCTATTATTTCTCCATTTAGATTAACTAAAGGTCCACCACTATTACCTGGATTGATTGCAGCATCTGTCTGAATTAAATTCTCATAAATTGTATCCCCAGCATAAATTGTTCTTTTAAGTGCACTTATTATCCCAAATGTAACTGTAGGAGAACCTAAAACACCAAGTGGATTGCCTATTGCTAAAACCATTTCACCAACTTTTATTTTGTCCGAATCGCCCAGTTGTAAAGGTTCAACACCTAAATCGTCAACCTTTATAAATGCAAGATCAAGAGTTTTATCTGAATCATAAGTTGTTCCAGTCAAATTTCTTCCATCAATAGTATTTATATATATTTTTTCGCTCCCTTGAACAACGTGATAATTTGTTGCAATAAAATCTTTGCATATAACAAAGCCTGAACCGGATCCTTTCATTTCTTCAAGCCCTAAATATCTATCAAAAATAATTTTATCAATAGTAATGTTCACTACACCATTTATGACCTTTTCCACTACTTCTTCAGTTTTCATATTTTAAGATAATAAAATTTTTATTTAAATTTTATTTTAGAGTTATATATGGGAACTATAAAACTATATCTTGAAAATTCTTATCTTAAAGAATTTGAATCCAATGTTGTTGAATGGAAAGGAAATATTTTAATTCTTGAAAAAACAGCATTTTATCCAGAAGGTGGTGGCCAACCATATGATACGGGGAGAATTTTTGGATTAAAGGAATATTCTGTAAAAAGAGTCTATAAGGATCAAGATATTGTTTATCATGAAATTGAAGGTGAATTTCAAGGAGAAGATTTTGTAAAGGGTGTAATAGACTGGGATAGAAGATATTCTCATATGAGATATCATACTGCAATTCATATATTAAGTGGAATACTTTTCAAAGAATTTAATGCAAAAATAACAGGATCTCAAATTTATACAGATAAGGCAAGAATGGATATTAATTATGATTTGGGTAAGGAATATTTACCTGAGTTGGAAGAAAAGGCCAATGAGATTGTCAAAAAAGGTTTGAATGTTATTTCCTATTATATTGATAAAAGAAATTTTAAAGATTATATGGTAAGAATAAAAGAGGATTTATTGCCGGAGGGTGATACGCTTAGAATAGTAGAAATAAAGGATTTTGATCTTCAAGCCGATGGTGGAACACATGTTAAAAATACTAATGAAGTAGGGACCATAAAAATTCAAAAATATGAAAATAAAGGAAAAATGAACAAAAGAATTTATATAAATCTATTGTGAAAGAATCCTCTCCTTTCAGGTTCACTTTCAAATTGCATCAATAGTTCTCTCTGTTTAGCTGTTAAATTCTTAGGTATTGTCACATTAATTCTTATATAGAGATCCCCGTATCCATGGGCATTCATTTTTGGCATACCCTTTCCTCTTAATCTAATTGTTTCTCCTGGTTGAGTGCCTGGTGGAACCTTAACAATCAATTTTTCGCCAGAAATATGAGAAATCTCCATCTCAGTCCCTAATGCTGCCTTTGTAAATGGTATACTTATTTCCGTATAAAGATCATCACCTTCCCTTCTGAAATTTTTATCTTGTTTTATCCTAACCACTATAATCAAATCCCCATTACTTCCATCGCCCTTTCCTCTCACCCTTAACCTTGTTCCGTTATCCACACCTTTTGGAATTTTCACAGTAATATTTTCATTAATTGTTATTATACCCTTTCCTTTACATTTGGGACATTTTTCCTCTATTATGTATCCTTTTCCTTTACATGTAGGACAAGGTTGAACAGAAACATACTGCATGAATCCCATGTTTCTTACATTTCTCACTTGACCTGTACCATTACATGTGGGACATCTTTTTGTTTTACCATCCTTTGCTCCTGTTCCTTTACAGTCTGGGCATGTTATCTCCCTTTCATATACAATATTTTTTTCTCCACCTAAAAAGGCATCTTTCAAATCTATATCCAATGTTAAATAAATGTTGTTATCCTTTTCCTCTCTAAAAAATGATCCAAAACCAAAATCTTTGAAAAATTGATTAAATAGATCTTGCAGATCATCAAAATGCGTAAAATTGCTCCAATCAAAACCTTGGGGACCGAATTTTACACCTTCAGCCCCATATTGGTCATACATCCTCCTTTTTTCATCATCCATTAAAACCTCATATGCTTCGCTGATTTCTTTGAATTTTTCTTCGTATTCTTTTTTATTTTCTGGATGAAGATCAGGGTGATATTTTTTTGCTAATTCCCTGTAAGCTCTTTTAATTTCGTCCTTAGTCGCATTTCTGTCCACGCCTAGAATTTTATAATAATCTTTTTCCATGGATTAATCATTCTTTTCTTTGTTTTCTTTATATTCAGTTTCTACAGTATCTTTTTCTTGGCTCTTTTGTCCTACATTTTTGTACATTGATGCCCCAAGATTTTGTACTATATTTTCTAATTCTTTCATTTTTTCTTTTGTTTTCTCGATATTCTTTTGCGATATGAAATCCTTAAGATTAGAAATTATTTCTCGTGCTTTTTCAACATCTTCCTTTGGTAATTTTTCTTTATATTCGTTAATAAATTTTTCAGAACTGTAAACAAGGCTTTCAGCATTATTTAATGTCTCAATCTCCTCCTTTCTTTTCCTATCCTGTTCTGCAAACTGTTCAGCCTCTTTTTTCATTTTTTCAATTTGCTCCTTCGAGAGTTTTGTGGAAGATGTTATTGTAATGCTATTTTGTTTTCCTGTACCAAGATCCTTTGCAGTCACATTTAATATACCATTTGCATCTATATCGAAAGTTACTTCTATTTGGGGTACGCCTCTCGGTGCTGGTGGTATACCCTCCAAATTAAACATACCCAAAGAAACATTATCCTTTGCCAAAGGCCTTTCACCTTGAACAATATGGATAGTTACTACTGTTTGAAAATCAGCAGCTGTTGTAAATACCTGTGATTTTCTTGTTGGTATTGTGGTATTTGCAGGTATAATAGGTGTAGCAATACCTCCTAAGGTTTCTACACTCAATGTAAGTGGTGTAACATCCAAAAGAACAATATCTTTTATTTCACCAGCAAGTACTGCCCCCTCTATTGCTGCTCCTATTGCAACGCATTCCATTGGATCAACCCCTCTTTCTATTTTCTTCCCAAAATAATTCTCGACAAACCTTTGAACAATTGGCATTCTTGTTGGTCCTCCAACAAGAATAATTCTATCAATATCTTCCTTTGTAAGCTTTGCCGCTTCTAAAGCTTTTTTAATTGATTCACCAGTTCTTTCAACGAGAGGCGAAACAAGTTCTTCTAACTTTGCTCTTGTGATTGTTTGAACAAGATGTTTTGGTCCTTCTGGAGTAGAAATAATGTAAGGTAAATTTATTTCTGTTTGGAGGGAGGTGGAAAGTTCAATCTTCGCTTTTTCTGCAGCATCTTTAAGCCTTATAAATGCATTTTTATCATTTCTCAATTCAATTCCTTCTTTTCTTTTGAACTCCTCAGCAATATAATCTATAAGTGCATTATCCATATCTGTGCCGCCAAGTTGCGTGTCTCCAGATGTTGAAAGAACTTGAAAAACACCATTTCCAAACTCCATAATAGTTACATCTAATGTGCCACCACCAAAGTCATAAACCAGTATTTTTTGTTCTTTTTCAGATTTATCAATACCATAAGCAAGAGAAGCAGCAGTTGGTTCATTTATAATTCTTACCACTTCAAGACCTGCAATTGTTCCAGCATCCTTGGTTGCTTGTCTTTGATTATCATTAAAGTAAGCCGGAACAGTTATCACTGCCTTTGTAATTTTTTCTCCAAGGAATGCCTCTGCATCCCTTTTAATTTTTTGAAGGATAAATGCAGAGATTTGCTGTGGTGTATATTCTTTCCCAAAAATCTTATATTTATAATCGGTTCCCATTTTTCTTTTTGCAGCATAGACCGTTCCTTCTGGGTTTAGCAATGCCTGTCTTCTTGCTGGTTCTCCTACTAAAAGTTGTCCATCTTTTGTAAATGCTACATAACTTGGAAAGGCTTTTCCCCCAAGTGTAGTACCTTCTGCGCTGGGAATTACTACAGGTTTTCCTGAGATTACAACTGCTGCTGCCGAATTACTTGTTCCTAAATCAATACCAATTATTTTCTCCATAATATATCACCTTTTTTTAATTACTTTTACTCTGGAAGGTTTTATTAATATACCATTCAATTTGTATCCTTTAGAAAATTCTTCCACCACCAAATTGTCCTGATCTCCCTCCTCCACCACTACAGCCTCATTACATTCCGGATCAAAAGGTTTTCCCACAGAGTCTATAATTTCCAATCCATATTTTTTCATTGTTGATAGGAAATGATCGTATATTATTTTAATAGATTCATATAGATTATCATTATTTTTCTTAGCAAATTCCATTACCCTTTCGAAATTTTCTAAATCTTCTATCAAATCCTTTATTATCTTTTCATTTGAAATTTTTTCATATTCTTTCAATCTTTTTTCAGTATTTTTTTGATAGTTTTCGAAATCAGCTTGCATTCTAAGTATTCTGTTCCAATAAGTTGCTTTTTCCTCTTCCACTTCTTTTAACTTCTTTTCTAGCTCGGCTACCTTATCTTTTTCCTCTTTTAATTCCTTCTCTAACTCGGTTACCTTATTTTCTTCCTCCTTTAATTTCTTTTCTAGTTCGGCTACCTTATTTCCCTCTTCTTTTAACTTCTTTTCTAGCTCGACTGCCTTATCTTTTTCTTCTTTTAATTCCTTTTCTAACTTGGCTACTTTATTTTTTTCTTTTGACATTGTTTCTAGTTCTTTTTTAGTGATATTTTTCTCAGTCATAGGTTCTTCACCATGTATTTTATCTCTTCTATATAAGAATTTCTAAAGCGATACAAAAAAAATTTATTCATAATAACATTAAATAAATTGAATGGTAAATTGGACGAAAATTATTCCTTATGCTGCCATATCTGTAGGCTTATATCATATTATTTCAAGTATAATAGTTATAAATTTTAATATTGGTTATTCATCTTTCCTAATAAAAGGTGCAGCACAGCAAGGTGAAATTTCTAAATTTTTTATAATATTTTATGGTATATTTTTAATATTTTTGTTTAATGGATTAAAAAGAAAAACCTGGACTAGCTGGTATATGGCTTTACTTTTAATAATTTTTTATTTTTTTACATCATTTATTGTACAAACAAAATTTCTACCCTTGGATATAATAGGAATATTGTTAGATTTATTTGTTCTAATAATTCTTATAATAAATAAAAGGAAATATATTTTTCCTCCTATTTATTCAATGCCCAGAGAAATGGTTGTCTCCCTTGCAATAATTATTTTTGCAATTATATATGGTGTTTTAGGGACACTTTTATTGGGGGATCAATTTTCCCCACCTGTAAAAAGTCTAGATAATGCTATTTATTATACTGTTGAGGTAATGACAACTTTAGGTTTTGGTGATATTTTACCAATTACTACCACAAGTAGATTATTCACATCATCGTTGGTAATTTTAGGTGTAGCATCATTTTTTAGCGCTGTTACTGCATTTTTTGGTCCGATAATTCAAAAAAGGTTAGAAAAGGTGGTGAGTATAATGGAAACTGCTGAATTGTCTGGAATGAGGGATCATATTATTTTTTGTGGGTATATGCCTATTATTTCCTCTTTTTTGAAGGAATTGAAAAAAAGGGAAATTCCATTTATTCTTATAGTACGTGATCAGGAAAATGCAACTTTTTTGAGAAATGATGGATATATTGTTCTCAGGGAAAGAGCTGATAATCCTGTTGCATTGAAAACTGCAGGAATTAAAAAGGCAAAAAGAATATTTATTTCATCTGGAGACGATGGATACAATCTTATGGTAGCTCTTACAATTTACAAACTTAAAAAGGAGATGAATTTAAACATTAAAATTTCTCTATTTTTAAATACATCATCAAATATTGAAATGGCAAGAGACTTTGTTGATGAAATAATAGATATTTCAGATATTGTTAAGGAAAAATTAATAGAAAAAAGTTTATAAAAAAATCTTTAAAATTCAATACCTTCTCTTGCCCCTACACCTTTTTCAAAGTAATGTTTAACTTGACACATTTCTGTAACAAGATCTGAAATTTCAACTAATTCTTTTTTAGCATATCTCCCAGTGATTATAATTTCCATTTTATCCTTTAAATTTTTTAATACTTCAATTATTTCATTTAAATCCAGAAGATTATAATAAAGAGCTATATTCAATTCATCCAATATGATTATATCAAAATCTTGATGTGACATTTCAATAAATTTCTTCCATGCTTTTTCAGCTTCAATGAAATCTTCTTCTCTTGGATTTTTTATTATAAATCCTGGAAATCCATAATGGTATATCTCAATTCCCACATTTTTTGCCATTAAATATTCTCCAGATTCTTCTGGTTTGGCAAATTGTATTATTCCTACTTTTTTATTCCTTCCCTTAGCACGAAAGGCCAACCCAAATGCTGCAGTTGTTTTACCTTTTCCATTTCCTGTATAAATTTGTAACATAGATATAAATATGGGAAATATATTTATAAACCTTAACATTATCAAAATAAATGGAAGTGTTAAACTTTATATTAAGTATACTTATTGTTTTTATAGCATCTTTACTTTTTACAAATGGTATTGAATACATTTCAAATAAATTAAAATTTACAAAATCATTTACAGGAACTATAATTACTCCTCTATTTAGCTCATTCCCTGAATTGATAGTTTTTATTATCGCATTAATTTTTGTTGGTGGTATAGATGGTGAAGGAGTGGCAATAGGAACAGTTCTTGGAGAGCCATTTATTGTTTCAACAATTTCACTATCAATAATATTTATCACCATAATAATTAAGATGTATTCTGATAAAAAATTTGAATATTTCATTAATGTAGAAAAAGTGCTATATATACCATATTTGTTTATTACAATATTTTTTTCATCGTTATTAATTCCAGCATATATAAATTTATTTCATTTTGAAATAGGTTTAATTCTCATAATTTCATATGCAATATATTTTTATATAATTGGTAAAAAGGAAGGTGAAAAGTTTGAAGAGGTGGAAGGCATTCCATATTTCTCAAGATTTACGAATGTAAAAGTTGGTACTGTTTTACAACTTTTAATTTCATTTATTCTTTTATATTTTGGATCTAAAACTTTAGTTTCATCAATTATAGAATACTCTCATCTTATAGGAATTAGTTCAATGACATTGTCAATCGTAATAGTACCTATTGCCACGGCAATGCCAGAGACAATGATTTCTATGATATGGGCATTAAAAAGAAAATATACTTTGGCTATTTATTCTATAATAGGAGAAATTATACTTTGCTCATCAATATATCCTGGATTAGCTATGTTAATAGTCCCTTGGGCATTAAATAAAGATGCAATTATAAGTATAATATTTACATCTATAATATCATTCATATATTTGATATTCTCAATAAGAGGAAAAATACCAATATTTATATTTATTTTAGGTCTAATTATGTTTTTCATTTTCCTTATAATACTTTAAAGAAAAAATATATTATGTTATTATTTTATAACATAACATATGGAAGAAATGGAAAAAATAGGAATAGTTTTTGGTGACGTTAGTTCAAAGGAAATTCAAGTAACAATAACAGGTATTGTGGAAGAAGGAGAATTTGTTCAAGTTTTTCATCAAAATTCAGGTTGGATTTTGGGAAGATTAGAAAAAATTGAAAGAAAAACTGATGTTTCAATTGAAAAAGCATTATTAATAAATGCCGGTGAAAATGTAAAAATACAAGAGGTAATGGTAGGAACTGTTAGTATTTTGGGGTATAGGGATACAAAGGGAATACTCCAGGTACCAAAAACACCATTTAAAGCTGGAGAACCTGTTTATAGGGCTAAAGATTCAATCATTAAAGATGTTATAGGCATAACTTCTCCAAAAAGTAATGGCGCATATATAGGTCTTCTTTATAACCATCAAATACCAATCTATCTTGATATTAATTATTTAGTTCAAAAGCATGTTAGTATACTGGCAAAAACTGGAGGTGGAAAAAGTTATCTAACTGGTGTTT
The DNA here is from genome assembly GCA_038880255.1 of Thermoplasmata archaeon. GTDB lineage: Archaea > Thermoplasmatota > Thermoplasmata > Thermoplasmatales > ARK-15 > ARK-15. The sequence continues at coordinate 27,597 of JAVZSA010000008.1, forward strand.
TGATTGAAGAGTTCATAAAAAATGGTGTAACTACTGTAGTAATAGATCCGCATGGTGAATATATATCATTAAAATATCCAGCAACAATGAATAAGCAGATGGAAAAATTTTCTATAACCCCTAAAGGATATTCTGATAAAGTTATAGAATTTTCTCCAGATACAAAATCAAATCCAGGGGCAAGACCGATTAGATTTACATTTTCACAGTTAACACCTAGAGAGATTCTTAATCTAATTGGTTTTACAGATTATAGACCTTACCTTGTACCTTTAAGAAAAGCTTTAGATGTATTAAAATCAACAAAAGGAAATTATACTGTAAAAGATCTTATTAAAGTTCTTGAAAAAGATGAAGATTCTGCTACAGTTTCAGCACTTATTAATGCACTTTTTATTCTTGATGAAGTGGGTATTTTCTCTGAAATTGGAACAAAAATAGATGAAATTGTGCAAAAGGGAAAAGTATCTATAATAAATATGAAGGGGGTATCACCTGATATACAAGAAATGGTAGTACAAAGGTTATCCAACGCATTGTTTGAATTAAGAAAGAGGGATGCAGTTCCTCCTTTAATGCTTATTATAGAGGAGGCACATAATTTTATACCACAACAGGGGAAAGCTCTATCCTCAAGAATATTAAGAACAATTGCTTCCGAAGGTAGAAAATTCGGATTAGGATTATGTATAATTAGTCAAAGACCAGCAAAAGTAGATAAAAATGTATTGAGTCAATGTAATACACAAATAATTTTAAAAGTAACAAATCCAAATGACTTAAAAACAATTGGTGAATCTGTTGAGGGATTAACCAAATTATCACTTGAGGAAATACAAAGATTACCAGTTGGGGTAGCATTGGTTACAGGGGCAAATATATCCTTTCCATTATTCGTTGAAATTAGACCTAGAGAAACAGTTCACGGTGGGGAGAGTGTGAAGGTGGCATGAGGGAAATAACAGAAGAAAAAATAAAAAAATATCTTGATACTACTTCAAGAGCTATAGGGAAAATAAAAGTTTCAGTACCTGAAAATTCACATTTAAAAAAAATTGCAGAAGATTTTCTTTCAATGGCTTTAAATTATTATAAAGATGCAGAATATTTTTATAATAATGGGGATTATGTTAATGCCTTTGCCGCAGTTAATTATGCACATGGATGGTTGGATGCAGGCGCTAGATTAGGTTTATTCAATGTAGAAAATGATTACAAGCTATTTACGCTTTATTATTAATAATATTTACTGTAATCATACAAAAGATCTATGAGCTTTTTTGACAAATTTTCATCAATTAAACCATCATTTTTAATTTTTAAAATATAATCCCTTGCATCTTTAATATCCTTTTTACTTGCCTTAGAATAAATAGCACCAAATACTGCGCCTCTCATATTTTCTGGCAAAGAATTTAATAATTCCTTTAAGAGATATCTAAATTCTGTATTCTTTGACATATCCAATTTTCTTCTTTTTTGCGAATTTTTCTCCATTCATACTTACATATTAAAACTATGTTTAAACTTTTCTAATTTTAATATCCAGAGAAATATGGAATATTTTAGGAGCATAATTTTTTACCACATGAAAGCGTAAAATTTGATAATAATAATCACCAAAAAGTTGTTTTATAATTTCTTCACTCTCCAATACTTCTTCCTTTCTCCAAGTATCATGGTAGTGTAATATGCCTTTATGTTTGAGCATTTTAATGGCATATGGTATAAATTCTCTTGTATGTATATAGCCCATTATTATTCTATCACCAACATCTTTTAGATTCAATTCCCTATTATCAGATAATATTGTATCCATTTCTACATTGTTAATTTTTTTATTTTCTAAAAGAAATTTAAAAGAATATTCATTTTTTTCTATTGCTATTACTTTTTTTGGGAAACAATATTTGGCTATTGGAAGAGAAAAATAACCAATTCCAGCAAACATATCAATCACGGTCTCGTCAACGCAATCAATTTTTGACATTCGAATTCTTTCATCTACATTTCCAGAGGAAAACATGATCTTGGATGCATCAAATCTGTAAAATATTCCATTTTCAATATGCGTTGTTATTGGATCATTTCCATATATAAATTCCACTATTGGTTCCCTAAATTCACCTTTTACTCCCTTATATAAAAGTACACTTTTTGCATTCAATACCTTTGCAAAGGCTTCGCCAATTTTTTTCTTATAATTTTCTGGGCAGTCATTCATTTTTATTAATACAACATTACCAAATTTCTCCCAATAACTTGGTATATTCATTTTAGTACTATCATCAATATTCAATAATTCCAATATTTTATCATATGGTGTATATTTTTTCTTTCTTATTTTACCTTCAATATTGACAATTTCGTAATTTGTTTTTATATAACTCTTTAATGGAAAATAAACATAATTACCAGATGAAAAAATATCATAGTTTGGATGAAGCAAGCTTTCCCTTAATAATTTTATTCTCATTATTTCGGCGTCAACTTTTTGTACTTTTAAATAAATCATTTTATTTGTATTTAACAAAACATTTATATCAAATTTTTCAATATAGTGAATAAGGTGATTAAAATGCCCCAAAAGCCTATAGTTGATGAAGCAACATGTATTGCTTGCGGTATATGTGCATCAGTGTGTCCCGCAAATCCTGTAGTATTTGTAATAGAGAATGTAAGTAAAGTTGTACATCCTGAGGCCTGCATAGATGGTTGCACAGAATGTGTTAATAACTGTCCAACAGGTTCAATAACAATCCAAAAACTCTGATGCATCAATTTAACAATTTTTTAATTGCACCATTCAATCCTGGAACAGTATCAAAATTTTTAATTTTTTCTGGATATATCCATTTATATTCTGTATGTTCCCAGTCAATATTTATTTCCTCTGAATTAACTTCCCAAAGAAAGGTATAAATTTTCCATAATCTACTACCATCCCTAAGATACATATACCCTCCCTTTTTTTTCAATAAAGGATTTTTTATACCTGTTTCTTCTATTATTTCTCTTTTTGCAGCATCCTCAGGTGAAAGATCTTCTTTATATCCAGAAACTCCAGCCCATTTACCTTTGTATGTTGAGACCTTATCACTTCTTTTTAGTATGAGTATTTTTCCATTGTGGTAAAGGATTGAAGTAACTACCTCAACAGGTTCTATATTAATTTCTACGTTAGAATTCTCTATTTTTAAGGTATCACCATCGGCAATTATATCCACATCAATTTCACTTAAGGAAGGTATTTCAGCAATTATTGATCCAACTATTAATGTTTCATCTGCTTTTTTGCATAAAATTGCTAAAGGTGAATGTCCATAATATTTAAGAGCATAAATAATATATGAGCCAACAGTACTCCCAGAACTTGAATCAAAAACAAATATTTTTCCACCTATGTATCTATTATCATCACTTAAAATTCCACTTTTTGGATCCACGCCACCTAAAAATGAAAAATTTCCATTATATTTTAATACTTTTCCTTCAACATTTCCAGGAAATATTAATTTTCCTTCAATATTCATATGTAATCATCTCCAAAAGTGTTTGAATATCAGAATAAAATATTTTTAATTTCTCTTTTCCTAAATAATAAGTAGCCTTTCCAGAGGAAAGACCAATCGTATTAAAAGAATGTGAGATTGGTGAAACAACCATACAGGTATCAGAAAATACCTTTGCACCACTTTTTTCAATAATTTTTATTTCATCTTGCATTTTTTCTTTTACAAATTTAGATGTAAATAAAAGAAGATTTTTATTTTTCTTTACAAATCTTTTTTTCAAATAAGCTGCAATGGCAGAAATTTCCCCTTCAGATAAATGTGGGCAACCAATTAGTACAGCATCTGGTTCAATATCAACTGAAATTTTCATTCTTATATCATCAATATCTTTTTTGTCAATTCTAATTTTTTCATCTCCTTTTCCTGCATATTTCCATTCTGGTGTAATATTTTCAGCATGAAACATTGGAATACTTCCAGTTGAATTCATCGAAGCTCCAAGAGATTTAAGAGCGTCTAAATCATTTTTCAATCCTATAATATATGGTATACCATTCTTAATTGTTTTTCCAATTAAAAAACCTATTAACGAATAATCAAAGAATGAAGGTGAAAAATCAACAAATATAGTATGCGTACTTTTTCTTCCCTCATCCAAATGCAATCCGTAATTTGCAGATTTACCTGTGATAGATGATGCCAATGCTGAAATGCCGCTTTCTCTGTTTGTTCTGGCACCAATAATTGAATTTGCATATACAATTGCAGAAGATTCAGCCCATGCCAAATGTTCCTTTTCCCAAATATTTTCAATGTAATATGGGGTACAAGTAAGCGTATTATTTGCACCCATACTATGGAATATATTTATGATTTCAATTTGTTTTTTAATAAAATTGGAGTCATTTGTAAAAAAATCCGGAAAATCCAAATCAAAACCAATTGGATTAAGCGTAGTTTTTACCTTTACTTTTTCATTTTTAAATTTCTTTAAAAAATCTAACCCTGGATCTCCTAGATTTTTATAAGAAATACCAGAAATATGAACGTTTTCGACATCAATAGTATTTTCAGCACCAAAAAAATCCCCTAATTTTACTATAATTTCCATAGCTTTTCTTTTTGCTTCTCCCATTTCACCATTCAACATTTTTTCTTCTTCTTTAGTCAGAAACATTATTTCTTCAATTAAATAACCTTTAAATAATTTTTCTAAATTTTTTAAATATTAGAAAAATATATTTTTAAAGGATGATTTATACATTTTATGGAGGTATGAAAGTTTGAGTCTTTCCATAACTCACTTTGATTCAGATGGAATTATTTCTGCCTATCTTATTAATAAATATGTTGAAAGAACAAAAAGGGTAATGTTTTCAAATGCTAATAAGATTAAAGACACGATAGCAAGATCCCTTATTGAAGAATGGGAAATTGAAAAACTGTATATTTTAGATATTTCAGGTAATGAAAAGGCATTCAGAGTAGCCTCAGTATATAACAATGTTATATGGATTGACCATCATGAATGGACAGTTGAATGCAAGTATAAAAATATAGAAATAACATTATCCAATGATTTTAGTGCTGCTAGCGTAATTTCTAAAAAATATGGTATTTCTGATAGACTAGTGGAAATTGCAGATCATTTAGATCAAAACACACCTAAAAATGAGGTAGAAGAAGGGTTTAGGGACTTAATTTCGTCAATAAGAAATTTACAAAATAGGGATAGAGAAAAGATAGCGGAGTCATTAGTATTTAGTATGCTTAACACTGATATAGAGGAAATAATTGAAAAGAATAAAAATTATATAATAAATTTTAGGAATGAAATGGAGAAAATAAAAGAAAAATTAAAATCAGAAATTGTAAGGAAGAAAATAAACAATATAAATCTGATATTTATAAAAACGGATAAAAATATACCAGTTTACAAGATTCAGGAGATGTTGGAAGAAAATTGGGATATTTTAATTGTATTATACTCAAAAAATTATTTTTGGAAAATAGAGTTTAGATCTAAAGATCTTAATATTCTTCCTTTGGCTATAATTTATGGAGGTGGTGGACATAAAAAAGCTGCTGGGGCAAGCTTATATGAAAACCCTGACATAAATGAAATCCTAAAACTTGTTGAAACAATTTATAAAAATTAAAAATATATGCTAAATTTTATAAATAATAATATTCACTTTTTTTCTGAAGAAGTGCTAGATAGATTGCCTCTTCCATAATATCCTTTCTTTTTATTTTTCCATTTGTAAGAAATCCTATAGCACCATCTCCTGTTCCAAGATCTTTTATATTATAGGTATATTGGAAAGAGTCACTGATTGTTTTACCCTTTAAATTATTGATTATATTTTCTGGATATGCAAAACCCATACTAGAAGAAAAATTAATATTTCCAAGGCTATCAATTATTACCACATAATGTACATCAAAATACTTTTTTATTGTTGGATGCCAGAATAATCCGGACTCAATACCTACACCGTAATCCCCGTCACCTATCGCATTTTTTGCTCTTTCAATAGCACATTGTAATGTCTGTTCTCCGTAGGGTTGTTTAATTCTGGAATTAAATTCTATCCCTTCCACAAAAATATTTTTCATTAATTTTTTGAATGCATCTTCTATGGCTTTTATTTTTTGTTTATTTTTTGTTGAAGTTCTTATCACAATTTGTTTCAATCTTTTTCCCTCAGGATCAATTTTTCCCTCAACAATCCTAGAAGAGGAAATGGGGATTAGGTCATCAGCTAATACCCTGCCTATATTATGTATAATCATTTCCTTCATTCCTTTCATTTTCCTTATATAATTTATTTCAAGCGCATATCTATATGTTTCATGAGAAACAACAATCAAATCAAAATCTTCTTCTATTGTTGGTCCATAGTGATCTTCAATTTTTCTTATTTCATATTTTTTATTAAAATTTTTAACAAAATTTTCTATTTCCATTTTTCTTAGTTCAAAAGGTCTAATAGTGTAATGCCTTGTTTTTGATGCAAATTCATCACTTGTTATACCAATTAGAATATCATCACCTAGTTTAAAAGCTTCTTCAATTAATTTTTTATGACCTTTATGAAGTATTTGAAAGGTTCCACCTAATGCTACTCTCATAATATCAGCGATGGAATTATTTTGCTATTCTAAAAACTTTCTATATTTTTTAATTCCTCTGTAATTTTTGCAATTGTTTCATTTGGGTCTCTGTAATAATCTGTTATTATTTTCCATATATCACGGAAATCAGTAATATTTTTCTTGTCCAAATACCTTATAACATTTATTCTTCTTTCAAATTCTTTATCCATTTCTTCATGAGTCCAATTTTTTAAGTTTATTATTTTATCAAAAAGATAACTATGCCCCCTGAAAATGAATCTATCCTTTTTTGGATCCCATTCAAATACAACATTTGTAATAAGCTCATTTGTTTCAGGCTCAAAACCTACTATCTCAACAATTTCCTTTATTCTCCTTACTATTTCATCCCTTACTTTTATTTGTGTTTGAACTATTACATTATTTAGAGCAGTCATAAGAATTCTAGGTGTACCTATTGGTGGATTCTCTAATCTATTTACCATAGCCTTTACACTCTCTGCGTGCATTGTAGAATATGTAGTGTGACCTGTAGCCATTGCTTGAAACATAGTGTATGTTTCCCTACCCCTTACCTCACCCACAATTATATACCTTGGTCTCTGTCTTAATGCAGCTCTTACTAAATCATACATATCAATTTCACCAGAAGCTTTGCCAGTTATACTTTTTTCACCAATACCGCTCCTTGTAGTACCTGGGATCCAGTTCTGGTGCGGAAGATTTATTTCCCTTGTGTCCTCTATACTAACTATTTTTGCTGCAGGAGGAATGAAAATTGCTATTGCATTGAGTGTAGAAGTTTTACCGCTTGCAGGTCCTCCAACAACAATCATAGATTCTCCAAGTTCCACACCCAACCAAAGATAGGCAATCATTTCAGGACTAGCTGTACCAAATTTTATTAGGTCTGTAGGTGTAAAGGGTTTTTCTTTGAATCTCCTTATTGTAAATGTACCTCCTCTAGTTGTTACCTCCCTACTGTATGTAGCTTGTACTCTATGACCTTCTGGAGTAGTGCCATCAAGTATTGGGTCAGAAACGGATATTTGTTTCATACATTTTTGTGCTATGTATACTATGAAACTATTAAGCTCACTATCATCTGCAAAAATAATATTTGTTTTAATTGATCCATATGTCCTATGGTACACGTATATTGGGACATTTACACCATCACAAGAAATGTCTTCAATATACTCATCATTTATTAATGGATCAATCTTTTGATATTTAATAAAATCTCTTTTAAGATAATAAAATATTCTTTCACGATCCAATTCTGTTACTTCTATTCCTCTTGACTCTAAAAATTTCTTAACAGACTGTGTTAAATAAAGTTCCTTTTCATTTTGAGTTTTTAAATACCATTCAAATTTTAAGGTTTGGTTTAAGGAAGAATATATTTCTTTTAAAATTTCAGAAAGTTTTGGATTTAAAGGAGGCTCAATTGCCTCATAATAATATTCAAAATTTTTTTTATCAAATAGGATTCTTGCAAATGTATATGGATAATTTATCCTGTAAATTTTTTCAATTTTAAAATCTGGATTTTCTACCTTTGGTATTGGGGTAAGAACACTCAAATTTGTTTCACCCTGAACTACCTTTATTTTAAATGGCCTATTGTTTCTTTTTATTTTTGAAGCTATTCTTAAAATGTAATTTTCAAATATTTTTGTTTCTCTCTCCACCAAAATCTACACCTCAATTATATATTTATTAATCATTATTTAAACATTTCCAGTCGTGTTTAAAAATTTCCACATTTAAAATCTCACAAAATTTCTCAGGAATTTCCAAATGGGGTACATGACCAACATTTTCTAGAATGAATAATTTTGAACATGGAATAAATTTACTAAATTTAAAAGCAAAATCCAAAGGTATTATTTTATCATTATTCCCCCAGATTATGATTGTGGGGGAAACAATATTTCTCAGTTCATTTTCTGAAATTCTAAATTTATCATTAGTGTTGTTTTTTATCATATTTTCAATAACAAATTTTGAATTTCCTATTTTTACGAGAGAATCAATAAATGCCTCCCTCTCTTCACTTTTTGAATACCCAATTGGTCTATTAAGTCCTGCACTATCTTCCAAAACAAGAAATGAAGGATATTTAATTTTTGTTGAATAATATAAAGCTAGCCAGCCGCCATAAGAATTTCCAACAAGTATGAAATTTTTTGTATTGAGACTCTCTATAAATTGATCTAATATTTTTGCATTTAAGTCTAATGTATACTCTATTAAAGGTCTAACAGATTCTCCATGCCCTGGCAAATCTATAAAATATGAATCAAATTTATTGGATAAAAATTTTGAACATTTTAACCAACTTTTTGCATTTCCACCAATTCCATGAATAAAAATTGTAACATACTCTCCTTTTCTGTGAAAATAATGTATTTTACCAATTTCAGAATTAAAATAACCTTCTTCCATATTTTGCTTTAATAAATAATAATGTTTTTTAACTTTTTCATATATAATTGAACATGTGAAAAAAAGAGAACATATAATAGAAACTTCAGGTAAATCAATAGGCAAAATTTGTACTATTTGTAAAGGGGACAAGCTTCTATGTGGAAAAAGCGAATGCCCCATTCTTGCAAAATACAGAAGTTTAATCAAAGTAAGAAACAAGTTGAAAGAAGATATTCAAGGATCTTCACCTCCTTCAATATTTGTTGGTAGAAATGGTTATCCAAAGGTCAATGTAGGACCAATGGTACCACCTTACATAGGAAGCACTGAAATTTTTGATTTACCTGAAAGTTGGATCTCTTTGGACATACACAAATTTATAGATATTAGAATGTCTTTAGTGAGAGCGAAGAAAAGGGTAAATGTTCAAGATATTGAAAATAGATACGTTCGTTCACTGCAAGAAATAATATTATCAGAAAGGCCAGTGTTAATAGAAGAAAAATTCATAAAAAGACCCAGTTATTCAATTCAACTAGGTGATGAGATACCACCTTATGGTGCCTCAGGTGATTTAGAAATTATGTATCCACATTTTGAAAGTACAAATTTCAAAATTGAAAAGATTTATGAAGATACAGAATTAATGGCCACAGAAGCAATGTTTAAGCTTTATAAAGAGGGTGTGAGAATTTCAACAATTCAAAAAGTACTTTCTGCAGGAATGCTTGGTTTAAAAAGTTATAGAAAACTTGTACCAACAAGATGGGCAATTACTGCTGTTGATTCAACTATATCAGAATTAAATCTTGAAAGGATCAAGGAATATGAAACAATTGATAAAATAGAGGTGTATGAATCCAGGGAAATGGAAAATATTTTTGTTATTGTCCTCTTCCCTAGAGCATGGGCTTATGAACTCGTGGAAGGATGGTATCCGGGTACACTATGGAACCCTTTTAGTAGCGAGATTTTTATAATTTCAGATCATGAGTTTAATAGAGGTAGAAAAGATTATGCAGAAATTGGAGGTTGTTACTATTCTGCTAGATTGGCAGTAACAGAAATGTTAGAGAGAAGAAAAAGGCAAGCTATGGCCCTTGTATTAAGGGAGGCATTACCATCCTATATACTTCCTGTAGGTGTTTGGAATGTAAGGGAAAATGTAAGAAATGCGTTATTAAAAACACCTATAATATTTGATAATGAAAAAGATGCATTTAATTATATATTTTCAAAATTTCATATACCAAAAGAAGAATGGATTAGAAATAGTAAATTACTTGATTTTATTTTTCATCAGAGGTTTTTTGATGAGATGTTATGAGGTAAAAGTAAAAAAGGGTATTTCTGTTTCAAGGCTTGAAAATGTTGATTATGCTTTGAACCCCTATATTGGGTGTTCTCATAAATGTCTTTATTGTTATTCACCTTACGTTATAAAAAAGGATCCGAATTTATTTTGGGAAAATATTGGTGTAAAAATAAATTTGCCACTTATTCTTCAAAGTGAAATAAAAAAAATATTTGGCAGAATTTTTATAGGTAGTGTTACAGATCCATATCAACCTTGTGAAAGTAAATATTTAATTACAAGACATGCATTGGAAATTCTAATCAAAAATAAAAAATCTTTTACAATTCTCACTAAGTCAAACCTTATTCTTAGAGATAATGATTTATTTGAAACTTATCCAAATGCGGAAGTAGGGCTAACAATAAACACTTTAGATGAAAATAAAAAAAGAATACTTGAAATTAATTCCCCTCCACCCAATACTCTCATAGAAGTACTTGGGAAATTAAAAGCTAAAAAATATGTTATGATTGCTCCTGTTTACAATAATATTGAAAATGAACTTGAAGAAATGCTAGAAATATTTTTAAAAAATGGTGTTGAATATGTATTGGTGGATAAATTTAGGTATAGGATAGGTATGCCTCGAGATATTAATAAATATTTTTTAAATGAAAATAAAATAAAGGAAATTGTTAAAAAAATATCGACCAAAGTTGAACTACCTATTTATTTATCCTTCTGATTTACAGTTGTTTTTATAAAGAAAGCCAGCCAATTTGCAATGTAAATGAATTGTGAAATTCTTATATATAATTAAAAAATAATAAAATTATAAAATCTAAAAAGAATTCCCTGAATAGCAAGCCATCTATAAATTAAAGAAAATGATAAAATATAAGGCTTAACTATTTAAAATCATATTGTCTATGTTAATTCCATTATATATTAAAAATGTGGTAAATAAGTGAGCATATAACCAACAAAAAAAATTTAGTCCGAGATCTGCGGTGATGTGATCATACTGATGCAAATGCATTGTTTAATAAAATATTGTAATTTTTAATTAGAAGTATAGGTAAATTGCATTTAAAAAAGAACATGAAAAAGGAGCACTAATATACATAAAAAGTTAACTTTAAAAAGGATATAGATTTTATAAGCTCCAAAGCTTTAGCTAGGGAAGTATGTCAGAATCTACTTATCACAACTTTACTATCTGTAAAGAATAATATATGATCTAATCCTCCTTGGGGATGAAGATCACCAAAGAATGAATCCTTCATTCCAGCAAAAGGATAGAATGCAATAGGCGCAGCAACACCTATATTCACCCCCACATTTCCTGCCTTTACGCTCATTACGTATTCTCTAGCATATTTTCCAGAAGTTGTATAGATAGATGAAGCATTCCCATATCTACTTTTATTTATTATTTCCAAAGCTTCATCAAAATTATTTACAGTAACGACACTTGCTACAGGACCAAATATTTCCTCCTTTGCTATTTTCATATCTTCTGTTACTGAATCAAAAACAGTAGGACCTAGGAAAAACCCTTTTGGATATTTTGTATTTTTATATCCTCTCCCATCTAAAATAATTTTTGCTCCTTCATTTAAACCACTATCTATGTATTCAATCACTTTCTTTTTGTGTTCTTCCCTTATGAGAGGACCCATGTCCACATCATTATCCATTCCATATCCAATTCTTAAATTTGATGCTTCCCTAACAAATTCCTTCAATACTTTATCATGATTTTCCTTAAATGTTACAAGAACTGCACCCGCAAGGCATCTTTCACCTGCATTTCCAAAAAATGAACTTATAATATTTTTCATATTTTTTTCAATGTCTGCATCTGGCATAACAAGTATAAAATTTTTAGCTGATGCTCCCGCCTGTACTCTTTTTTTCATTGATGTTCCTTTTTTATAAACATAATCTGCTACAGGTGTGGATCCAACGAAACTTATACCAACTACTTTTTTATTTTCCAATATATAATCTACAGCCTCCTTACCTCCATTTATCAATTGAACAACATTTGGTGGAATACCTGTCTTTTTTATCAATTCCATAGATTTTTCCATACTCATAGGAGTTTTCTCAGACGGTTTAATAATTACAGTGTTCCCAAGTGCAATTGCATATGGCATAAACCAATATGGTATCATTAAAGGAAAATTAAAAGGAGAAATAATTGCAAAGACTCCAATTGGTTCTCTAATAAGTTCTTCATCAATTCCATTTGCTATTTCTTTATTGGAATTACCCATTATATGATAGGTGGCAGCAGCAGCCGATTCCACATTTTGTATTGCTCTTATAACATCACCCTTAGATTCTTCAAAGGTTTTTCCATGTTCGTTTGTTGTAATTTCAGCCAATTCATTTAAATTTTCCCACATTAAATTTTCTAATTTAAATAAATATTTAATTCTCTCTACAACAGGTATATGGGACCATTTTACATATGCATCATGCGCAAGATCTATGGCCATATTTACATCTTCCCTTTTTGCCTCCGACACCTCAGCAATAATTTCTCCAAAAGCAGGATTATAAACTGGATATTTTCCATCATTTTCAGGTTTTATGTAATCTCCATTCACAAAATTCATTATTTTTCGCATTATACCACCTCCCTATCTGAGATTTCAAGAATATTATCTATTACATCCAGTCCGCTTAATAATTCATTTTCATTTATTATTAGAGGTGGGGCTATAATTAAATGGTTTATCCAGGAATTTATGTAAACATTTTTTTCCATTGCCGCTTTAGATAATTTATCTACCATCAATGTTTTTCCCTCAATTTTATCCATATATGTATTAAATTGAGTTTTTTTCTCCCTATTTTTAACAATTTCTATAGCCCCAAATAGTCCAATACTTCTAACATCCCCTACCGAAATATGTCTTTCTTTTATTTCTTCTAATCTCTTTTTCAGTAATTTTCCTAATTCGTAGGAATTTTGAATAAGATTTTTGTCTCTATATTCATTTATAGCCGCATAAGCAGCAGCTAAAGCAACAGGATGCGCTTCATAGGTATGTCCATGGGCGAAATAATTTTTGTTGAAATATTCTGTAATTCTTTTATCAGTTGCCATTAGAGATAATGGTAAATAAGCACCAGTGATTCCCTTAGCTGTTGTAAGTATGTCAGGTTTAATATTCCAATGATCAATTGCAAACCATTTTCCAGTTCTACCCCATCCACTCATTACTTCATCTGTTATTAAAAATACATCGTAGTCCTTTGTAATTTCTCTTACAGTTTTCAAATAATCTTTTGGTGGTACAATTACACCATTTGTTCCAGTTACAGGCTCTATAATAAAAGCACCAACATTTCCCTCATTTTTTATTACATATTCAAGATAATGTGTGCAAGCAAGATCACATTCAGGATATTCTAAACCAAAAGGGCATCTGTAACAATAGGGACCTGGTATGTGAATAATATTTGGTGTTGAATGAAATGCATCAACTGCAATCCTTCTAAAGTCACCTGTTAATGTTATGCTTCCAGTCGTAGAACCATGATAGGAGTTATAATTTGAAATAATTTTTATCTTTTTTTCATTTCCAAAAAACATCCTAACAGTTTTTATTGCGGCTTCATTTGCCTCTGTGCCAGAAGATCCAAAGAAAAATTTATTCAAATTTTCAGGAAGAATTTTGCTTAACTCAATTGCTACTTTTGCCCTTATTTCAGTGGCGAAACCAGGTTGAGCATATTCAAATTTTAAAAGTTGATCATTTATTGCTTTTATTATTTCCTTATTTCCATGTCCCAGATTTGAACACATTAGCTGGGATGAAAAATCCATATATCTTTTGCCATTATGATCTTCGAAATAAATACCTTCTGCCCTTTTAATGAGTAATGGATTCCATCCTTCTTGTTTTCTCCAAGTTCCATAGGTAAGCTCTGAATTAATTTTAACAGGGTCAAAATTTTTATCCATTTTCATCATAATAAACTAAATATAAATAAAGTATTTAAAATCTACTTAAAATGGGAAAAAATTATATAAAAAAATTTAAAATTGGAATATTATCCCAATTTAATTTTCTTTGTTATATTCCTTTATTGATTCTCTTAATGAAATTATGAATTTATCAATATCTTCCTCTGTATGTGCTGTTGATGGTGGTATACGTTCTGCTGCATCAGGATGATAATAGATACCTCTTTCCAACATTTTGCGTTGAATTGATTTATATTTTTCCCAGTCCATATTTATGCTGTCCCTATAATTTCTAATATTTTTCATTTCTGTAAATGAGAAGGAAAGTAGTCCGGTTTCATAATTAACATATATGTTTTCATTTAAATCCTCACCAACTTCTTCAATGCCTCTAGCTAACCTTCTTGTAATTTTCGATAAATAGCTGTATGCTTCGAAATCATTTGCTTCAAGAATTTTTAAATTTGTAAGGGATGCTAAAAGAGAAAGGGGAGAAGCAAAGTACGTACCTCCATAACCTACACCATTTCCTATTAAATCCATATATTCTCTTTTTCCTGATATTGCGGCTATGGGATATCCATTTCCAAGTGCTTTTGCCCATGTAGAAAGGTCTGGGATGACACCATAAAGTTTTTGGGCACCTCCCTCACTTACTCTAAAGCCAGTTATTACTTCATCAAATATTAGGAGAATATTATATTCATCAGCCAATTCCCTTACACCTTTCAAATAATCTTTCTCAGGTGTGACGACAGTAGAATTGGCCATAATTGGTTCCATTATTATCGCAGCTATTTCATTTCCTCTTATTCTCAATATTTTCTCAAGGCTCTCTAAATCATTCCAAGAGGCTACCACAACGGTTTCCATAACTGATGAAGGTATACCAGCAGAGTAAGGTAATGATTTTGGAAACCATTTTAATCCAGCAACGGGTGGGGGAGCTTCCACAGATATTGCTGCATAATCATGTAAACCATGATAGTGGCCTTCAAATTTTAAAACCTTATCTTTACCTGTAGCTGCCCTTGCAATTCTCATTGCATAAAATGTAGCATCTGAACCACTCAATGCAAAGATTACCATATCCTGGGTAGTCACAAATTTTTTAAATTTTTTAGCAAGTTTGTATTCAAGTTCATGTGGTGCCCCAAAAATACTGCCTTCTTTAAGATATTTTTTAATTGCGGAGTTTATCTTATCATTTGCATGTCCATTTATAATTGGTCCAAAACCCATTAAAAAGTCTATATATTCATTACCATCAACATCCCATATCTTACTACCTTTACCACCTTTTATATATATTGGATAAGGATCCCAAGAACTTGTTCTCATTAGAGAACTTGCTCCTGTAGGTATCAATCTTTTTGATTTCTCATATAGATACTCAGATCTCCTCGTCTCAAATTTTTTTTGCATTTCTTGTACTCTTTCTAAATCTGTATTTTCATCAGATTCCATAATCACACTTCCCTTAACCATACATGTATCCTCTATTACATTAGGGGTATATTATTTTTTCTTATTTTTATAGGAATAAAATGGAAAATTTAATTAAATAATAAAAATTACTTGGAATTTTTTTAAATTTATAACATTATTTATCAAAATCTTTATAAAGATTAAATATTATATCTTACTATGAAAGTTTCTGTATTGGGTGGAATGGGAATGACAGGCAGATGTGCTGTTTTCGATCTTTTAGAAAACCCAAAAATAGATGAAATTATTGTTGGTGATTTGGTTAAAACAGTGGATTTTAAAGATCCAAGAGTAAAATTTATAAGACTAGATGTTAACAACCATGAAGAAATGGTAAAAGCAATTAAAGGATCAGAAGTAGTAATAAATGGAGTACAATATTATCACAATTTAAAGGTGATGAAGGCGGCATTGGATGCAAAAACAAACTATATTGATTTTGGGGGTCTATATC
>JAVZSA010000009.1:0-39180 GCA_038880255.1 Thermoplasmata archaeon
CGCCGGGGGGGAGATTTGAACTCCCGCTCCCCTTTCGGAGAACAGGCTCTCCAGGCCTGCGCCTTGGCCAGCTCGGCTACCCCGGCTTATTTTAGTTTAATGATGAAGAATATATTATTCTTTTCCATTTTTTATTTAAAAATATTTTAAAAATTGTTAGATAATATTTTTATAAAAGCGTATAAATAAATAATTTTGGGTAATTTGATGAAAATATTTAAATATAGAAATAAACATAACTTTACATAAGTATGGTGGGCCTGTCCGAGGAGGTATATCTTAAATGAAAACAGATACAAAAATAACAGTGCGCATCAGTAAAATGGAATTGGATGCCATAGATGATTTTCTTGTAAGACATTTGGAATACAAAACAAGATCGGATTTTATTAGATATGCAGTGATGAAGGAAATAGAATTAATGGATAAAGTGCAATACCCAGAAGAAACAATTTCAATTAACTTGAATAAAAAGATATTAAGTACATTTGAGGATTTGGTAGACCTTGGATTATTCAAAGATATAGGTGAAGTAGTAGACTATTTTCTATCCAGATATATTCAAACTAGAAGATTTGAAGAGGAACTTGCCACATTATTACAAGGATATTCAGGAACTGATAGACTTATAGACAACTATAAAATGCAACAGGAGGACAGGATTTCCAACCGATTAAAAAAAGGAAAGGGTGAAATGAATGATAGATAATGATTTCATAATGGATTCATTAAGGAAGGAACTATTAAATCCTCTTTACATACCAATCATTGGTTTTGGTGGCGCTGGAGCCAATATAATAGATTCTGTTGAAAAAATATTGGCAGAAATAAAAAAAGGTCCTGGAGGTCAAGAATATGCAAATATATTTACGGTACAAATAAATACAAAGCAAGAAAATCTAGATGAAAATCTTCAGGCTGCAAGTAAAGTTCTGATCTCAGATAAAATACTTGGTTTACATCAAGATACTAATGGATTTGTAGAAATAGGAGAAAAATTGATGAGAAATAACTTTGAAAGCATCTTTGGCTTAGGCGGTGTTGTAAATTTTAAAAATGCTGATGCAATTATTCTCATAGGTGCAGTAGGAGGCGGAATGGGTACAGGTGGGCTTAAAGAGACATTAAGATATATTCTTAAAAATTATAGAAATATACCTGTTTATCCCATAGTAATACTACCATTCAGAATTGAGGACAGACCTTTCTGGAGAGAGGAAGTTAGTAAACTAATGGAAATTAAATCAAATTTCACTACTATCAGCAATGATCTATACATAAAAGACAAAAAAGTTAATTTTAAAGATGTCTTGGAAGAAATTAATAAAAATGTTGCATTAAAGGTAATGGAGATAGTTGAAAATGTAATGAGAAAAAGGAAAGAGATATTCACGGAATTTATAACAAACAAAATATTCAATGGAAAATTCAGCGAAGTATTGAATGATTTTGAACTTGAGTATGCCAAATTAACTAAGTAAAATTATTTATTTTTTTAATAATTTATAAACAATTTAATTTTTTTTAAGAGAATATTTATCATAAAGTTATTATTTTCAAAATGATGCTTCAGGATTATGAAATAGATTGGGACAATATAAACGAAAAATTATCTAAAATGAATGCGAAGAGAATATTGATTGAACTTCCAGAAGGTTTAAAAATATATATTTTTGAAATAATGAAAAAATTAATAAACTTTGAAATTTACTTTTCAGGGGAAAATATTTACGGTGCTTGTGATGTTTCAGATTTATCATCAAAGTTTGATGCTGTTCTTCATTTTGGACATGCTGAAATCCCAAATATTAATTATGGTGGAAAAGTAATATTCGTAGAAATGAGAAATAAAATAAATATTAATGAAAATTTAATTAACAAAATTGTTCAACTGAATTGTAAAAAAATTGGTTTACTTGCAACAATTCAATATATTGATTTTCTTTCAAAAATCCCTGAAATATTATCTAAAAATAATATTGAAATATTTATTGGACATGGAGATTCAAGACTCAAATATCCTGGACAGGTATTAGGTTGTGATTTTAGTTCTGCACTAAAAATAATGAAAGAAGTGGAATGCTTCCTAGTTATAGCAGATGGAGAATTTCATGCAATAGGTATAGCGATTTCCACTGGAATGAAAACCTTTGCATTAAATCCAATTACAGAAGAATTAAAGGAAATTAATATTAATGAATTTTTGAAAAAGAGATATATGATTATTGAAAAGGCATCAAAATCTAAATCAGTTGGAATCATAGTATCATCAAAGATAGGACAATCAAGGTATGAAATAGCAAAATCATTAATGAAAAAAATTGAAGAAAGTGGAAGAAAGGCTGCCATAATAGTAATGAATGAAATTACACCCTATAAAATAAAAAATTTACCATTCGATGTTTTTGTAAATACTGCCTGTCCAAGGATATCTACTGATGATGCTGAGAATTATGATTATAAAATGCTAACCCCTATGGAAATGGAAATGGCAATAGGAGTAAGACAAATGTATCCCTATGTGATGGATATGATCTCCCAAATTTCACCTCTTAGATAGAATTTCAAATAAAATATTCTAGTACTTTATTATTATATATAATGAACTATTCCACTTTGCGTATAGAGCTTCAGACTCGCCCAAAACTTTATGATCTCTTGCTTCAATGGCAATGCTTGCTTTCAAATGAATACGTCTTATGTATTTGAGCATGCTACTTGTAGAGGCATAATCCTCTGCGAGCGTCTCGCCTAGGTTCCTTAAATAAAACCAATCTTCCTTTATCTTATTTGCATCATCTATATCTTTATCAAATACCGAATGGCATGAAGGGCATAACATATTCATCTATTATTTGTTTGAGGAAATCAATAATCTTATTATCAATAAAGATACGCATTTTATTATCTTACAACCTGTATGAAGTGGTATTGTAAATCATACACAAAATGCATTCTTTTTTCAAATACAATTATAAATACCTTTGCTAAGTCAAGGAAACTTCGAGTTTGCTGAGTTAAAGAAATATTTTTAGTAAATTTGAAAAATTTTAATAAAAAATTTTTATGGTGAAAATGTAAATCCTTTAAGATAGAGGCCACCCATTAAAATAGAAAAGTCAATGATATATTCCTTTTGGTTTATCATTTTTTTAGCCAATAATTTTTGAATAAAAATTTTAACTTCATCATATGTTACATTTTCATATTCTATGTTTATTGGTTCTGTTGAGACATTTATTATTGGGATTATTTTGCAGAGGTTATCATCACAAGGTCCTTTTACATATTTCAAATAAATATATAATGAATTAATTTTCCTTTTTTTTAACCAATTTTTTGCTTTTTCAGTAATAATAATCAAAGCTTCATCCTCCTTAATAAAAGTGAATTTGTTACTACAGTTGTAGAACTGAATGCCATAGCAAGAGCTGCAAAGAATGGAATAATATTATAAATTTCCGGACCAAAAAATGGAATAAGTAAACCCCCTGCAATCGGTATTAAAGTTGAATTATAAACAAAAGCCCAAAAAAGATTTTGTTTAATTTTTTTCATTGTTTTCTTCCCAATTTTAAAAACTTTTATCAGATCCATAAGATTATTTTTTAAAAGAATAACATCCCCAGCTTCCTTTGCTATATCTGCTCCAGAACCTACAACAATGCCAAGATCGGCACTCACAAGTGCAGGAGAATCATTTATACCATCACCAACAAATGCTACATTTTTTCCCTCTTTTTTTAATTTTTCTACTATTTTCGCCTTCTCGGGAGGTTTAACGTTCGAAATTACATTTTTTATAGACAGCTTTTCTGCTATGTTATTGGCTACATATTGATTATCGCCTGTAACCATCCAAACATCCATACCCATTTTAAATAATTCATTTATTGCTTCATATGAATTTTCTCTTATTGTATCGGAAATTAAAATTATGCCAATAACTTTTGAATTATATACAACAAAAAGGTAAGAATATCCATTTTCAACACTTTTACTCAAGTATGAATTCATTTTAAATTCTATGTTTTCATTTTTAAGAATTTCCATATTACCTATCATTATTTTATTTCCTTTATATATAGCTTTTATTCCTTGCCCTGGAAAATATTCAAAATCATCTGGAAATTCAATGTTTTCACCTTTAACTTTTTTCATTATTGCCCTTGCAAAGGGATGTGAACTTTGTGATTCAGCTATTGCAGCAATTCTAATTATAAAATCTTGAGAAAATGAATCTGTTGATATTATTTCTTTTACTTCAGGTTCACCCATCGTAATAGTACCAGTTTTATCAAGTATTACAGTATCTATTTTATTGGATTTTTCTATACTTTCCCCATTCTTAAATATTATCCCATTTGAAGCAGATATTCCTGATGAAACTATAAGGGCTGCAGGAGTAGCAATCCCCATAGCACATGGACAGGCAATTATTATCACACTTACAAAAATTAAAAGGGAAAATGTAAGACCAATTTTTCCTATAAAATACCAAATTAGAAAAGAAATTATTCCTGCAAATATAACTAAAGGAATGAAGTACATAGAAATTCTATCTGCGATTCTTTGTATTGGAACCCTTTCTGTGGATGCATTTTCCACTATCTGAACTATCTCTGATAGTGTAGTGTCATTACCCACTTTTTCTACTTTAACTTTTAAGACACTTGAAATATTTAAAGTGCCTGCTAAAATACGATCCCCTGTTTTTTTGGTTATAGGAAAACTTTCACCAGTCATCATAGATTCATCAACTTCACTTATACCCTCAACTATTATTCCATCTACTGGAATTCTTTCACCCTGTTTTATTATAATTAAATCATTTATTTTTATATTTTCTACTGGCACATCAATAACAGTATTATCATGTATTAAATGTGCATTTTTAGGTTGAAGAGAGATGAGTTTTTCTAGTGCTTCAGAGGCCTTTCTTTTCATTTTATTCTCTAAAAAAGTACCTGTTAGAATAAGAGAAATAATTACAGATGATATATCAAAATAAAGGGATTTAGAATTGAAAGTTTTAAAAAATAATGTAATAGTGCTATAAGACCATGCCATTGTGGTACCCAATGCTATGAGGAGGTCCATATTTCCAACTCTATTTTTCAAGGCATCTATTGCACCTTTATAATACCTAAGGCCGGGATAAAATTGATTTATAGTTGCCAATATAAATAAAATGTAATCTGAATAGGAAAAAATAGGAAAATATGTAAAAAAAATAACGGGTATTGTAATAATCCAGGAAAGCTGAAGTAATTTTAATAAACGAATATACTCTTTTTCTGGTTTTTCAAACTGTTCTTTACACGACTCACTGCAAAAATAATATATTCTGCCATTTTTGAATATTTTTATTGCATTCTCATTTTCTTCGACGTACATCCCGCAGACAGGATCCCTAGCCAAGATTAATCAGCATCCATGTCTTTTTCTTTCTTTTACATATTTTGCGGGTTCCATATCAAACTGTTTCTTGCAGGATTCGCTGCAAAAATAATAGGTTTTTCCATTGTATTCACTTTTATATTTTGATTTTTCATCAACATCCATTCCACAAACAGGATCTTTTAACATCTTTATCACCAAATTTGTTTATTCTTTTTTAATTAAATACATATCTATTTACATTTGTAAACTTTTAAAAAACTTTATTATTTACAGTATATTGTTTAAATTATGAAATTAGACAATTTGGATTTAGAAATATTAAATTTTATACTTGAAAACCCAAAAATATCTAATAGAAAAATAGCTAACAAAATCGGAAAATCGACGCCTACTGTAGGTGAAAGAATATTGAAAATGGAAAAAAATGGTATAATTAATGGTTATTATACTTTTGTTTCTGGTGAAAAAATAGGGATATACAAAGAAATCTTTTTGTTTACAATATTTTCAAATAAAGAAAACAAAATAAAAAAAATTTTAGAAATTGATAATGTTAGAAGATTAATAAAATGTGAACAGGGAAAATTTATAGCAATATTTTCATATGAAAAAAAGGAAGAAGAGAGGGAATTTGTAAAAATGTTAGAAAGAAATAAAATAAATTATGAAAAATTTCCTATAATTGAAGAATTAAAAATTAAAAATGAAGCAATAATGAAATCCTTTATTAAAAAAATTTATTGTGATTATTGTGGGAAAGAAATAACGGGGGATGTAATCTTAAAGAGAATAAATGGTGAGGAAAAGCACTTTTGTTGTAAAACTTGCTCAACACAATATTTAAAAAAATTAACGAACTTAAAAACAATAATAAAATAATTAAATTTTATGTATAGTCAAATTTCCAAATTTTGGAAACCTCTTTTGTATTGAACAGGATAAAATTCCTTTTTCTCTTTTGCACCTTCTCTTGCGGGCCAAAATGGATCCCTTAAGAGTAATCTCCCCATTGTAATCATATCTGCTTTTCCTTCTGATAGTATTTTTTCAGCTGTTTTTTTATTGTAAATATTCCCTACAACAGAAGTCATTATATTCACATTTCTTTTTATTTTTTCTGAAATAAATACATTGTATCCCTCTTCATCAGGAATTCTAATGTTTGGTAATATTCCACCAGAAGAACAATCTATGAGATCTACTCCGTTTTCTTTCATTTCTTTAGCCAGAAATATTGTATCATTAAGATTCCAGCCATTTTCAATAAAATCAACACCTGAAATTCTCACAAATAATGGAATGTCATTGGGAATTTTTTCTTTTATTTTTTGAATAATTTCAATAAGGAATCTAATTCTATTCTCAAGATTTCCCCCATACTTATCCTTTCTTTTATTTGTTAATGGTGAAAGGAATTCATGTATAAGATAACCGTGGGCCGCGTGAATTTCTAATATTTTGAAACCTGATTCAACAGCTAGTATTGCGGATTTAACAAATTTTCTCTGAATATTTATAATATTCTCTTGCGTTAATTCCTTTGGTCTAATCCAATCTTCAACATATGGAATGGGTGAAGGAGCCACAGGTATCCATCCCCCTTCACTAATAGGTATTCTACCAAATCCCTCCCATGGAACATAGGTCCCTGCTTTTCTTCCAGCATGAGCAATTTGTATTCCTGGAATAGCATCAAATTTTTTTATAAATCTAGCAATTTTTGAAAGGGCACGCATTTGTGTTTTATTATAAAGACCTAGATCTGAGGGTGTAATCATTCCCTTTTTTTCTATAGCTGTTGCTTCAAGAATTATTATACCTACACCACCTAAAGCTCTTGAACCATAATGTACAAAATGAAATTCATTAGGTAAACCATTTTTTGCTGAATACATTGCCATAGGTGAAAGTATGATTCGATTTCTTGATTTTAGATTTTTAATGTTAATACTTTCAAAAAGCATAACAATTATATTTATTTTTATTGTAAAAATTTTTTTGTTTACAAATAGAAAGTATTATAAATTTTGGTTCAATTAAAAGACCATGAATCTTGGGGTACTTGTATCTGGAAGGGGGACAAATCTTCAGGCAATAATCGATGCAAGTAAAGAAAATAAAATAAAATCAAAAGTAGTGATAGTAATATCAAATAAAAAGGATGCGTATGCACTTTTAAGGGCAGAAAAAGAGGGAATTTCTAATCTTTTCATTTCCCCTAAAAATAAATCTCCAGAAGAATATGATATGGAAGTCGTAAAAGAGCTAAAGAATCATAATGTAGAACTGGTAATTTTAGCAGGATATTTGAAAATTCTCACCCCTAAATTTATAAGAGAGTATGAAGATAAGATTATAAATGTTCATCCTGCACTTTTACCAAGTTTTGGTGGCAAAGGATTTTATGGAGAGCATGTACATAGAGCAGTGATAGAGGCTGGATGCAAAATAAGTGGGTGTACTGTACATTTTGTTAGAGAAGAAATAGATAAGGGTCCTATAATAGTTCAAAAATGTGTTAATGTTTTGGATAATGATACACCTGAAACGTTGGCGGAAAGGATATTACCTTATGAACATGAATCAATTGTTGAAGCTATAAAAATAATTGAAGAAGGTAAATATAAAATAGAGGGAATGCGCGTTAAAAAGATTTAAGGTGGAACGACGATCACCGGAATTTTACTTTCCGCTATTATTGCTTGACTTACACTTCCTAAAATCAATCTTTCAATCCCTTTAAGTTTTCTTGTTCCAGTTACAATCACATCAATTGAATTTTTTTCAGCAAAGTCGATAACTATAGATGCAACATTCTTTTTTTCAGACATTGTATAGGAGAATTTTACGTTATATCCAGAAAATATTGCATAGAATACATCTCTAAGATAAAATATAAAGCTTTCAATGGAATCAAAGGTTCTTGTACCTTCAAAAAGATTTACCTTTATGGGTATTGATGTATCTGTAACTACATATAAACCAAATATTTGATCACCCGCTTTTAAAAATTTTTTAATAAATTCGGAAGCAGCAACAGCTCCTGTCGAACCATCAAAGGCTATGAGGAAATTCATAAAATATTAAAATCAATTTTATTTTATTAATTTTTCCATAAATTTTAATTTTTTTTATTTTTTAATAGATTTTTATAAATAAATTTATTAATAATATTTATAGGTAATAAAATTTATTGTTTAAATTTAATTTATATGAAAATAAATTATTCATCTTTTAAATTAAAATTCTTTAAAAGGATAATTTTTAATATATCATATAATTTCCATATAGTATGGATCAAGTTATTAAACCGTTACAGGTACTTCAAAATTCGTTGAATAAGAATGTACTTGTATGTGTAAAAGGAAATAAGGAGTATAGAGGAGTACTTACAGGTTATGATCAACATATGAATTTGGTATTGAAGAATGCTGAAGAATTTTCAGAGAGTCAATCTAAGGGAGTTTATCCCATAGTGGTTGTAAGAGGAGATAATGTAATATATATATCTCCTTCATAAGGGGTAGATTATAATGGGATCTGGAACACCAGCAATGGGAAAAAGGAATAAAAATCAAACTCACATAGTTTGTAGGAGATGCGGGCATAAAACTTACAATGTGAGAGAAAAGAGGTGCTCACATTGTGGATTTCCAGCACCAAGGTTACGTAGATATGCTTGGGCAAAAAGGAAATGAAAAATGTGGCATTGCTGGATTTAAGGTAAATGGTAATGCCACACCACTTCTATATTATTCATTGAGGGCTTTACAGCATAGGGGCCAGGAATCGGCAGGAATTGCCACATATAAAAATAAAATTATTGCTCATAGAGGAATGGGGCTTGTAAATGAGGTTTTTACAAAGGAAAATCTTGAACAACTTTCTTCAAATGTTGGAATAGGACATGTAAGATATTCTACTGCAGGATCTTCAACAATAATGAATTCACAACCAATTGTAGTTCATGGAATTGTAGGGGATATGGCAATAGCACATAATGGGGAAATTGCAAATGCTGAAGAACTTAAAGAATATTTAGAATCTCAAGGAATATCGTTTAATACAGAGTCAGACACTGAAGTTATTCTAAGACTTTTATCTTACAATATTAGTAGAAGTTCTGGGATAATAGATGGTATTAGAAAAACAATGTCAATGCTTTCAGGATCATATTCATTAGCCCTTCTTATAAATGATAGACTCTTCGCCATTCGTGATCCACTTGGTATAAGACCACTTGTTTTAGGAAAAATTAATGGTGGATTTGGTTTTGCATCAGAAAGTGTGGCCTTCGATACTATTGGAGGAGAAATAATAAGGGATGTATATTCGGGGGAAATTATAGAAATTAACGAAAATTCTTATCAATCCTATCAAATCGAAAATCAAGAAAAACATACTGCCCATTGTATGTTTGAATATGTATATTTTGCAAGGGCAGATAGCGTTATTGATGGTAAAAGTGTTTATCAAGTTAGAATGAACCTTGGAAAAATACTTGCTAGAGAAAGTCCAGCAATTGCAGATGCTGTTGTTCCTGTACCAGATTCTGGAAGAGCTCATGCATTAGGTTATTCATTTGAATCGGGCATACCTTTTGCAGAGGGTTTGATGAAAAATAGATACGTTGATAGAACTTTTATAATCCCAGATCAGTCAGGAAGAGTACAAGAAATTCAGATAAAACTGAATCCTGTTAAGGAGGTAATTAAAGGAAAGAGTATTGTACTAGTAGATGATAGTATTGTTAGGGGAAATACAATGAAAAAAATAGTTAAGTTACTTAAGGATTCTGGTGCTAAAGAAGTTCACGTGAGAATAGGTTCACCTCCTATAATTTCACCTTGCTACCTTGGAATAGATATGAAAACAAGAAGTCAATTTATAGCTCATGGAAAAAGTGTTGATGAAATTAGAAAAGAAATTGGTGCGGATTCACTTTCTTATTTAAGTATTGAAGGATTAGTAGAGGCCATAGGTTTTGATTATGATGACCTATGTCTTGGGTGTCTTACAGGTGTTTATCCAATTAAAATTAAGGGCGAAAAATATAGATGGCAAAAACAAATAGAATTATTTTGAAAAGATTTGCATTGTTTTATTTATAAAATCAGGATCTAGTTTTTTTGAAAAATTATCAATTCTTGATGCAATCGCAATTTTTCCTGCAAGTATCCTTGCATTTTTTCCCCTTTTTTTAGAATTGTGTACATATGGATGTTTAAATATTACACCATGTTTGGGACCGTTTAAATTCCTTTTTTTCGATGTAAAAAATGCCTTTCCTGCACCAAGGATTTGTATTCTGCTTCCTGGCATATTTGAAAGATTTCTTAAACCTCCAGCAATTGCTAATAATTCTGCTCCAAGTATAGGTCCAGCAACATAAGAAAGATTTGGGCAACATTTCTCCATTGTTTCCTTTAGGAAATTTTCAACATTCTTTTTGATTTCTTTTAAAAGTAAATAAAAATTTTTTATGTCATTAAAGGTATTATCGACGTTTTTATCTTCTAACATATTCTTTATAAATAATGATTCATTTGTCCAATATCTAAGTAAAGGTTGATAAATTTGATACCAATCTTCCAAATGCATCTTATAAACATTTTCAATTTTTTCAAGATCCTTTAGAAATTTCCAAGATTCAATAGCAATAAGTTCATTTTTATCCAATGAATTTATTAATTTTTTTCCATACTCAATAAGTGTGCTCTGTAATAATTCATTTGCTTTACCAGGTATTAATATTACTTTGGGTCCATACTTTTTATAAAATTCTCCAAGGAATGAATAATCTTCATTCTTAATTTTGAAAAAAATATCTGCAAGTTTTTCTTTATCCTCTGGAAAATTAATATATTCAATCTCGTCATCATTTTTTCCAATTGCCATATTCCATCGTATTTCTATCATATATATTCAAGAATAATACAAAATTAAAAATTTTTTCACAGTTTCCAAGTTTTTGGATATTTACCTCTTTCCATTATTACTGTTTCCATTTTTACAAAGGGATCTTTAGATGAAATATCTAAATTATTTACTACCTTACCAAGAGAAATTAATTCTTCCTGTGGAGAAAAAATAGCTACAATTGAATTTAAAGATAAATTTCCTTCAACTTTTTCTACACCTGCAGAATAAAGTGGAGCACCATTTACAATAGCCTCTATTGCTGTCTCTTTTACAATAATCTTTGGAAGAAAATCTGTAAGTTCCTTTCCTGGTCTAAGAATTTTTTTTAAATATGAATTATCCCCATTTTTAAAGAATTCCATTGCATCTTTAAGATCTTGAAGTGTAAATGCATTTTCTTCCTTAATTCTACCTGTTCTTATCCTTCTTAATTCTACAAGGTTTCCACCTGTGCCTATGGCATCTCCAAGGTCAACACAAAGTGTTCTAATGTATGTTCCCGACTCTGTTGAAACTTTAAAAAGAACATTTCTACCATCAATTTCTATAATTTCAAGTGAAAATATTTTCCTTTTTCTTAATTTTCTTGAAACAGCTGCCCTCACAGGAACCATTTGATAAATTTCACCAATAAATTCTGAAAATACTTCCCTTATTTTTTTCTCATTAACATTTCCATGCAAATATAGTAATCCAACATATTCTTTATCCTGCATATGTAAAATATTAATTATTCTTGTCGCTTTATTTATACCAATTGGAAGTACCCCAGTTACATGGGGATCTAAGGTTCCAGCATGTCCTGTCTTTTTAACATTGAGTATCTCTTTTACCCAGGCACTTACTTGATGGCTTGTTGGCCCATAAGGTTTATCAATTACAACATAGGAAAAATTGAACAAATCCTTTAATTCTTCCATGTTTTCAGAAATTTTACCACCTCCTCTGCCACTTCCTCAGGCATTTTGTTATCAGTATTTATTACAAGATCATATATTGATATATCTTTAAAATTTATACCATAAATTTCTTTATATCTTTTTAATTCGCTGTTTTCGCGTAGTAACAATAATTCCATAGTCGTATTGTGTTCTCTTTTTTTTATTCTTTCATATCTTTTTTCTATACTAGCATCTAAGAATACTTTTAAAGCTGTAATATTATTTTTTATAGCAAACCAGGCAGCAAGCCTTGAATCTATTACCATATCACCATTTTTTCTCATAATTTGTAAAATTTTTTCATCTACAAATCTATCTATTTCAGGATTTTTCTCTGCAAATAAACTGAAATCTTCCAAATCCATTCCATATTCCTTGGATAAAGATCTAAATATATCACCACTTGAAATAAGTGGAAAGTCGAGCATTTTCGATAATATTCTAGCAACAGTAGTTTTCCCAGAACCTGGTGGTCCACTTATTATAATTATCATAATTGCTTCAATCTTTTATGAAATTCATAGATTTTAAATAGATAGGTAATAAAATAACCAAGAGGAAATGTGAAGAATGTATATAGAATTAACCAATTCGGGAAAAATGAAATACCACCAGTAATATCAATATTGAATGCCCAAGGAGTATTAAATGTTTTTACAGGTGCATGAGAAAGAAAATAATAAAGCCAGGTAAAAATTGCAATAACAATTACCATAGTGATTATCATTGGTTTCATTTGATCCTGTTGTGATTTCATTTGGTCCATCATTAATTTTTGTTGCACTTTTCTGTATTTTTCTATTTTCCCCATATCTCTAGCTCTGTATGCTTCCCTCATCTTTTTAGAAATAAATCTTGTCTTTTCCTGTAGTTTTGCCATCTCAAACCAATCAATGAAATAATGTCTTGCATACATGTTAATTATTGTTAATAGAAGAGCAGCAAAGACAATTGTAAGTATGGGGAATTGACCATTAAATCCCAATAAGGGTGTGAAAATAAAACCAACCCCAATAGCCAATGCATCTCTTATTTCAGGAATTAGAATTACGAACATTACTAGCATTAAAATCATGAAATATAATCCCGAATAGGAAGCAGGTATTGATTTTTTTTCATCCATTTTTTATCATCTTTAATAAAGATTCTACAGTCTCATTAATTTTTCCTTCTTCATTTTTTATAATTACTACTGTTGCTCCAGTTAAAGTGGCACAAGCAGAAGCAAAATATCTGTTCATGTTCTGATGCGTTTCAATATCATATTCTTTTTCATTGTCTCTATATCTGGATGAATCCTTATTCCTTCTTGACATTATACTTTTTGGATCCGCTTCAATTAAGACAAGCATAGAAGGTTTTAGAGCTTTTAATACCCACTCCGGAAGTCCTGGTAAAAATCCTGCAGGCGTTTTAATGCTCATATGTGTATCAACAATTACATTATCCATCTTACCTATATATTCTCCCGCCAAACGTTGAAGTTCCCTCTGTTTATCAACTGTTAATTTTCTTATCTCATCTCTATTTTTGACGCCAATTTCCCTAGCCTTTTCAAGCATTATGTCTCCAAAATTCACTATTTTATAATCTATATTCTTTGCTACGCCATCCATTATTGTAGATTTTCCTACTCCGGGAACACCAGTTACCACAATTCTCATAATTATCCCTCAAAAAATTGTCTTATTACAGGATGCATTTCCATCAATTGCTCTCTTCCCATGGCTTCATAAAATTGTATTATTATACCAACAGTTAGTAAAACACCTGTTCCAGTGGTATTTCCAACAGTGCCTATAAGCCCTGCAAATGCAGCTAGAGCACCAACTGCAGCACCACTGAATATTGTGATTGGGGGTATATATTTGTTAAGGATATTTTCTATTACCTTTGGTTCCCTTCTAAAACCAGGAATTTGCATTCCACTTCTTAATATCTGTTTTGCCACTGCCTCAGCATTCATATTTGTTGTATCAATCCAGAATTTTGCAAAAAGTATGCTCATTCCTACCATAAATACAACAAATGCCACCACATGCATTATAAATTGAAATGTAGAATGACCAAGAAATGCGCTAGAATATGCAGTTGGTTCCATTAATGGCAAAAGCCATTCCCCAAGACCATTTATATTATTTAGATAATATGCAAGACCACCTATTGGTGTTGATTGTTGTATTCCCAAAGTCTGTGCCTGCTCTGGGGTAGGATAAACACCCAACCAAGGATTATGACCTAAAATTGGAACATGAGATAAGGTAGGATTGGTCCAAAATATAAGGGACCACATAGTAATATTTGCCATAAGTGCTGATGTAAGAATTACTGGAATATTTGAGGCATAGAGTAATTTTATTGGATATCTCCCCCTTGCACCTCTTACCCTTTCATGTGCAAGTGGTAGCTCTATTTTTGTGCTTTCTGTCCAAGCAACTATAAGAAACACTATAATCACACCTATCAATGAAACTAATCCATTTGGCATCCTAAATAGTAATGTTTCAATTCTACCATTATATAAATCGGAAGCCGAAAAATGTGAAAGAAGGTAAGCAGCTCCAGGTATTGCACCACTTGGTGGATTATATATTGAAACCGGTTGTGAAGGATTTGTTGGAATCCAATTAATTGTTCCAGTTATAAGAGCTTGTGAAACTCCAGCAGCTATAAAAAGTGATACACCAGATCCAATACCCCATTTACTAACAAGCTCATCCATCAAGAAAAGTATATATGACCCAAAGAAAAGTTGTAATACAATAAATGTATCAGCAAGAAAAGTTCCATGGCCAGGCCAAACAGAATTTAAAGAACTTACAAATGCAGAATCAGGTGTAAGATATCCAAAAACTTGAGGAATTGCTTCTACAAAAATCATTATTATTACCAAAAGTTTTTGAACACTTTGATAAAGTGCTTGGTCCTCACGGTCACCTAGATCAAGATTTATTAGTTTTGCACCTACAAATAGCTGCATTATTATACTTGCTGTAACAATTGGACCAATACCCAAATCTAATAATGATCCTTGAGCACCAGCCATTATGGCTCTAAATGATGAAAATACATCAATCATTGTTGATGTGTTTAGACCATAAATGTAAATATTTGTTAGAACAAAATATAGTATAAGTACTAATCCAGTCCAAAATAATTTCTCTCTAAACCTTACATGTCTTTGTGGTTTCTTTATTATTGGAAGCTTTTCAACTAAAGGCTTTAAACCATATAGTTTACTTTTCTTTTCACCTTTGTATGAAGCTATTAGATAGGTGATATAGAAAAGCGGTCCTGTAAGTAAAATAAAAACAAGTGTATCAACCCAATCCTTCTTTATGGAAGAGGCAAAATCTTGTAAAGAAATTAATGAACCTGCTAAATATGCTTGATAGAAATAAATAACAAAAATAAATAATAAGATTATGACTATTCCAACTGATCTATTCCTTGGAATTTCCTCTTCAGGCATTGGGTTCTACCCCGCCACCCGATTCCTGTAATTTTTTCAATGCCAATGAGCTTACTTTAGGTACTTTAACATAAATCTTTTTTTCTACCTTACCTCTTCCAAGTAGTTTAGTATAACCTGCAGCACTAAGATCGACATACCAAGAATCATTTTTCTTAGTAACATAACCTAAGTCTGAAAATACTTGAAAATTTTCCTGTAATTGATCCAAATTAATAGCTATTTCTTCTCTAGATGGGTGATGACTGGTAAAACCATGCCTCCCCCAATGTTCCCTGTAATATTTATTAAGCCATATCCACTTGTGTTTACCAAGTCCTGCAAATCCTTTTCCACCTTTTAAGCCATGGCCTCTTCTTCCTTTCATTCCATGACCATGTCTTCTGTATCCTCTAAATTTTCTTCCCCTGCTGTAGGACATTTATATCACCATTTTTTTTATTAGATCGTTAATATGTTTTTGTCTATAACCTAGATCACCCCTCTCTCTAAATGATCTTTTTGTGTTACTAAATCCACCTAGTGGAGGATGCAATCTAAAGATAGGCTTTATTTCAGGTAGTTTATCATACCTTAATTTTTTTTCAAGAATAGCATCTGCTAGTTCTTCTATTGAGTTTAAATTTATATTTTTTAAGTAAGCTTCATCAATAGGTCTATCTCCCAAAAGTCTTCCCCTTTTTGAAAGTAATTGGATAAGTGTTTCTCTATCAATTTCACCCCAAGTAATGTAATCCTTTGCCTTCCTTAGCATACCTTCAATTACTTTATCTTTTGGTAAAAGAACAAGATGATTTACCCTAGTAAGCCTCAGATATTTTAATGTCTTTGAAACATCCCTATTCACACCAGTCCTACCTCTAATCCTTATGACTGCGTACATCCACACCACCACCTCTATATATTGCAAGGTTAAGTGTAATTTTTTCATTCATTTTCATAGTTGATGTTTGTTTTAATGCATTATATGCTGCCAATGCATAATTTACTGTAGTTTTGGTATGCCCTTCCGTAAAACCCCAGGCATCTTGAATGCCAGCCAACCTTAAAACGTCTTTTGCAACATCGCCTACAGCAAGACCTACACCTCTAGGTGCTGGTTTAAAAATTACCTTTACGGAACCTGAGGATCCCTCTACCTTAAAAGGTAGTGAATGGGGTCTATTACAACCACATTCCCAAGATCCACATCCCCTTTTTATTTCTATAATGTTTAATTTTGCATTTTCAATAGCCTTTTTTATAATAGGACCTACTTCCTTTCCTTTTGCCCTTCCTATACCAACAAAACCATCCTTATTACCAATTACCACTGTAATTGCAAATTTTGTTCTCCTTCCTGAATCCGTCATTCTCTGTACCATTTTTATATCGACCACTTTTTCTTCCAAATTTGGTAAAAGTCTATCGACTATTTGTGGCTCTTTCAATGGAAGTCTTGTTGAAAGTGCTTCAGACATACTTGTAATTTTACCTTCATAAACAAGTTTTCCAAGTTTAGTTTTTGGTATCCAACCTGTTTCTTCATCCATATTATACCACCATTTTCTCCTTTATTTGTTCAAGCATTTTTTCAATTTCATCATTTAAGTGTTTTCCTTTAATCCTATCCTCAATTTCTTCAGTTTCTTCACCGTGTGGAATATTAATACCAGCATCAAGTAAACCTTTCATAGCAGCATAAATTCTACCACCTTTTCCTGGTTTTAATAGACCGGAATCAAGAACAGCACTTTCTAGATTTATTTTTTTAGCTCTTAAACCTGCTAGGTATCCTGTTAAATAAGCAGCAGGAACAGATTTTGTTGAAAAGTTCCATCCATATTTTTTTAGTTCTTTTGAAATTGCAGATGCAACAATTCTGTCACCTATTTCATCATAAAGAGCTATTTGTACTATGGTATTTTTAAGGGTCTTTCTTACAATAGCCCTTGGTAAACCCGATTTTAAGAGTGAAAGTCTTTTTCTATAGTCTGTCCTATTCTGTCTTCTTCTCCTGAATTTAACATGATATTTAGGTCCTTGACTCATTTTACCACCCCTTTAAGGTGTAGTTGTAAATGTGCCCTGCTTTTGAACATTCCACCCTTTGCATATCTATAGTATTTCCTGTATGTTGTACTATCTATTTTTCCTTCATCTCTCATTTTTCTTAATTCATCTCTAATTGCTCTTATTGTTTTTATCCATCTCTCTTTTCTACTTAATCTTGCATATTTCGTTCCTTTTCTTGATCCAGGACCCTTTCTAAGACCTTTATTCTTTTGTGTATGTATCTTTTTTATTCTAGCACGGGAATTGCCCTTTTTTGGAATTTTTTTAATTAAACCCTTTTTAATAAGCATTCTAATATCTTCCCTTGTAATAGCTTCGGAAACATCTTCTAAACCCTTTGGATCGATATAAACCCTAGATTTTCCACATTTTAGAATCTTTGATGCAAGTTCTTTTTGGAATGAAAGATCCATTTACTGCACCTCCTTGTAGTTTAATACTTTAAATCCCTTTTCAACAGCAGTTTTATAAATTTCCAATTTTTTCTTTTTTCCAACTGTAGAAGCTATTCTGACTGCATCCAATTCCTTATTTAATTTTGACAGCTCATTAACATTGTGTACAAGAACATCCCTATATCCCGAAGGATGCAAATATCTAACCTTTTTTGGTCCTCTGAATCCTGAGTCCACTACTGGAGGCCTGTATTTTTTATGTTCCCTCATTTTTGAATGTTTTCCCTTAGGTCTTCTCCAAGCTTCACCTAACTTTTTATATCTAAACCATTCCTGCCTTCTGAAAAGTGGTCTTTTTCTTGCTAATTTTAATTTGAGCATAAAGAGTTTTTTCATTTCTTTATCAAATTTTCTCATTTTCAATCACCCTTACTTATTATATATATTCCATCTTGAAATACTCTAGGATCGTAATTCTTTATTTTAGTTGCCTTTTCTATGTTTGCTGCAGTTTGACCTACTTCTTCTATATTTATACCGCTAACAATAACAATATCATTTTTAACTTCAACTTTCACATTTCCAAATATCTTTGCCTTTCTTGGTCTTTTTTCACCAAGGAAATTTTCTATTAAAATCTCTTTTCCTTTTACATTCACTTTAATAGGAAAGTGTGCATAAACTATCTTTAATTTATACTCGTACCCTTCAGTAACACCCTTTACCATATTCCTGACATGTGCATTCCAGGTTCCTGCTAAAGAAACATCTTTTTTTCTTGGTAATTCACATTCAATTATTATATTATTACCCTCTTGCCTCATTTTAACTTTATCGTCAATAAACTCCCTTTTTAATTCTCCCTTAGGGCCCCTAACAGTTAATATATTATTTTGAAACGTAAAAGTAACACCCTGCGGCGCATTAATATTATAGGATAAAATTTCACTTACCACCATTTTTCATACACCTCAGTAAACATATGCAATCAATTTACCCCCAAGACCATTTTTCTTTGCTTCAGAATGTGTCATCAATCCCTTATTTGTTGAAATTATCAATATTCCAAAATCCTGAGCTGGTAAATATCTTGATTCAAATTTCTCTATATCATCTCTTTTTACGGAAAATCTTGGTTTAATAGAACCGCAACTATTGATAGTTGGTTGTAATCTTACCTTGAAAATACCCCCTCTATTATTATTTAGATATTCGAAATCTTTCACATAGTTATAATCTTGCATAATCTTTAGTATTCTACCTATTAATTTACTTGCTGGTTTTATCTCCACTTCCAATTTTCCCACATTTACCGAATTTTTAATTTTGCTTAAAGCATCGCTTAATGGATCGTTTTGCATAATATCACCTCACGAATATTTTTTAAAACCTAATTCAGGAGCAACTTCTCTAAAGCATTGCCTGCAAAGGTGTAATCCATATTTTCTTACAATACCTCTTTTTCTTCCGCATCTTTCACATCCATCCTTTCTACCGAATTTTTTCTTTGGTCTCAATTTTGGTTGTGCC
The DNA here is from genome assembly GCA_038880255.1 of Thermoplasmata archaeon. Lineage (GTDB taxonomy): Archaea > Thermoplasmatota > Thermoplasmata > Thermoplasmatales > ARK-15 > ARK-15. The sequence continues at coordinate 19,719 of JAVZSA010000009.1, forward strand.
AATTACTTCACCTCCAATATTTCAACTCCAAATTTTTTCTTTATAAATTCCATTGCTTCTTCTCTGCTTATCCTTTCTTTTTTTGGTAATTTTTTTCTATTCACTACTCTTCTTTCAATTCTAAAACCACATTTTCTCTTGAAATTTACACTAATATCCATACCAAAAATACCTATTTCAGGATCATATTTTATTCCTTCAAAACTTGTATAGTCTTTAATACCAAAGTTTAAATTACCTCCGGAATCAAATGAGTATTGGGGAATCTTAAAATTTTTAACCCATAAAGCTCTTTTTAGGAAATTTTCAGCCTCCTCATTTCTTAATGTTACCTTAGTTCCAATTGCCTGTTTTTTCCTTATGTTAAAATCCCTTATTGTTCTTTTTGCAATTGTTTGAATAGGTTTTCTTCCTGTTAGTATCTCAAGTACTTTTTTTGCTCTTTCAAGCTTTTCTCCACCTTCCCCAACGCCTATATTTATTACTACCTTATCGATTGTTACCTCTCTTGTAGGATTTTCATCACTCATTTGTCTTCACCTCTGGTAATTGAATTAAAGGCTTAACTGTACCTACGGGAAATACGTTGTATTTTGAAGTTTCAAAGCCTTCCTTAAATTTCACCATGTTCGGTGTAATTGCATTAACAATTTTGTATGATTCAATCCTTCCTAATTTTCCCACATTCTTTCCACCAATAATAAATGCATAGCTATTTTCTGCCAATGGAATATGAGAAATTATTTCTTTTTTACTCAAATCTATCTGAAGTGAATCGCCAGTGTTATAAATTTTTTTATCGAGTATAAAATTTGTACCATCATGTAAATGGTATTGGAATTTCCCATCCTTTACAGTTGAAATTTTTTCAATTCTTGAAAGTTTCCATTTTGAGTCCTCTTCCTGGATTTCCACTAACCTAAGCTTCCCACGCGTATCATATAAAACTCTGAAATATTTATTTATTTCAGGTATTGAGATTACATCCATAAAGCCTACCGGAAATTTATGGTCGGTCACTACCCTCCCATTTATATGAACAACTCTTCTAACAAGTATTTTTTTTGTCTCCCACATTGTGTCAGATAAATGTAAATAATCCCTTATGAGAAGTCCAAGTGCGATACTCTTATCTGATTTATGAGGTCCAGCTCTAGGTTTAACTGCAAATTTAAATTCCTTTCTAGGAACTTGAATTGCTTTGCTTAGGTTCAATCTTTTCAGATGCTTGCTCAACTGTCTCACCTTCCTCTATAACTTTATTTTTCATTAATGCTAAATTTTTTAATTTTTCCAATCTTTTTTTATCGGATAGATCAAGTTTAGTTATTATTACATTTGATGGATCTATCCATCTCGGTTTTTGTTTTTTATCAGCCTTATTTATTAAAACATTTTCCACATTTATTTTCATTTTTTTGAGATCCACATTTGATATTTTTCCTTCAAATCCTTTAAAATTACCCCTAACTATTTTTACTGTATCTCCCTTTCTTACGGAAATTGATCTTACACCGTATTTAGCAAATAGTTCATCACTTAAATGAGATGATATCATCTTTTCTCTGCGATGTTTTGGTGATTTGTAAAGCATTTTTCTCATTTTTCCAGGTTTAACCATAAATATTCACCTCATATTATTGTAGATGCAATAGCAGCAATTCTTGGCCATCTTTCTGCTGCTTCTCTTGCCACAGGTCCTTTTATTTCAGTTCCTTTTGTTTCACCATTTTCAGTTATTATTACCACTGCATTGTCCTCAAACTGAACCATTGTTCCATCAGGCCTTCTAAAGGGGCGTCTTTGTCTTACAACTACAGCCCTCATTACTTTTTTTCTAGTTTCGGGTGTACCTTTCTTAACACTTACGACAACAGGATCTCCTACACCCGCAGCAGGTTGTCTTCTTTTGGTTCCATGATATGCTAAGACAGTTATTATTTGAACTACCTTTGCTCCAGTATTATCTGCACATTCAATTTTTGCACCGGTTGGAAGTCCTCTACTCTGCCTACCTGCCACACCTTTCATTTTATTCACCCCTTACCTTTTCAATGGCAACAAAGGATACAGTTTTAGAAATTGGCCTGCATTCCATGAATTTTATTATATCCCCTTCTTTAATTTCAAGGCATTCTGGTGAATGAACATGATATTTACTCCTCCTCTTTTCATATCTTTCATACTTTTTGTTATAATGTAAATAATCTCTCACAACTACCACAGTTCTATTCATCTTTGCACTTATAACTCTACCTGTAAGCAACTGTCCCCTTACTTTAATATTACCATGAAATGGACAATTTTTATCATTACACACTTTTTTTACTTCCTTTACTTCAATGCCGATGTTTTTCATCAATTACCACCTCTTGATATTCTATCCAAAGGTCTTCCAAGCAATTCTTTGCCATAAAAAATTTTGCCATCTATAAGCAAATTCACATTTTTCTTTGGAATTGCCCAATTTCTTTTTCCTTTTATATATATCATATTTTTTGTTTCATAAATTATTCTACCTTCAATACCTACCATATTGCTGTTTGATGATTCTATGATTTTAGCCTCTTTACCAATAATATTTATCCATGTCATACCTTTACCCCCTTCTCCCTAAGTACAGTTTTTATTCTTGCTATTTGTCTTCTTAATGACTTTATTTTTCCTGGATTGTGGGGGGCACCGCCCATAGATGAAAGCCCTCTCTCATTTAGAAGTTCAGAACTTAGTTCTTTGAGCCTTTTTAGAATTTCTTCATTGGTTAGATTCCTTAGATCCTTCGCCTTGATTTCCTTCATTTTCCAATTCCTCCTTTGGTTCAATTATTGTTATTTCATCAGGAAGCTTTGCATCAGGTGGTAAGATCTTTACAGTAACACCAATTATTCCAGGTTTGGTTTTTGCCTGTGCAAAACCTACCCTTACCTCCTCTTTCGGTTTACCTGAATACTTTATTTTACCCACAGTAATCTTTTCCCTTTTTGCTCTATCTCCTCCCAATTTTCCACTAATTATTACTTGGGCACCTTTTGCACCAGAATCCATAATCCTTTTTATTGCAGAATGAGCAGCCCTTCTAAAATGCCATCCGGTTTCAAGGGCCACTGCTAATTTTTTCGCCATTATCCATGGATTTAAATTTGGATTAGGGTCATCCCTTACCTCAATTTGAGGATTTTCAATTTTAAAATTAGTTGACATGTAATCTGTTAAATCTTTTATTTTAGACCCCTTCTTACCTATGATTAAACCAGGTTTTTCTACTTGTAAAACTATCCTTGTTCCCATTGGTGTCCTTTGTATTTCCAGGCCACCAAAACCTGCATTATCTGCAAATTTTTTTATGTATTCTTTGAGTAGAAGCCTTTTCATATTTTCTTGGACAAATTTTTTTTCATCCATTTCTATGCCTCCCTTACTATAATTTCAAAATGTACTCTTTCTTTGAAAAATTCTGTACTTCTTCCTTGAGCCCTTGGTATATATTTTTTTACAGTTCTACCTTTTTTTACTATCAGAGAATGTATTATAAGATTATCTGTATCAAGATCTTGATTTTCGGCATTTGCCTCCACATTTTCAAGCAATTGTAGCATGAATTTTGATACCTTAACTGGATACCTCCCAGGACCAATACCTTTCCTATGTGATACAGAATCAAGATGTCTCCTGAAGGGTATTGCAGCTTTTTTTTCAATTACTTTTTGTAAATAATCCTTTGCATCTTGAAGTTTCATTCCTCTAAGAAATCTTGCTACTTCCAGTGAATCTTTTACAGAAACATTTACATCTATCATTCTTGCCTTAGCAGATTTTTTTGGAATTTCTTTAACTGTATAATACATCATTTAAATCACCATCACTTTAGAGGTACATATTTTGAAGATCTAGTTGCTCCCACACCTGGACTTGAATGTTTTACTTCTTTTCTAGTTAATGCAAATTCACCAAGATAATGGCCTAACATTTCAGGTTTTATTTCAAATTCGATGAAATCCTTACCATTGTGGAGTTGAACCCTTTTTCCAATAAATGATGGTAAAATTACCATATCCCTTACATGTGTTTTTACTAACTCCACATCAGGATCTGATAGTTCTTGAAATACCTTTAACTGCTCACTATTCCATCCTCTCTTTAAAGTTCTTCTTATTCTAGCTGGCATTATTGGAATCAATTCCTCTATTTTCATAGTTTTTAATTGTTCAATAGTGTATCCTCTATAAGTGAATTCTTTTGCTCTTTCTAGAGCAAGTTTTCTAGATTTTCTTACCCTTCTTCTTGCACTTTTTTCTGTTGTTACCATTCTTTTTGCCATTTTATTAATCACCTCTTTCTCTTAGGGGCAAATCTTCCTACTTTTCTACCTGGTGGTGTATTCTTTGAAACAGTGCTTGGTCTTCCTATATGTTGATGATTTCCTCCTCCATGTGGATGATTAACGGCATTCATAGCCACACCCCTTACAGTATATGGCTTTTTGGCTTTACTTTGTAATGCATGTATTTTATTACCTGCTTTAAGGAATGGTTTATCGCCTCTACCTGCACCAGCAAGTGCACCCACAACTGCCCTGCATTTTGGATCAAGTAATTTAAATTTCCCGGATGGAAGTAAAACTGTTGTTTTTTCACCATGAGAAACTATTGTGGCAAATGATCCCGCTGATCTAACAAGTCTTCCACCGTCAAAAGGTAATAACTCTATATTGTAAATTGGAACACCTTCAGGAATCATACCAAGTGGAACTATACTCCCCTCCTTTATTGGTGCATTTTTTCCAATGTAAATCTTATCCCCAATTGCAATTCCAGAAGGTGCTAACATATAATAATAACTGTTATCAAATTTCACTACAGCCATAGGAGCAGTATGACTCGGATCATTCATTAATTCAACAACAACACCTTCACCCTCATTTAATTTTGGTAATTTTCCATCTGTTATGTATCTATGTGAAGGTGCCCTGTAAACGGATGTTCCTGCACCACGTCTTCTTGATTTTACTCTCTTTCCCATATATCACCACCTCAAAATATTCCAATTCTAACCGCTATTTCATCGGCTCTGTATTCTGGTTTTAATTTAACTACTGCCTTTTTCCCCTCTCTAGTAATGAGAATATTTATTTTTTCTACTTTTACGTTAAATATTTTCTCAACAGCCCATTTAACTTGACTTCTATTTGCATCTCTTCTCACTATAAATGTAAGTTTATTTTCTTTTTCAATTAACATCATTGTCTTTTCAGTAACGTATGGTTTTATTATTACTTCATATTCATTCATATAATCCACCTTCCAATTTCATCAATAGCACTTTTAGAAAATACAGTTAATCTTCCAGGCATTGCTCCAGGGGCCAAAAATTCAGTATTTATTTCAGAAGGTGTGATCACATCAACCCCTGGGATATTACTAAATGATTTCAACGCCTTATCTTTATTTTTTAATACAATTAGAATACTTTTTGGGGTATAATATTTTCTTCCCCTTGTTTTACCTTTTCCTGCTCTAATCTTCTGGCCATTCTTTGCTCTTAGTATGTCCTCTTCAACACCAAGATTTCTAAGTACAGTTATTGCTTGTGAAACCTTCTCTATATTCTCTATTGAATCATCTACTACGATTGGAAGTGTAATATCTTCCTTAAACCTATGCCCTCTCTTTTTTACCATATCTTTATTTGCTGTTTGTGAAAGTGCAGAAAGTTTTGAAAGTAATTTTTCTTTTTTATTCATCTTTCTAAACCAAATTCTTTTTGTTGTTGGAGCATGAGCTGTTCTACCTCCCACCATATTATTCAATATCACGCCCCTATCACCATTTGGTCTTCTAGGCACTCTAGCCCTACCATGGTTTGGACCCCAGTTATGGCCCACTCTCCTTAAACCTGCTAATGGTGAAACACCGTACGGTTGCCTAGAATTTGATTGCATAATCTTAACAGCTTTTTTTATCAGGTCAGGTCTAAATGGAAAATCAAACGCCTTAGGTAATTGAATTTTTGAATTTGCATTTCCATCAAGATCATATAAATTTACAATCATTTTTATACCCCCTGCTTTGAGTTCTTTGAAACATAAACAACTTTCAATTCTTTAACATCCTCGTCTGTGGGTCTAATAGGATCCCTAAATCTTATTAGTCTTTTTGTAGATCCAGGCACAGATCCGTGGATAAGAACATATGGATTTCTCAATAAACCATAATGTAGAAATCCACCTTTTGGATTAATGTCATCATCAGTTTTTCCTCCATTTCCTTCCACATATTTTAGTATCCTCTTATTATATTCTGTTCTTTGTTGAAAACCCATCTGACCTGCCATTGGAACTGTATACATTACCCAATTTGGATGCCAAGGTCCCAGTGTACCTATCATTCTTCTATGTTTTCTATTCTTTCTTGGAAGTAATTTTACACCAAACCTCTTTATGTGTCCTTGAAATCCCTTACCCTTTGTTACCGCAATTACATCCACAAGTTTTCCAGGTGATGAAAAATCTGTAAAATTCAATTCCTTACCCAATTTTTGTAATGCAAAATTTACTCTCTCTTCAATTGTCCCTCCACCTACTCTTATTTCCATTATTTCCGGTGTTTTAGAAGGAACACCTGTTACAAGAAATGGTTTAGTATACATAATTAATCTTACATCATCTATTTCAGAAGTATTTATTTTCTTCAACTTTTCCTCAGAAGATTTTTTAGGTAGTGAAATTCTTTTTTCTAATTCCTTATCAACATTGTTTGTCCAGATCTCAGAGTAAACCTGATAACCATAAACTGTCCTTTTGTAAAATCTTATTCCCAGCACACCCATTGGTGGTATTTCAACTACTGTAACGGGCATCATAATTTCTTGACCAGCAGTATCACTTTTTTTCCTCCAATCTATCATTAAAACATGTGTCATTCCAACCTTATATCCTGCGAATCCTTGTATTTTGGGGCCATTTTCAATTTCTGGCCAATTCTTTATATGTGCAACTATATCTTTCGCCCTTTTCCTGGGATAATATGCCATAGACCCATGTCTCGAATGATGAGGTGTAGCCATATATATTTCCTCCTAATCCTTACACTACCCGTGACACTTACTTGTTCCCCAAAATACTAAATTTGGGGAATTTCAAGAGCGGGAATCCAAAGGATTATCCCTCAGTGTCTGGGCAGTTTATTGGAGTTAAATCCTTTAATATGTTATAATATAAAAATATTCTCTTCAGAAACATAAAGATTAAAAATAAGATTATTTATTGTGGATTGAAAAAATGAAATGTATAGTATGTGGTAAAAATGAAGCAAAGATAAACGGCTTATGCGAAGAATGTTTTCTTAATAGTAGAAATTATGTAAAAGTCCCGAAAAATGTTGAAATAGTTAAATGTCCAAGATGTGATGGTATTAAAATTGGAAATACCTGGCATTATGGGACAAATGTTGATAATGCAATAATGGAATCTTTACAAAAAAATTCACGTATATTGGATGATAGAATTTCATGGAAAATAAATTATTCAATAATAGAAAATCAAAATTTACTTTATGTAGATTATATAATCTCCATAAACGGTAAAGAAAAAGTGGAAAAGCATCAGATTCCATTCATATTAAAAAAGCAATTATGTCCAAGATGTAGTAAATATTCTGGAGATTATTTTGAATCAATTTTGCAAGTAAGATTCGATAGAAAAATGGATTCGGATGAAATTAATGAAATTGAAAATTTTATTTTTCAAAGCATAGATAATGAAAAGGAAAGGAATTCCAATTTATATTTATTAAAAAAAGAAGAAAAAGATGGAGGGATGGATTTTTATTTGAGTTCAAATACGAGTAGTAGGGTAATTGCAAAAAAACTTGCAGAAAAATATGGCGCTTCCTTAAAAGAATCACCACATCTTGCTGGTGTAAAGGATGGAAAAGATTTTTATAGAATTACATTTTCCATAAGATTTCCAGATTATAAAATTGGTGATTTCATAAAGGTTGAAAATTCAATATATATGGTCCTTTCCATAAAAAAAGGACAAATAAAAGTGAAGAATTTAAAAAATGGTAATGTGGAAAGCATAACACAAAAATATCTTAAAGATAAAGAATATAAAATTTTTGCAAGTAAAAATGATATTATATTAGCAATAAAAATTTATGAGGAAAAGGATTATATTCATTTCTTAGAAACTGTAAATTATAAAATTTTTACATTAAAAAAACCACCATTTAATGTAAATGATGAATTTCATATTGTCAGGGAGGGGGAAGAAATTTATATAATTCCAGATTAACACATCAATTTTTAAATAAAGAAAATGTATTAATGGTTCTGTGATTTCAAAGGCAATTAGAATAAAAAGGAATGAAATTTTTTCGGTGTTAAAAATTTTAAAGGAAATGGGGATAATGGATGAAAGATTTAAAATTAAAAAAGAAAATGAATATGCATACATTCCAATAAAATTTCCAATAGATGGTTATGAAATTTTCGAAATTGATTTTGAAGAAATTAGAAGGAAAAATAATTATATGGATTTTTTAAAATTGCCTGAAGAAATAAAAAATTATTTACCAAGATCTATGGATATTGTTGGAAACATTGCAATAATAAAACTTAATGAACATGTTATTCCATATTCAAATGAAATTGCTCAAGCCATCATGAAATTCAAAAAAAATATTAAAACTGTCGCAAATGATAAAGGTGTAAAAGGTGAATTTAGGGTAAGAGATCTCGAAATTATTAGAGGAAATGGATTGGAGACCATTCATACTGAAAATGGTATAAAGATTTATGTAGACTTGGCAAAGGTATATTTTTCACCAAGACTTTCAACAGAAAGGGCTAGAATACTTTCTCTTATCAATGATAATGAAATAATTTTAGATTTATTCTGCGGCGTTGGATCTTTTAGTTTACTCATAGGAAAAAAAAGAAAAGTAAAAATTTATGCAATTGATAAAAATCCATTTGCAATATCTTGTCTAAAAAAATCTATTGAGATAAATAAAATATCAAATGTTGTGCCAATTCTTGGGGATATTAGAGATGTGATCCACAGTATACCAAATGCAAAAAGGGCCATTGTTGATTTACCATTGGAATCATTAAATTACATTGATTTAATAAAAAATAAAGCTAAGATATTTCATATATACTATAAAACAGATTCGCCGAATAAAGTAAAGGAAGAGATAGAAAAACAAGGTCTATTAGTAAAAAATTTTAATCTTGTGCACGGATATTCACCAACTGAATCTATGTATGTTTTTGATGCTATAAAGGTGGATAATAATGATAATTCAAATACTTGAGGATATTTTAAGTTTTAAAAATTTTTCAAAGGATGTAAAATTACTTATAGTATCATCCATAGTGATGAGTTTTACCCAGGGATATATGTTTGTTGATTTTTCCATATATCTCAGCCAGATGGGATACAGTACCTATTGGATTGGAATAATACTTTCGGTCCCCACTTTACTTGGTGCATTGTTTATGATACCAATGGGGCATCTCTCAGATATCTATGGTAGAAAAAGATTCATACTTTTAGCAAGATTTTTCTCATTTTTAGGTGCATTAATTTATTTTTTCACTTACAATCTTATATTAATAATATTGGCTGGCATCTTTCAAGGAATTGCATTTGCCAATGCCTCTTCAAGTTATAATGCCTTAATGGCAGAAAAAACAAATTTTGAAAATAGAAATGTTATTTTTGCCTCAAATACATTTCTATCAGGTATTGCAATGGCAGGTGGCATGTTTTATGGATCCATTCCACCATTACTTTCAGAATATTTTGGTTTAAGTGTTTTTTCCTCTTACAGGGTGCTTTTCCTTACATCAATAATTGGATTATTAGTTTCCACTTTGTTAATTATTAGAGTAAAGGAAGAATATGGCGGTAACAAAAATGGTAATTCAATTAGATTTTTAGATTTATTTCATTTTCCAGAAAAATCAAGGGGTACAATAATAAAACTTTCAGTGCTCGGATTAATAGGTTTAGGTGCAGGTGTTATAGTAAGATTATTTTCACTTTGGTTCTTTCTAAAATTTCACGTAAATGTTGATATATTGGGCCCTATATTTTCAGTATCACAAATAGTAACTGCATTTGCATCCATTACTACCCCATCCATAGCTAGAAAAATAGGTGAAATTAAGACAATTGTTCTAACTGAGGCACTTTCAGTTATAATATTGATAACTATGCCATTATTACCATTTTATTATCTTGCCGGTATTTTTCTAATAATAAGAAATTTTTTAATGAACATGTCTGGACCAATAATGACAAGTTTCACAATGAGTATAATACCTGTTGAAGAAAGAGCTAGGGGAAGCGCAATAATACAATTTTTTGATGCTCTTCCGAGATCTTTTGGACCATATTTAGGGGGATTCTTTATGAGTATTGGTTATATAGATCTACCATTTTATTTTACTGGAATTCTCTATTCCGTCTCCATATTTTTATTTTATTTATTTTTCAGGAATGTAAAAATTCATGAATAATTTTTCACCTTTTTCTGAAATTTTTTTGTCTTCATTTTCATAATCGTCATATCCTATAATTTCATAAAATCTCTTTCTTGTCATAAGCTTATCTAAAATATCTTTCTGTGTACCCTTCGTAATTAGTTCTTTATATATTTCATCCACTGTTAATAATGAGGCTCTAAATGCAGTTAATGGAAAAATAACTATTTTATAATTTAATTTTTTAAGTTCGCTAAAATTAATTAAAGGACTTTTTCCAAATTCAGTCATGTTCGCAAGCAATGGTACATTTATTTTTTTAGAAAATTCAGCAAATTCCTCATAAGATTCAAGAGCCTCTGGGAAAATCATATCGGCACCAGCATCAATATAAATACCTGCTCTCCTAATTGCACCATCAATACCTTCTACCGCTCTTGCATCTGTCCTTGCTATTATCATAAAATCATCATTTTTCCGCGATTCAACAGCAGCAATAATTTTTTTCGCCATTTCCTTTTCTGAAATAAGTTTTTTACCTGGCAGATGCCCACATTTTTTGGGTAATTCTTGATCCTCGATATGAATGGCTGAAGCACCAGCAGATTCCATCATTCTTACAGTTCTTATTACGTTTAAAACCTCTCCAAATCCAGTATCAACATCTACAATAACTGGTAATTTCGTTACATTTACTATTTTTCTAACTTCCTCAGTTACCTCATTTAAGGTGGTAATTGAAAGATCTGGAAGACCCATTGAACCAGCAATCCCTGATCCAGAAACATAAATAGCCTTAAAACCTACCCTTTCAGCAATTATTGCAGTAATTCCATTAAAAACACCTGGAGCAATAATTGAATCATTAGAAATAACCTCTCTCAATTCCTTCGGACCTAAATTAACATTATTTTTTAGAATTGACATTTGTAACCACATCCAAAAGTTCATTAATAGTAATTTTATCAAGTGTTTTTCCTGCATTCATAATACTGTTGACTAAATCCTCATCTTTTATTATTTTTAGCCCCTTTTCATTTAAGTCTTCCCAACTAAATGGATTTCTAAAATGACCTTTTGGTACTTTGCATTCTTCAGAAAAATTACCTTCAGTTGTTATTATTTCTATTTTTACTGGTAAATATTCAGGATACATTTTATTATATTCATCAGAAACCTTAAAACTCATTTTATCAATCAAAGATAATATTTTCTCATCCGTTAAAAATTTCCTATCATAGGATTCAAGGTTTGGTTCACCGTAATTTAATGTATATGCTATTATGTAAGGCAATGAATGATCTGCAGTTTCTTTTGTTTTTGGCCTTAATTTTTCGGGATCTTTTACAATTATTTTATAGGCTACATCAAATGTTGTAATATTAATCCTTTTTATTGTCCCTTTAATTTTTTTCCTTAGCATCAATGCTGATTCAACTGCACTCATAGCATGATATTCCACTGGGTAGTTCTTAATCATTGTCCGTAAAACTCTTTCTTTCGTTAAATCAAGATCAAATTCTCCTGAAATTTGCTTGAAAAATCCCATTTCACCTTCAAATATTGGACCCGGACCTGTAAAACCACCCATTGCCAGTAAAACTGCAAAAACACTGTTTCTAGCAGCATTGCCAGCCGTACATCCCTTCCACATACTTAATTCCCCTGCCCTTGTTTGTCTTAGACTAATATTATTGTTTATTGCTAAATTTAATGTATGAATGAATTTTTTATCATCTAAATCTAATAATGCTGCAAGACCTGCTGCAGAGGATATTGATATGTATGTCACATGATCCCAGCCTCTGTCACGTATAGAAACAGCATCTGCAAGTGCTCCTAGAATTTGGTAAGATACATATATGGATTTAATTAATGATTCACCATCAAGATCCTTAGAACTTCCCATGGATATTAATGGTGGAATATTATCGGATGGATGTAACGCCTCCTTAGAAAGATAGGTATCATTATAATCCAAAAATCTTGTCATACATCCGTTTATAAATGTTGCAACATCCACAGAAGCCTTTCTATTTGAAAAATATATTCTAGAATTGAGTTTGCCTCTGCTTGGTAAGAGCATTTTTGTGGCAATTTTTAAAGGTTCTGAATCCTTTGCTCCGTAGGAAACAAAGAGAGAATCTACAACCCTTTTCTTAATTTCCTCAGATACTTCACTTGAAGTTTTCTTTTCCATTAGTTCTTTGCTATATAAATAAATTTTTTCAGTAAGAAGCATTCAGATCACAAAACCATTATATTCTTTAAGGATATTAATTTTACATTTTAAATTTATAATGAAATTTTAGATGATATATAAAAATAATCTATAATTTTTAATTTTTTTAAAAATTAAATTTTTTAAATATTTGTAAGAAATTAAAATTAATAATTTTTTATAAGATATTATGGAAAAAATATTTATAAAATATCACATTTTAGTTTTAAAGGTGGTTTGATGGAAGTTGAATTCTGTATATCATGTGGTAAAGGTCTTAGCGAAGAAGGATCAGTTGTATTTAAATGCCCGAATTGCGGGGAATTTACTATTGGTAGATGTAAAAGTTGTAGAGAAAAAGGAGTAAAATATAAGTGCCCAAAATGTGGTTTTGAGGGTCCTTAGGTGATTCAAATGGGAGAGGTTGGTATAGTTTATAAAATCTTACCAGAAGATATAGAAATTAATGTAAATGATTTATCTAAAAAAATAGAGAATGAAATAAAGGATATTTGTAAAGTAAAAGGTGTACAAATAAAACCAATAGCATTTGGTTTAAATGCAATTTTAATGTTTGTTATAGTGAATGATGAAGGTGGCGTTTCCGATATAGTAGAAAGAAAAATAAAAGAAGTTAAAGGTGTTGGTGAGATAGAAGTTGAAGAAATGAGTCTTCTTTAAACTTTAAAGTATCATAGATACAATTATTGGTAAAAGTACTGTGGCATCCCCTTCTACTGTAATATGTTTTGCTTTTTGTTTTATTTTACCCCATGAAATTGCCTCCCTTGTTCTTGCTCCGGATAATGAGCCATCATATTCTACCGCAGTAGTGATATAAATTGCATAATCAAGTCCACCTTTGAATTGATTCCACCAAATGGTATGATGTTTTGAAATTCCACCACCTATCATTAATGCACCAGTTTTTTTGGAACTAAACATTATATCAGAAAGATAATGTTCATCCAGGAAAATATTCAATTTAAAATTTTTATCAATTTCCCAATGCGACCATAATTGAGATCCTACTGCACCATCAGTAATACCTGGAACAATTATTGGAATTTTATTTACATATGACCAATATAATATAGAATCCTTATTATTAATAAATTTACCAAGTTCCCATATTAATTCATAAGTGCTCCATTCCTTTTTTTCAAGTTTTTCCAAAAAATCTAACATTTTTTCTTCAATAATTTTTCCATAGTTTTCTTTAGGTATTATTATATTCCCAAGCCTGTAAATACCTTTTTTTGCTAATTCCACATCATCAAGTTCAAATTCGCCATGGTAATAGGATTTGAATGTTCTAGCAATATCATGATCAAGTGTACCACAGGTGGTAATTATAAGATCAAATTTCTTTTTTTCCACAAGTTTCCTAATTATACCCCTAGTACCTGTGGAAATTATATCTGCGGGAAATGAAAGTATTTTGACTATATTTTTTTCCTCTTCCATCTTTTTAAGCATTATAGCAGCATCATAGACCTTTTTTGCTGTAAAGCCACCAGCTTCGCCAAACCCTTCAATCAGCTCTTTTAACTTTGTATTTCCGTCTATATTTAAATCCTTTACTTTTCTCATATTTAATCCCTCACAATACACCTTTAGTAAATCCTCATTGCGCGGTTAATTTCTATCATATTCTTAATATTAAGATTTTTCGTTTCAATACCAACAGTTTCATTTATAACTGAAATATACATTATACTATTAAACTTGCTAATTTTAAAGACTTTATTCTCTGCAATTCTTTTGCCTATATTTAATGCATTCAATATTTATTGCATTATTACATATTAGATAAATTTTAGGTATCATTACAAATTTACTTACTTCTATAATTATTCATACCTTTATTTTCATGTTTTGCAAAATTTTCCTAAAATTGTTTCTTATAATTTTTTTCCAATATATTTTGAACAATGTATGCTATCATTTTTTTGAATAACATATTCATAATTTTCTGTTAAAATGCACGATAATTTGTTGTTCATATCCCTTTTTAGTTTATTTTGTTTTGAAACTTTATCTTTATTAAATTTTATTTTGAAAACATTAAAAGTTAGATTTTTTCTCCTTATTTTTTTATAATATTTTTCTTACTCTTTTTGTTATTTTCTTTTATATTGACCATAATATTTACCTTAAGTATTTACATACTCTATTGTTCATAAAATTGATCAATATTTTTTTCGCTTTTATCACATTTTATAGTTAAGGTCTTTTTGCACATTAAAAAGTTACTCAAGGCCAACTACAGAATCATATTTTATCGTAAAAAGTGCACTTTTTCCAGGCTTAATTGATTTGTGTTTTTCTAAAATTGCTTTTCTAATATCATCAATTTTTTCAAGCCTGATAATGGTTTTAATAGCAGGATTCATATAATAACCAGCTACATTCATAATTTTTTTATCTTTAAAACTGTAGTAAACCCTTGATGTAATAAGTATTACACTAGAAAATTCTTCAGCTATACTTTCAAGCATTCCTAATTGTTTTGAAAGGCTTGTAAGAGATTCTATGTGATCCATATCCAAGTTATAAAATTCTGTAAATGAATCTACAATTATTGCTTCTATATTTTTTAATTTTTTTATAAGATTGTAAGCTTTTTTGATTGCGTCTTCTTGTTCACTAAAACTTTTCACTCTATTAATTAAAATTCTCGAAGCAATTTCTTTATTTCCTTCAGCAAAGGAGTATAACCTTTCTGGTGATAAAGATTCAGAATCTATGAATATTACTTTTTTACCACTTTTAGAAATTTTTACTGCAAAATTTAAAACTAAATTTGTTTTTCCAGACCCCGGACCGCCATATATCATTGTTATTGATCCTCTATCATAGCCTCCCCTTAGCATTAAATCTAAAGTTGATACACCTGTGGATATTCTTTCCATCAAACTTCAATTATTTATTGGAATAAATAAGTTTTTTTACCAATTATTAATTAAATTAATTAATGATAAGAATAATAGGTATCATCCATGTGCTGGATTTAACAGTAAAGATTAATTCATTGATAGATTATTATTCACCATCATCAATTGCTATTGAACTAGATTACAAAAGATTGGAAGCCTTAGAAAATAAGGAGGAGAAAAGAGAATTTTCTTTAATTGGATTACTTTCTGGTATGCAGAAAAAAATAGCATCAAATTATCATGTTATTCCTGGCAGCGAAATGCTTGCAGCCTATAAAAAAGGAAAAATGAACGGTTTGCCTGTTTTCCTTATTGATGAAAATATTGATAAAATTTATGAAGATCTCAAAAAAATTCCATTTCGCGAAAAGTTTAGATTAATTTTAAGTGCAATTTTATCATCTTTTTCAAAAAAAACCTCACTTGAAGAAATGATAGAAAATGAAGAAATTTACATGAAAAGATTTGAAAAATATTTCCCAAAACTTTATGATCTTTTAATAACCAGAAGAAATAGAATAATGGCTGAGAAAATTAGAGAAATCGAAAAGAATTATGGCAGTGTAATGGTGTTTACTGGCGATGCTCATGTGGAAGGTCTAAAAAAACTATTACCAGATGCCGAAACAATAAGACTTAAAGAACTATTAAAAATGCAATTGCCAAACAATAGTTTCAATTTTAGTATAAAGATCTCGTAATTATTAAATAAAAAAAGGTAATAGAGTTTTTAAAGGTGATAAAAATGCCCGTAGAACTTGAAAAGGTAAGGTACGGTACAGAATTAATAAAAAGGGGATTTGCAAAAATGCAAAAAGGAGGAGTAATAATGGATGTAGTAAATGCTGAACAAGCCAAAATTGCAGAAGAGGCAGGTGCTGTAGCTGTAATGGCTCTTGAGAAAGTACCTGCTGATATAAGAGCTGCGGGCGGAGTAGCAAGGATGGCGGATCCCCTAAAAATTCAAGAAATAATGGATGCAGTTTCAATACCCGTAATGGCAAAGGTAAGAATAGGCCACATTGCAGAAGCAAGGGCTCTTGAAGCTCTTCAGGTAGATATGATAGATGAAAGTGAGGTTTTAACACCTGCAGATCCATTTTTCCATATTGATAAGAGAGAGTTTATAGTTCCATTTGTATGTGGTGCAAGGAATTTGGGTGAAGCAGTTAGAAGGATATGGGAAGGGGCAGCAATGATAAGGACAAAAGGAGAGGCGGGAACTGGAAATGTTATAGAAGCTGTAAGGCATATGCATTTAGTAAATAGAGCCATTGAAGAATTGAGTGAAAAAACAGAGGATGAAATTTATGCAATTGCACAAAAATATGCAAGCAGTTATGTAGAATTATTAAAACAAATAAAGGAACTTAATGGCGAGGAACCAAGAATAGGAAAAAATGAAATAATATTCTCAAAATACACTCTCAATGACATAATTGATGGTTTATACTCTGAGCTACTTGAAATAAGAAAGTTAGGTCGATTGCCAGTAGTAAATTTTGCTGCTGGAGGAATTGCCACTCCTGCTGATGCTGCAATGATGATGCAAATGGGAGCAGATGGAGTTTTTGTTGGATCTGGCATATTTAAATCCCCTAATCCAGTGGAAATGGGAAAAGCAATAGTAGAAGCAGTGCTTCACTATAATGAACCTGAGGTAGTTGCAGAGGTTTCAAAGGGGCTTTCTGGAATGAAAGGAACAGAAATATCTACAATACCACAGGACCAAAGACTTCAAGAAAGAGGTTGGTAAAGGGCTCGTGGCCTAGATTGGATAAGGCACTGGCCTTCTAAGCCAGGGATCGCGGGTTCAAATCCCGCCGAGCCCGTATTAGTTTTAATTTTATTTCAATAATATTTGAAGATGAAAATGAGATACAAGACCAAAAAGTAGGAAATATTTTAAAAAATTAAAAAAAATATATACACTGCAACATTATAAAGAGGCATCAGCTTTATATTGTGAATTTCGAAATAAAGCACAATAGAAAAAATTAAAAAGGGCTGTTGAAAAAATATTTATACATACGATTTTATAGGAAAATTGTAAAAAAGTGATGCAAGATCTTATGGTAAAATCTCTTAACTATCATAATTGGTTTTATAGTATGAGCATTTTTTTGACTATGATTTAGCCAAAGAATTGAAAATCTAACAATAATATATAGGGTATTCACATTAAAAAAATCATTATCTGAATAATTAAGAAAAGCATCAAAAGAGATAATATTACAGTATAAACGTTCAAACTTTCTTGTTTAAGATTTTAATCTTTTTAAATAATAATGTTACAGATATAACAAAACTCTAAAACTTAGAGGAATTTAATATGGATAGGGATAGAATTTTGAGTAATGTCTATTATTGTTTATGTCGGAACAGATATAAGTAAATGTGTTATGTATTTTATTTTTATACAAAAGGAAAATAACAGTATGAATAAATGAATATTTTGCTAGAAAAATCCTCTAAGAGAATAATTAATAGATTCAAAGCTTAATGGATGCGGATTGCAAATCCAAGCCAAATCTTTCATAGTAAGATTTTTTTCTATTGCAACCGTAAATTCTGTAATGAGTTCTGAAGCATTATGAGCATATATTTCAGCACCTAAAATTTTTAAATTGTTTGGATCATATATTATTTTAATCCATCCATTTATTTCGTCTAAAATTTGAGACTGTGCATCTTTTGTTAGATCATATTTTAATACCTGATATTTAATATTTTTATCCTTACATTCTTTTTCAGATAATCCTACTTTTCCTAATTCCGGATACGTAAATACTGTAAATGGAATGGAGTCATAATTTATTTTATAAGCTGGCTTTTTATTAATTATATTTTTTGCCACAATCAGGCTTTCCTTTACAGCAGCGTGAAATAACATTGCTTTTCCAGTTACATCACCTACAGCATAAATACCTGGAACATTCGTTTGAAGATAATCATCAACCCATATTGCATGGTTCTCAATTTTAATTTCAGTATTTTCCAGGCCAAGATTATTCAGCCTTGGTCTTCTTCCAACAGCTATCAAAACCTGCTTTGTTTCTAACTTTTCAATTTTATCTCCTTTTATATATGACAATATATATCCATTTTCAGTTTTATCAATTGACTTTAACTTAGAATTAAATAAAAACTCAACACCAAGACTGCTCAATTTATTTACTGCTTCTGCAATTAAATCATCATCCATACCTCCAAGTATTGGCTTAGGTAGCATTTCTATTATTTTTGTTTTGACACCAAGGAGTGCCATCATGTTTGCTACTTCAAGACCTATATATCCTGCTCCAATGATTACAATTGATTCTGGTAATACCTTTATACTACCATTATACATGAATAAATCATTACTTGTAAGCACTTTATCTGCATTAGGGATTGGAGGGATAACAGTTTCTGCACCTGTGGCAATAACAATATTTTGGGCTGTAGCTATAAAATCGAATTCCCCTTTTACATATATTTCATAATTACTAATAAACTCGCCATGCGCTTTGAAAAAAACTAAATCTGGATAATGTTCTTCAATCTCTTTCATATGTTGGTCATATCTAAGCTTTTGGACTTCATCTTTTTTAGCAACTGCTAAATTCCATATTTTGGTTATGTCAGGAATTAATCCCCATTGTTTACTTTTTATTGACTCGTTTATAATATACCTGACCGTTTTACTTGGAATGCAGCCAGCATAAAGACAGTCACCTCCAAGATTTCCCTTTTCATCAATCATCAATACTTTTTTACCTCTTTCTGCTAAATAAAAAGCTCCAGGATATGATGCTCCTCCAGCACCAAT
>JAVZSA010000010.1:0-37266 GCA_038880255.1 Thermoplasmata archaeon
ACAAATCCAATGTCATATTACTTCGATTCACTCTGGGAATATGTGGCAATTAACGTTAATACAACATATATGGGATTCTTGCCTCCAGTGGCAGGTGTGTTTGTAAGTCAACTTGATAATAAAACGCCTGATCCTGTTCTTGCATCATGGCTTGGTGTAACCACAAATACAACTGCCTGGGACTATGTTTACTATGGTTATGGAATAATGCTTAATAATTCATATGTGGTGAATGGAACAGGTTCCTATTATGTAACAGTAGGTGATGCAGGCTCTCCAATGGTTGATAGAATAAGTAATGTGTATGTAATACCATATGCATATACTTACTATCCACAGACACCAGGCATATATCCACCTGGAGTAATTGTGAATGGTAATTTCTATATGCAGGGAAGTGAGTACATATCCTCACAACTTGCAGTTCAAAGAGCACCAGATTACAGGATTACAACATTCACAGTGAACAATCCATTCGGATTTTCAGCTGGGCAGATAACTGCTCAGGCAAAAGTTGTTAATGCTACGGATCAACCAGTTAACCATACTAAGGTTTGGTTCTACTCAAAAACTGGAATTCCATCAATAAAGTATATAGTAAACAACATACCGACTTATTATACGGGAGTGAATTCTACTACAGATGTTAATGGAAGTGCCAATGTAACCATACCTTTAAGCAAAGTTGCATCATTGACAATAGCTGATTTATACATATATTGGAATAAAGGTACAAGTGTATGGGGAATGGCAGCAATTACACAGAATACACAGATAATATTGGTCCCGTACCAGATTAATGTATTTGCAACTGCTAGTACAAATTCTGTGATGTATGGTTCCTTAGTAACATTAAATGTGAATGTAAAGGATGCCACAGGATCTCCAATACCTGGAGCTTTATTGTCGGTGAGTGCATCGGCAGGTAGTATTATAGGTCCGAATAAGGCTGATTCAAGTGGTAATGCTGTTTATACAGTCATTCCTGCAAATAGTACTGTTATGAATACGCCATATATTATAGATACAATTACAATAAAATCAACAATGACTGGCTACTATGGTGGACTCTATACATTCGTTATAATTGCATATTCTTCATCGCCAACAGTATCAGTTAATAGTTTACTACCAAATCAAGTAATAACTACATCTAACTATTATGTGAATGGTACAGTATGGGATCCAGCTGGAATAAAGAGTGTTAAACTTTATCTTAACAACCCAAGCAATGTATACAATGCTTCTTTGATTGCAGGACCCAATGGTGAATACACATTCTCCAATCTAATATCTGGATTTAATTCAGGCTTGAATGCAGTATTCGTAAGTGTTACAAATAATAATAATGTTACAACAATCTTACCAGTATTCTTCTATTATCAGCCGGTTACATACGTGAGCTCTGGATACTTCAATAACACTCTTTCAAGCAAATTAGGTGGATTATCCACACAATTTAATAATACATTAACTGGATACTTCAATAACACAATGGGTTATTCATCATTATTAATAGGACTCCTTGCATTTATAATAGCCATAGTTGCTCTTGTGCTTTCAATGAGAAAACCAAAACCACCTGAAGTAAAGAAAACACCTGAAGAGAAAACATCTGAGGAAAAGAAAGAGGGTGGAGAAACACCACCTCAATAATTTTTTAATTTTTTTATTTATTTTATGAATTAATTTAAGAATTTATATTCATAATAATTTAAAAAGAATAAAATTATATAATATTTTAAATTATTAAAAAATTTTTTTACGAAATCATTAAATACCATTAGGATTTTAAGTTATTAATGGGTCACTTACCAAAATTTAGAGAGGTGAATTATTAAATGGCTGGATTGCTTAGATATTATTTGGTGAGGACTTTACAATCAGTTGTTACTTATATTATCATTGTGGCAGCAGTTTTTTGGCTTCTTTACCTATATCAACCAAATCCTTTAATTTTGTTGAATTTGAATCCTCAACTTACACCTTCTCAAAAAGAATATTTGACTAACCTATTCGGTTTCAATAAACCACTTTGGGATAGATTTTTAATTTATATGTGGGATATGTTAACATTTCCCGTGTTCCCTCAAAACTTAGGTATTTCATATTATTATGTACAACCCGTATCCACTCTCCTAGCCCAAAGGGTACCAAGAACATTACTTCTATTTGGTGGTGCAACAATTATTGCCTATATAATTGGTTATTTTGTAGGTACAATAATTGCATGGAGGAGAGGTGGAGTACTTGATGGAAGTAATGTTGTAATAGGCTTAGTGTTTTATAATATGCCTGTATATTGGCTTGGTATGATATTTATATTCATATTTGCCTTCCAATTGCATCTTTTCCCATTAGCAAACTTTTATGATCCAACTGACAAAATATTAGGCCAGGTTGTAGGCACGCATCCTCCTTTAGGGATAGCATTATTAGATATTTTATGGCACACAGCATTACCAATGATAGTTCTTATACTGATTAGTTTTGCAGGTACGGTCCTTTTGATGAGGACCTCTATGCTTGATGTACTTGGTGAAAATTATATAGATACGGCAATAGCAAAAGGTTTGAAAGAGAGGGATGTAGTTTTTAAACATGCAGCTAGAAATGCACTTTTGCCTCTTGTAACCAGTTTTGTTATTTCTATGGCATTTGCAATTGGTGGGGGTGTATTAACTGAAACTGTATTTAGCTATCAAGGTGTAGGGCTTCTTTTTATCCAAGCATTAGGTTTACTAGATTATCCTGTTGTAGAAGCCACAACCATAATAATAGCATTACTTGTTATAATATTTAATTGGATAGCTGATCTAATTTATGCATATTTGGATCCCAGAGTAAGAATTGCGTAGGTGAGATAAATGGCAGAGTCAAAAAAATGGAAAGAATCAAGAAGGGCTTTCAGAAGATCACTTAAAAGCGGATGGCAAATATATAAAAAGAGTAAAATTGGGTTAGTGGGTTTAGGAATTATTATTATGTTTGTAATAATGGCAGTATTTGCACAATTCCTTACTCCCTATACCCCTTCCTATACAGCCCCTTCCGTTGATATAATCAGGGGGGATATATATACCTATAATTTGACAAATCCCTCTGTATGGAATTATTCCCCTGTGGGAATAATTAATTATGTTACGGCTCCAGGAGCAAATATAAATTTAACATCTGTACTTATTTACAATAATCTTGGAGAAGCACAAGTATTTCCCATAGGGTACAATTATAGTTCTCAAAAAATATTGCAGTTATATTTAAAAAAGCCTTCCAATATTACTATACCTAAAGGAATAACAAATCTTTATGAGACAGGAGCTTACATAAATTCCTTTTCTCTTGGGAATGTATATATAGCAAATAGTTCTAATGAATTTTATATACTAGATTCAAATTTTAAGGTGGTGAAAGATTTTACTTTACCATTTACAATACAATATAAATCAATATTTTATACAAATCCATTTATAATTCCTTCCGTAGGTCAATATTCATTAATTTCCTTCTCTCATGGAAACGAGACAATACTTTTCCTATTTTATAATAGACAACTTAACTATTTTGGCATGCTAGTTCCAATTCATGAAAATCCACTAGCCAAGATCTATATAAACACAAGTGGAAATGTGATATTACCGCCTTTAATATACTTAAATCCAGATAATGTAAATAATGGGTATTTAAACACAAGTGAAATTATAATCCCTACTAATAATTCCTTAGAGGCATATAATTTTCATATTAAGATGGATCCTGCATATTATCCATCTTATAATATTCCTAAAACTGTTACAAATTTGACCTTTGCTTGGAAAGTTAATTATACAGATAGCCAAGGAGAAAAATTTAAGCCCGTATCCATTACATATGGTTATGATTGGGGTGATGGATACGGAATACAGTCTACAGTTGTTTTAGGCACTTCAACAAATGAATTAATAGGTATTTCTAGGGCTGATGGAAGAATTATATATGATAAATATTTTGTTGTCTCAAATCCATCCATTAGAGGCTATACATTGAAGGCTTTATATCCAACACAGAATGGATTGATATTTGCATATGCATCTTTAGGTGATAGAAGTCTAATAGCTACTGTAAATCCCTATACGGGAAATGTGGAGTCCAATGGCACTTTCTATAATATACTTGATGGAAATTTAAACTCTGTTCCAACGTATGATATAGGATCCAGTAGATATATTACAAGTACAAATTTAGACACAGTATACCTTCTTCAACCAAATTTAAAAATAAACCAAACATTTAGTATTTCTGGAGGCATGAAAACACCAATCAATGGTTTAGGTAATGTTTTATCTTACACAGCTCAAATGGGTTATTATTATGGTACAATAACAGAAAATGGTAAATTGTACTTGCAGGAGACAATTGGAACAAACATTGCACCTTTACCACCTGGGAAATATCCTAGTGGTAATACTTACATCCTTGGAACAGATGCATATGGTCATGATATTTGGACTTGGTTAGTTTATGGTTCTAGGGCAGAGCTTGTTGTTGGTATTGTAGCTGCACTATCCTCAGTATTATTAGGTACTTTTCTAGGATTGATTTCAGGATTTTATGGTGGATGGGTTGATTCTCTAATAATGAGAATAACGGATATATTCCTCTCATTACCTGGTTTAGTCATAATGTTATTACTTGCCGCTTCTCTTGGACCAAGTATATGGAACATAATATTTGTTATTGCAATATTAAGTTGGTCTGGTATCACGAGGATTATAAGGGCCCAGGTACTTTCACTAAAAAGTAGAGCATTTATTGATGCTGCTAGAATTTCAGGTGCATCAAAATATAGATTAATGATGGTACATATATTCCCAAATGTCTTACCTCTTACATTCCTTTATATGAGTTTTGGTGTTAGCGGTGCCATAATAACCGAAGCTGCTTTAGCATTTCTGGGAATGGGAGATCCTCATGCAGTTACATGGGGAATGATGCTTCAATATTTGTGGACCACAGGACATGTTCTTGATGCACCTTGGTGGTTACTTCCACCTGGAATTGCAATTACTTTACTATCATTATCATTCTATCTTGTTGGTAGGGCTTTTGATGAAGTAATAAATCCAAGGTTAAGGAGGAGATAAAAGATGGTATTGCTTTCTGTACAGGATCTTACTGTTCATTATAAAGTGAGCTCAGGTTGGGTAAAAGCTGTGGAAAATGCATCTATTGAATTGGATGCAGGACAAACACTTGGCCTAGTGGGGGAGTCT
Source organism: Thermoplasmata archaeon (assembly GCA_038880255.1). Classification (GTDB taxonomy): domain Archaea; phylum Thermoplasmatota; class Thermoplasmata; order Thermoplasmatales; family ARK-15; genus ARK-15. The sequence goes on from JAVZSA010000010.1 coordinate 5,253, forward strand.
GGAAGTGGAAAAACTACACTTGCTTATTCAATAATGCAACTTTTACCAAAAAATGCATATATAAAAGGAGGAAAAATTATATTTCAGGGTAAGGATTTACTTCAAATTTCAAAGAAAAGTGATGGTAGCCTTGATGTATTTAATGAAGAAATAAGAAAAATAAGATGGAAAGAAATATCGATGATATTTCAGGCGGCATTAAATGCATTCAATCCTGTTTACAAAGTGGGTGATCAAATAATAGAGGCTATAATGGCCCATAAGGAAATAAAATATGAGGAGGCGAGAAAGGAGGTAGAAGATCTTTACAAATTTGTTGGTATTCCATTAGATAGAATTGATAATTATCCTCACGAATATAGTGGTGGCATGAAACAAAGGGCTATGATTGCAATGTCACTATCCCTAAAGCCTAAACTTGTTCTTGCAGATGAGCCTACAACTGCACTTGATGTAATAACACAGGATAGAATATTACTTGAAATAAAGAAGCTTCAACAAGAAACAGGAATTTCAATGATTTTAATCACTCATGATGTTTCAGTTGTGGCGGAAACATCTGATAGGGTGGCAGTTATGTATGCTGGAAAAATAGTTGAAAAAGGATCGGTAGTGGAAGTTTTCAAGCATTATTCGCATCCATATACAGAGGGTTTAATGGCATCATTTCCAACAATAGTTGGAGAAAAGAAAAGATTAGCATCAATACCTGGTTCACCTCCAGATTTGGTCAATCCTCCAAAAGGTTGCAGATTCCATCCAAGATGCCCTTATGCTAAAGATATATGTATGGAACAGGAACCACCAATGGTGGAAATTTCACCTGGTCATTTTACAGCTTGCCATTTTGCAAAGGAACTATATGGAGGGAAGTAAAATGGCTGAAGTAATACTTAAAGTAGAAAACATGAAAAAATACTATGAACTTTCACGTGGTTTGTTATCATTTAAAAAGCCTGATGTGGTAAAGGCTGTGGATGGTGTAACCTTTGATCTTCATGAAAGTGAAATTATTAGTTTGGTGGGTGAAACAGGTTGTGGAAAAACTACTACAGGTAGAGTAGTGGTGAAATTAGAAAATCCCACAGCAGGTAAGGTAGTATTCAAAGGAAAGGACATCACAAAATTGGAAGGTGAAGAGTTAAAGGAGTTTAGAAGAAGTGTTCAGATGATATTCCAGGATCCCTATGAATCATTAAATCCTAGGTTTACCATTTTTAAAACATTGGTTGAACCCTTAATTATAAATGGTATTGGCGAAACATATGAGGAAAGGGTAGATCTAGCAGTAAAAGCACTTGAGGAAGCTGGATTAAAACCTGGTGAAGAGTATCTAGATAGGTATCCCCATGAGATTTCGGGTGGGCAGAGGCAAAGGGTAGCCATAGCCAGGGCATTGATAATAAATCCAAAGTTTATAGTAGCAGATGAGCCCGTATCCATGCTTGATGTATCCATAAGATCTGGTGTATTAAATTTAATGCTCGATTTGAAAGAGAAATATAATTTACCAATTATTTTCATTACTCATGATATTGCTGTGGCAAGATATATGAGTGATAGGATCTTAGTTATGTACTTGGGTAGAGTAGTAGAAGAAGGACCAACAGAAAGTGTAATATTTGATCCATTACATCCATATACTAGAGCTTTACTTAGTGCAGTTCCTGTACCGGATCCTGAGAGAAAGCATGTAAGAATTCCTATTATGGGAGATATTCCAAGTCCAATAAATCTACCACCGGGGTGCAGATTTGCCTCAAGATGTGTCTATTTTCAGAAAGGTGTATGCGATGTTAAAGATCCTGAACTAAGGGAAATTAAGAAAGGACATTTTGTGGCTTGTCATTTTGTTGAAAAAATATTGAGTGGAGAAATGAAACCGACGAAATAAAAAATATGAAAATTATTAAAGGAAAAAATATAATTCTTATTATTTTTTCAATATTTTCAATTTTTTTCTTAATATCAGGGATAATATCTTCACAGAATTATGCTAATGTATTGATTTATAGGAATAAAGTAATAAATGAAAATCCACAAAATGTAAGAGCTAATTTTTATGAAAAAAATAATACAATACTTCTTTCATTTTCATTCAAGAATCCATCGCCTTATTCAATTAATTTTTATTCTTTTACAACATTATTTTATGTCAATAACACAACTGTATCTACATTTCAGAGAACTTACTATTATTTTGAAGAATTTCCAATTGAAGTAAAAAAATTTAGCGAATTAAATTTGACTTTTTTCTCACCTGTATATCAAGATTATATACCTTTGGTAAAAAATTCTACAGTATTTAAAATATTAATTCAGATGGAGGTAAGATTTTCAGGATTCTCATATTATTATGAAAATCCTGGTGAAAATTACAGCCCAGAAAGATATTATTTGACTGAAATGATAATGATGGAAATTGACTGGAGTGGTGAAGCATGAAATTATTGAAAATAATTTTAATTTCAATTTTAAATAGCTTTATAGTTTCATTATTTTTCTTTTCATTTTATTTTCCTAATATATCTTTTCCTCCAATCGGCGATCTTTTAATGAATTTTTCATTTTTATTTCTCATATTTTCCATAGCAATAGGAACAATTACAGCTTTTTATTTAGATGAATTAAGTGAGGCATTTATTGCAATATTGATTACAATGTTCATTTCCTATGGAATTTCTTTAGTTTATTATTCATTTCCCATTTTTTACGGCTTATACCCATTTGATATAACCTATTATTTTTTTATATATATTAAATTCACATTTCTTCCATTTTTCGCTGTTTTTTTTGGTCTAATTATAGGCCTAATACCGGGAGGTTTTTTAGCAGATCTTTACTATGCCAGGAGTAGAAAAATTTATTAATAAAAGCTAAATGGTAGGATCGGAATGGAACAAAAGGTTGATGATTGGATAAAGACTCAGGATTTTAAAACTACTGCGGATATAGAGGTCCCTCAAAGATTAATAGATCAAGTGATAGGGCAGGATGAGGCAGTTGAAATAATAAAAAAGGCAGCTGTTCAAAAAAGGCACGTAATATTGATAGGAGATCCAGGAACCGGAAAATCTATGTTGGCTCAATCAATGGTAGATTTTCTACCAAAAGAAGAGCTTGAGGATATTTTGGTTTTTCCAAATGAAGAAGATCAAAATAGACCAAGAATAAAGACATTACCTGCAGGAAAGGGTAAAGAACTTGTAAAACAGATGCAGGAGAGGGCAAAGCAAGAGAAAATGGAAAGGCAAAGATTTCTTCAATTAACATTATTTAGCTTAATAATTTTAGGAATTATTGCCTATATTTTTACTAGGGATTTTACTATACTTTTTACAAGTATTCTATTGGTTGTTTTTCTATGGATATTTCTTGGCATGGCTGTTCAAAGGACAGAACAGAATATGGTCCCAAAGTTACTTGTATCCCATGATGTAAATGATAAACCACCGTTCATAGATGCAACGGGAGCACATACTGGTGCTCTTTTGGGTGATGTGAGACATGATCCATTTCAATCTGGGGGTTTAGAAACACCACCTCACATTAGGGTAGAGGCAGGAGCGATACATAAGGCTAACAAAGGTGTGTTATTTATAGATGAAATTAATCTTTTAAGGCCAGAAAGTCAACAAGCACTTTTAACCGCAATGCAGGAAAAAAAGTTTGCAATTACAGGGCAGAGTGAAAGGAGTGCAGGAGCACTTGTTCAAACAGAGCCTGTACCATGCGATTTTATTTTAGTTGCTGCAGGAAACATTGAATCTTTAGAAGGTATGCATCCTGCATTGAGATCGAGGATCAGGGGATACGGTTATGAAATATATATGAACAATAGTATGGAGGATAATGAAGAAAATAGGAAGAAGTTAATAAGATTTGTAGCTCAGGAAATAAAAAAAGATGGAAAAATACCGCATTTTGAAAAAATGGCAGTTGCAGAAATAATTAAGGAAGCACAAAAGAGGGCGGGAAGAAAGGATAGGCTAACTCTTAGATTGAGAGAATTGGGTGGATTGATAAGGGTAGCGGGGGACATTGCCAGATCACAAAATTCCAATATTGTTACTGTTGACCATGTGATTATGGCCAAAAAATCCGCAAGGCCTCTTGAACAACAGATTGTGGACAGAATGATAGAGGTAAGGAAAGAGTATAGGACATTTATGAACAAAGGATATGCGGTTGGGACTGTAAATGGATTAGCAGTATACAGTGCCCAAAGTGGAATGGCGGAATTTTCAGGAATGATATTGCCTATTGTAGCTGAAGTAACACCGGCTCAAAGTAGGAATCAAGGAAGGGTAATAGCAACGGGAAAGTTAGGTGAAATAGCCAAGGAAGCTGTTCAGAATGTCTCAGCAATTGTTAAAAAATACAGTGGGGAGGATATATCCAACCATGATGTTCACATACAATTTATTGGCACCTATGAAGGGGTAGAGGGTGATTCTGCAAGTATTTCAATTGCAACTGCAGTTATTTCTGCCTTAGAAAATATACCTGTGGATCAAAGTGTGGCTATGACAGGTTCTTTAAGTATTAGGGGACAAGTATTACCTGTTGGTGGCATTTCAGCAAAAGTAGAAGCAGCAATAGAGGCAGGGTTTAAAAAGGTAATAATACCTGAAAGTAATGTTCAGGATGTAATATTAGATGAGCATCATATGGGCAAAATAGAGATAGTAACTGTGAGTACAATAATTGAAGTTTTGGAAATTGCATTAAAAGAATCTATACAAAAGAATAGATTAATCAATGATTTGAAAGCAGTAATTAATGTTCCAGTTGTTGTATGAAAATATATTATGTTAATGGTAAGCCTAATGAAATCGCTATTAAAAAAGTAAAAAATGGTGAAATAATTATAATAAAAGATGAAGGCATAATTTCAAAAAAGATTTTAGAAAGTGCATATTTGAAAGCAAAAAGATCTTTCAACAATAATACAAGTATTGGTAGGGATATAGGTACTGAGATGAAGCTTTACCTTGCAACAAATAGACAAATTTCTGAGGCTTTAGAAAAATATGGTGTTAAAGGAGAAGGCAAATACTTCATAGTTTCTGAAAATGAACTTGACCTTAAAAATTTAGGTTTTGAAGAAATCGAATTTAAAGAACTTGAAAATGAGGAATTGTTGAAGGAACTTGAAAAAATAGCAATGTTTGAATTAAAAAAATAAATTAAATCTTTTCAAATCTATTTTTTAATTTTTCCATCACCTTTGGAAGTGTTGTATATTCCATTTCCTCAAGTGGTAATCTATGTGGCTCAAATGGTCCATGCCTTCTCATATAGTCAGCAATTTCATTTGCAGTCTTTCTTGCATTATCAAATGCTGGATCATCAAATAGATCAACTGGTCCAACAAGCATTCCTTCGGAAAGTTGAAAGCCAAGAGCAGCCACCCTTGGAGGTCCATCAAATCTTGTGCATTTTGCATCTTTTAAGCCAACAGGCATTATAGGGCCATTATGTGAACCTCTCATCCATCCAGAAACAAGATGAGGAAATGAAAAAGGTTCTAAAACCTCTCCTAGGGCAGGCAAACCCGATTGTGCCCTTACCAAAGCAACTGGATCATCCTTTCCTACATATTCCCCAGCAATCTGATAAAGCTTTTCTGTTGAAATTACAGCCACAGGTTCATCACTCTTTATTTTAGGATGTTTTTCCGACGTAAATACCCTTTTTATCACATATCTACTCTTTGCACCAATTAATGCCAAGAGATCGTAAAGTTCCTCAGGAGTTTTTAATAACACCTTTTTATGTTCTACAATGTCCCAAACTTCGAAGTTAAAACCATCATGCATTGATGGGTCAATTATAAGACCAGGTGTGTTAAAAGGATCAGCAAACATTTTAAATATTGGTAAATTGAAAGCTCCAGGTTCTGTTTTATCCATCATAAAAGCTACTACAGGTTCACCCTTCCTCTCTTCAAATGACATTTCCGCAATTCCTGGTCCCAATCCTCTCACATTTCCAGAAAAGGCATCCTTCAATAGATCCTGACCCGCCCCATAAAGTTTAAGTTTCTTGGCAACTTCAGTGGATTTTTTAAAAACATCCCAAGCAAGTCCATGGATTTTTTCATTGTCCTCTCCAAATTTATGTGTCATTATTAGTTGAAGATCATCGCCAACACCAACTACCCTATAATCTATTAGAATACCATCCTTTTTTGCCTGTTCAAGAATTTCACTTGCCTTTTCTTTAAGAGAAGGATGCACTGAAGAATGGCCAGGATATCCCCCCACATCTGCCTTTATAAGACTCAGTGTAATTTTCATAAAATACACCAATTACATATAATGAAAAATGTTTAATAAAACTTTTCTTTAGGATTTTTATGAACGAATTTATAAATATAATAATGGAAAGAAGGAGTATTAGAAATTATAAGATGGATGAAGTTTCAGATGAGATATTATTTAAACTAATAAGAGCAGCACAATATGCGCCAAGTTCTTGGAATAGACAACCTTGGAGATTCATAATAATAAAGGATAAGGAAAAATTGAAAAAAATATCTGAAATATTACCCTATGGAAAATTTCTTTCAAGAGTACCAATGGCAATTGCAGTACTATCATCAGAGAAAGAATCAGATCTTTGGTTAATTGATGGTAGTTTAGCTACTGAAAATTTGATGATTGCAGCAGAAGCTTATGGACTTGGTACTTGTTGGATTGCTGATGCTGATAATGTAGAAATAAAAAAGATGCTTGAAATACCCGAAGAGTTCCACATAATAACAATCACGCCACTGGGATATCCATCAAGAAAACCTAATCCACCACAAAGAAAAAATATGGAAGATATACTCTATTTTGAAAAGTTTGGTAAAAAATATCTTTAAACAAAATTTTTATAGTTGTTAATATTTCAAGGGGATAGGGAGTGACGGTCATAGAGAACAGGGAAACACCCGGTCCCATTCCGAACCCGGCAGTTAAGCCTGTTCTCGTGCCATATGCGTACTTGGATGCGCGAGCTCCAGGGAAGTATGGCATGCTGTCACTCCTTTATCCCAACATTTATAAAGATGTGAAAAATTATTAAATTATGTTTCCTGAAGAAGTTATAACAATTTCTAAAAAGGGTAAAAGGGAAGTAAGAAATTTTGTTGGAAAGGGAAGGTTCGTAATTTACAATTATCTTGATCCTGAAACTGGTAAGTCAGTGGAAAATAAAAAGAGGTTGATTTTAAAATTTGAGGATGGGCATAGGGAGGAATATTTCATTATTCCCACCACGAATGGAAAAAGAAATCTTATGATAGTTGCGGAGGAAAAAGAAGGAAGAAAGATATGGGATGGAAAATATGCAGTAGATCTAGATCAATTTTTTATTTAAAGAATCAAATATATATAAAAAATATATTTAAAATTTAAAAGATAATTTTAGGGTGTAGAATTAATTGAGGCAAGTGTAACCACAAAATACAATGTTTTACCTGCAAGATAATTATTGTAATTTATTATTATATAATTATTACCAACGATATAAATGCTCGAACCATTAGGAAGTATAGTATTTGGATAAGTTTCTATTACATATTTTATTGTGTTTTTATCTGAATAATATACAAAGTAATAATACTGAATGGAATTACCATATGGATAATATGAATTGTTCGCATAGGCATCATTTTGAATTGTAACATTATTCTGGGTTGTATCAACAAAAATTACCTGATCATCCCATCCAAAATATTTATCTCTACATACCATTCCTTGATATGGTACTTCACCAGTTCTATTTTCAAATTGTTGCATTGTAATGAATTGTATTCTAGAGATTGTGCCATATCTGCTCACGTTTTTCAACAATGATGAATTAAAGGCATATCCCAATGAGGGAGGAACTATTATTGTTTTTGTCTCTCCCGGATACATTCCTATAACACCAAGGCTAAATCCCTGGATTACCTGATTTGAACCAACTGTAAAATTGAATGGTGAAAATGAGGATGGGTATTTGAAAATAGGCGCCTTTAAATATGTAAAGTTATTGTTTGCTACAGTTCTTATGTTTGTATCAAATATATACCTTATTCCATTTTCAACATAATATCCATAATAATAAACGGAAACAGTATCACCATTCTTAACATAGTTAACACTAGGAGTTTTACTTAAAGTATTATATCCGTAGTAAATACCAACAGATGCAACGATAATTATTGAAACTACCAGGATTACATATATCCAACTTTTCATTTTAAAAACACAAATGGTAATTTGGATAAATATTTTTTGATTTTTAAAAATGAAGAAAATTAATTAAGAAGTAAATTTATATTATATTGATGCCAGGAATAGAAGAAGAACTAAACACTTACATTAGGAACGAAAAAAATACAAAGTTAAAACTTAAGGAAATACCTGAAGAATTTTTCAAAAAAATAGATATGGAAAATAAAAGGTTAAAAGAGGAAATTAAATTAGCAATTCAAAAAGATGATGTGAAATATATAGCGCAATTGACACAAAAAATAAGAGGAATTGAAAATGGAATTAAGGAACTTAAAAGTATTAGATGTAGGAAAATCGCAATTCAGGCATTGGAAGATTCAATAGATGGAACAAATTCAAACCTTGATTCATATACAAATTATGAAAGGATTCTTTATGATAATTTAAGGAAATTATTTAAAGCATATATAAGTGAAGAAGAGTACATTTTTCCAGTACAAAAAGAGGTGAAAAAAGAAGAAAAGGAGGAAATAAAAAAGGTACTTGTAAGGGTGATTATACCAACTGAAGTCGCGGATTTGGATGGAAATTATGTTATGAGGAAGGAGGATGTTTTATACTTAAGTGAGCAACTTGCAAAATTACTTCAGGCAAAGGGTTATTGTGAAATAATAAAGATTTAAAATAAAGGTAATGAACCTGTTATTTTATCTATAACATTCTCCTTTTCAGGTCCAATACCTAAGGCAGTAATAGTCCCGGGCAAAACCTCGGTCAAACCAGCATCCTGTATTAATGTAGTGAAAATACCCATTTGATCAGCCTTCATCTTTAATTCCAACATCTCCTTCAAATTTTTTACCTTTAAAACCACCTTTCTTTGCCCTTCATTCCACCAAGCTTCAAATATATTCCTATTATTTTTATATGAATAAATCGCACAGGTAGATGCAGCGTGGGCAACTTGAGCAGCCAATTTTCCACAGGATATTTCTAGATCTTCTCTTACAACAATAACAAGTTTGTATTCCATCATTCATAATATTGTTTTACATATTAAAAATGTATCAAAAAATATTTAATAATTAATTGTATTAGAAGAAAACAGCCCCGTGGTGTAGCGGCCAAGCATAGTGGGCTCTGGACCCACAGACGGCAGTTCGAATCTGCCCGGGGCTGCTTAATTTTAAATATACCTAAGTTATCTTCAAAATCATGAAAAGATGGAAAAGTTTTCTAATTCTTTCGTTTATAATAATTCTTTTAATATTACCATATTCCTCTTCATCCAATCACACTTATCTTGTAATAAATTTTAATGTACAAGTGGATCCAGGCGCAGTATCATTCTTTCAAAGATCCTATAATTATGCCGAATCCAATAATATTCCAATTGTAATAATTAATATGAATACCCCAGGAGGCCTTCTTGATTCTATGCTTTCAATAGTTAATTTAACAATAGAAGCAGAGAAAATGGGAATTACAGTAATTACCTATGTTCCACCTGGTGGAATGGCTGCATCTGCTGGAAGTTATATTGCAATGGCATCGGATGCAATATATATGGCAAATGGTACTTTTATAGGACCTTCTACACCTGTTATAGAGGGCATTTCAGTGAATTCAACATATCAGATGCATGTTGAGAATGCTATGCTTGCCTTAATGGAATCACTTGCTCAAGAACATGGTAGAAATGTTACAGCAGCTGGTTTGATGGTAACAAACAATATTGCATACACAGCACAACAAGCAAAGTCCATAAATCTTATTGATGGTCTTGTTGATAGTTTTTCTGCTTTAATTTCAAAATTGAATTTGCAAAACTACAGTTCTGTGCAAATGAATCCAAGTACATACGATCAATTCTTAAGTTTTATAAGCAATCCTACAGTGGATGGAATTTTAATGACAATTGGTATGCTGGCTATACTGTTAGATCTCTATCATGCTACAGTAGTGACAACAATTGTTGGAATAATTCTTATTGCATTGGGTCTTTGGGGTGCTGAAATTATCGGTGGTAATATTGTTGGCATTATTTTCATAATTATAGGTGGTGCATTAATTATTGCGGAAATCAAGGTAGGTCATGGATTTCTCATGATTACGGGTGTTTTACTTGCATTGTTTGGTACATGGCTTCTTGCATCTGGAATACCGTATTCACCATCACCATTTGGAATTCTTTCCTATGTGGCCTTCGGTATTATGGGAGGATTGGGTTTTATTGCAGCATATTATCTAAATTGGATAAGAAGAACACTTAGAAAAAGGCCAATTGTAGGTCCAGAATCAATAATAGGAAAAATGGGAATAGCAATTACTGACATAGATAATGAAGGAGAAGTAAGGGTAGAGGGTATAATTTGGAGAGCAAGATCTGAAAAAAAGATAGAAAAGGGGAAAAAAATTAAAGTAAAGGGTATTGAAGGCTTAATATTAATAGTGGAGGAGGCAAAATAATGAAAAATCTTTTACATTATTCCCTTTTAACAATAAAATATTTAGTGTTAATACTACTAATAATTGTTGCATTGATACTTGTAATAGAAAATATAATGAAATTTAATATTATTTCATTTCTCATATATGGTGCATCAACTCTTGGGCTATTCTTTCTTTATTATTATTTTGACAAAATAATATGGGCTATAGAGAGTAGACCAAAAACAGGTAGTGAATCATTACCGGGTAAGGAGGGAATAGCGATAACAGATATTGATGGTGAAGGTGAAGTGAAAGTGGAAGGTATAATATGGAGGGGGAAATCAATTGATGGAAATATTATTAAAAAGGGATCAAATGTAAAAGTGGAAAAAGTGGAAGGTATTACATTAATTGTGAGGAAAATTTAATAAGAATGTTAAGGATTAAACATTTGGAGGTAAAAATATGGATACTGGAACATTAATTGGAATTGCCATTCTTATTCTCATTGTACTTATATTCTTTATTTCAGGTATCAGAGTTTACAGAGAATGGGAAAGAGCACCTTATCTTGTACTTGGTAGATTCAGAGGTTTTAAAGGGCCAGGTTTAGTTTATATTGTACCAATTATAGGTAAGGTACCATTCGTAGTATCCACAAGACTTCAGACAGTAGCGTTTAAGACAGAACAGACGCTAACAAAGGATAACGTACCTGTTAATGTGGATGCAGTGATGTATTTTCAACCAGTAGATCTTGAGAAAGTTGTATTAAAAGTAGAAGATTACATGGTTGCCACTACACTTGCTGCTCAAACTACTCTTAGGGAAGTAATAGGTGGCATTACATTAGATGAACTTTTAGCTGAAAGGGAAAAAATAGGTACAATAGCAAGAAACATTATTGACCAAAAAACTGAGGCATGGGGAATAAAGGTAACATCTGTAGAAATAAGGGATATTTTAATACCTTCAGCACTTCAGGAAGCTATGGCAAGACAGGCTGCTGCAGAAAGAGAAAGAAGGGCAAGGGTAACTCTTGCAATAGCAGAATATGAGGCTGCTTCAAAAATGATTGATGCAGCAAAATTGTATGAGTCCAGTAAATTTGGTCTTGAACTTAGATGGATGAACATATTGTATGAACTTGGTTTACAGGGTAAGGGCACTCTTATGTTAATCCCCACCAATCTTATGGCTGCAGGACCTGGCCAAGGAATTAGTCCGTATGGAATAGTTGGTTTGAATGAAATAGCCGAGGGACAAATACCTAAAAAAGAGGAAAAGAAGGAAGAAAAATAAATAATAAAACATTTTTATCCCTTTTTTATGAAAGTAAGGGTAACATTTCCAGTTATTGATAATTATAAGAAGATTGGTGAAAACATTATTGGAAAGAACATTATTTGGTATCCAGATGAAGATGAAGCAGAAATACTTCTTGTTAACAATGATAATTTTCCAAGGAAAAATACAATAAAGATGATACAAACAATAACAGCGGGTGTAGATCATATTGATCTTTCCACAATTCCCAAAGAAACCTTAGTATGTAGTAATGCCGGTGCATACTCAATTTCTGTGGCTGAGCATACATTTGCCCTTTTACTTTCTGCTGCAAAGGACATTATAAAAAGGGATGAGGAAATGAAAAAAGGTATATTCAATTCATTGCCCACAAGGTTACTTTATGGAAAAACAATTGGAATAATTGGTTATGGTGGGATTGGAAAAAGAGTAGCAAAAATAGCTAAGGCATTTGATATGAAGGTAATTGCAATTGGGAGAAATACACCTGATAGTAATGTGGATGAATATTATTCATTAGAAAATATTGAAAAACTTGTAAAAGCATCAGATTTTGTTCTATTATCTATACCATTGACAAAATTCACTGAAAATTTGATTAATAAAAAGATATTAGAAATTATGAAAAAAAATGCAATTCTTATTAATGTGGCAAGGCCTGAAATTGTTAACAAGGAGGATCTTTTTCAAATATTAAATGAAAGGAATGATATTATGTACCTTTCAGATGTTTGGTGGAACGAGCCTAATGTAAAGGATACTAATCTAAAAAATACAATATTAACACCCCATATCGCTGGAGGCAAATCTGGTGAAGTTATGGAAATTGCATTCATTCAAGCGTTTAAAAATATTAAAGATTTCATTGATGGAAAGGTACCTATGAACATTGTGAATAGGGAAGAGTACAAAAAAATAGAAAGGAAAAATACAGGTGTGTAAATTATTTAATATATTCATTCAGTAATTTTATTGCGCATAGATCACCACACATTGTACAAACATTTGGATTTTTTGGAAACCTTTCTTTCCTAATTTTAATAGCATTTTCTTTATCAATAGAAAGTTTAAGTTGGGTAGCCCAATCCAATTTTCCTCTTGCAATACTCATTTGAAGATCCTTTTCATAATCTTCCCTAAATCTTATTAAATTTATTGCATGGGCTGCAATTTTCATTGCTATTGCACCTTGATAAACCTCTTCAGGGGTAGGTAATGCTAAATGTTCTGCTGGGGTCACATAACATAGAAAATCAGCACCGTAAAATGCAGCCAATGCACCCCCAATTGCTGCATTAATGTGATCATAACCTGAAGCTATATCTGTTACAAGTGGCCCAAGAACATAAAATGGAGCATTATCGGTCATAATTTTCTCCATTCTTACATTCATTTCAATTTGATCAATAGGAACATGACCTGGACCTTCCACCATTGTTTGAACACCCTTTTCTCTAGCCATCTTTACTTGGTGAGATATGTTAACCAATTCTCCCATCTGATATGGATCCATTGAATCTGGTATTCCTCCAGGTCTAAGTGCATCCCCTAAACTCAATGTTGCATCATATTCTGATGCAATATCCAAAAGCTGATCAAAATTCCTATAAAATGGATTTTCCATATGGTTATAAAGCATCCAGGCTGCAATAAAGGTACCTCCTCTACTCACAATACCTGTTATCCTTTTTTTAAACTTCATTTTTTCAACAAGTTCCTTTGTGATGCCTGTATGAACTGTGATAAAATCCACACCTTCTTTAAGCTGTTTTTCAACAGTTTTAAAAATATCATCCTCACCCATCTCTACGATTGCCCTTTTATTTTTAAGCATTTTAACTGCAGTTTCATAAATTGGAACAGTCCCCAATGGAATCTTTGAAATTTTTAAAATCATTTTTCTTAATTCTTCAAGGCCAAATCCTGTACTTAAATCCATGACAGTATCTGCAATATTTTCTATTTTTCTAAATTTTTCAATTTCTTCCTCGGGAACATTGTGATCCAAACTAGTACCAATATTAACGTTTATTTTTACCCTCAAATTTTTACCAACTCCAACTGGCATAATATCGTGTGTTTCATTTTTTAAAATTACTGTATGTCCCAATGAAACACTTTTCATCAATTTATCCAAATCAACTCTTTCATTCATAGAAATTTTTTTCATTTCTTCAGTTGGAATACCATTTCTTGCACTTATCATCTGCATAAATAGTTGTATTAATTATTAATATTTTAATTTATTTAATAGTTATTTAAAATAAAGAAAAATAATTAAATAATAAAAAATTATTACTCATTAATATGTATCCTCCTTGTTTAGAAGTGAACAAATATTTGATTCCTGAAACAAGGAAAAGAGTAGCAAAAGAATTAAAATTAAAGGGATTTAAGGAAAAGAAAATTGCAAATATTCTTCATATATCACAGGGAATGGTAAGTAGATATATAAGTGATGAAAAATCTTTATATTTTAATAATGAAATTAATGAATTTTCTAAAAAAATATCAAATATGATTATAGAAAATTATACAGAACAAGAATTGACTGAATTCTTTTGTGATTTTTGCATATCTTTCAGAGAAAATAAAAAATTTTGTACAATTCATACTATTAAAAATTGTGATCTTTGTACATATCTATATACTGGAAAGAGAAGGGAGGAAAAGAATGAAATATCTGAAAAATTAAAAAAGGCAGTGTTAAAATTGAATAATTACAATATCGTTGAAATTATACCAGAGGTAAGAATGAACATTGCCTATTCAAGGGAAAATCCAAGTTCAAGGATGGATGTAATGGCCTTTCCAGGAAGGCTTACATATTTTTCAGGAAAAATTGTTTATTTCTCAGATCCGGAGTTTGGGGCAAGTAAGCATTTGTCAAGTATATTGTTGAATGTGAAAAATAAAAAAATTAGAGCAGTTATAAATGTAAAATTCAATAAAAAAGTATTTTCAAAAATAAAAACAATGGGAATGAAATACAAAATTATGGAAAGACATAGATACAGCGATGTTGAAGATTTTGTTAAAGAGTTGGAAGATGACTTTGAAATCATAGTTGACCCAGGTACATTTGGGATAGAACCAATGCTGTACATATTTGGTAATGATCCAGATGATATTGTTCATAAAATTGGTATGTTAGTGGGGGAATGATATATGGATTTTTATGAAGATTTACAAAAAATTAGAGAAAAAAGACCATTAATACATCATATAACAAATTATGTGGTGATGAATGATAGTGCGAACATCACAATATCTCTTGGTGCATCACCTATTATGGCGCATGAACCAATGGAACTGGAGGACTTAATTTCCATTGCAGATGCACTGTATATAAACATAGGCACACTTGACAAAAAGTGGATAGAATCTATGGAGTTAGCAGGAAAAATTGCAGAAAAATATAACGTGCCTTTATTGCTTGATCCAGTAGGTGCTGGTGCATCCAAATTGAGAACAGAGGTGGCCACAAAACTTTTGTTATCATTTCCGGTTAAAATTTTAAAAGGTAATGGTGGTGAAATTAATTCACTTGCAGGGAGTTTTGGTGGGACAAAGGGCGTAGAATCAACAGTAAATGGTAACATGGAAACAGCTGATATTGTTTCTGAAAAGTTTAACACTACAGTTATAATTACAGGGAAAATAGATTATGTAAGTGATGGAAAGAGAAAAGCTATGGTAGAAAATGGCACACCATTTCTTACAAAGATTACAGGATCAGGATGTATGTTAGGTTCAATTATTTCTTCGTATATGGCTGTTAATTCTGACCCATTCATATCAAGCATTGAAGGTCTTCTTACCTATGAAATTGCTGCAGAATTTGCAGAGAAGAAGTCTGATGGTCCTGGTACATTCAAAACTAAATTGATGGATGAAATATATCTATTTAATAAAGAAAAATTTTCATATGCTAAGGTGAAATATTTATGAATCTTCCGCGGGGATTGTATGGAATAACATCTAGAGATTTTGGTTTTTCACATATAGAAGCAGCAAGATTTCTATTAAATGCTGGGGTCAAAATATTACAATATAGAGAAAAAGAGGGAACAACAAGAAAAATGCTAGAAGAGGCATTAATAATAAAAAATATGTGCAGGGAATATGGGGCATTATTCATAGTAAATGATAGGATGGATGTGGCTATTGCATCAGATGCAGATGGAATACATATTGGGCAGGATGATATGCCTCTTCATATTGTAAAAAAATATTTTCATGGAATAATAGGTGTTTCAGCAAGAAATCTCCAAGAAGCGGTTGAAGCCCAGAGAGGAGGTGCTAATTATTTAGGTGTAGGTTCAATCTTTATGACAGGAACAAAGAAGGATAGTGAGGTAATTGGGATAGAAAAACTTGAAGAAATTGTCAATAACGTGCAGATACCAATATATGCAATAGGAGGTATTAACTTACAAAATCTAAAGGAAATAAAAAAATATAAAATTCAAGGTATTGCTGTAATTTCTGCAATACTATCATCAGAAAACCCTGAAAAAATGGCAAAAAAATTCATAGAGGAGTGGGAAAAATGAAGTTTGCAATGACTATTGCAGGTTCAGACTCTAGTTCGGGGGCAGGTATACAGGAGGATTTAAAAACATGTAGTGCTCTTGGAGTATATTGCTTTACTGTAATTACATCAATAACAGCCCAAAACACATATCAGGTAACTGCAATTCATGATGTTCCGGCACATATTGTGGAAAAACAAATTGATGCAATAATGGCTGATTTTAATCTTACGTATGGTAAAACTGGTATGTTAAGCAATCGCGAAATTGTTAAGTCAGTAGCCAAAAAGATTGAAGAATATGGATTAAAAATTGTTGTTGATCCCGTTATGGTATCAAAATCTGGTGCTTTATTGCTAAAGAAGAATGCTGTTGAAGCATTGAAGAATGAAATTATACCTAGATCATTTTTTATTACACCTAATATAGATGAGGCATCTAGATTAACTGGAAAAACAATTAAAAGTGTGAAGGAAATGGAAATTGCTGCAGAGATTATTTATGATTTAGGGGCAAAATATGTAATATTAAAGGGTGGTCATTTGGAGGGAAAATATGTAACAGATATATTCTATGATGGTAAAATAATGAAAAAATTTAAATATCGTAAAATAGAAACGAAAAATACACACGGTGCAGGTTGTACATTATCTTCTGCCATTGTTTCTTATTTGTCCATGTATCAGGACCCAATGAAAAGTTTTTCCCTAGCCAGAAAATTTATGCAAAAAACGATTGAGCATAGCTTATCAATAGGCCATGGAAATGGCCCATTAAATCCATTTTATAGAATTTGGAAAAACGCCGAGGGGGAGATTTGAACTCCCGAGTCCTTACGGACAATAGATCTCGAGTCTATCGCCTTTATCCGGGCTAGGCTACCTCGGCAACAATTTTTTAAAAAATAATTAATATTTAAACATTTTTGGCTATTTCGTACATAACTTCACCCTTAAATAAATATGAAGGATAATGTATGGATATTATTACACCATTATCATTTGATCTTATAATATTGTTATCAAGTCTTCCAATTTCATCACCTTTTGTTACTTCTCTTTTATTCAACACTTTTTTTAAAGGTCTAAAATACCCAAATTTTTCATTTATTATCTTTTCTATTTTACCTAAAAATTGTTGTTCAGAATTATTTTCCTTCTCTAGAAGAAAATTTAATAATGCGGTGAATAAACCTTTAGCATATTTTTCTTGAATGTATCCACCAAAACCTGAGGGTACTTCAATAATTATTGCTGTTTTGCCTCTTTTTATTGCTTCGGTCATTAATTGACCTGAAGTACCTTTTGATTCTACCACATATTTTATTCCTATCTTTTTAACAAGTTCAAAAACATCATTTTTTTGTCTATACATTGCAATTATGTGCGGAATACATAAAAATCCACAGGAATGAATATCAATAATTATATCATTCTCCATTGCGATTGAAAATATTTTTTCAGCTAACCTTTCACAAAGGGTTCCATTTTTATTTCCTGGGAAAATTCTATTTAAATCTTCAGCTCCATAAGGAGAAGTTCTTGATCTGTAAAGGAATGCACCCATATTTGCAATTGGAATTATTGTTAGATTAAATTTTATGTTTTTTGGAACTTTTGAAATTAAAATATTGTTTGCCAAAATGCTCGTATATTCATCACCATGCAATCCAGAAATTATCAAGACCTTTTTACCATTTCCTCCAAAATTGTACAATTTAAAATAATTGTGGTACAACTCATCTATGAAAATGTCCTTTTCCATATTTTTTGAAATGAATTACCTGGATTTATATGTATCTCAAAATTAGAAGAGAAATGAAAAAACCCACTAAGGCACCAGTATTTAAAAATGGTAATCCTGGTAGTGGTCTATTTTTACCTAAAAAATGGAAAAGGATGAATAAAGAAATAACTAATCCTAAAAATGTGAATATTGTTGAGATAAAACTATAATTTATAAGGGAAGAAACTACAAGCATTGAAGGTATGGCAGCGTCACCAAATCCCATGAAAAATGCATTTTTCTTTCCATTTTCATAAATTTCTTTGACATATATTTTTTCCTCTTCTGGAAATATAAAAAGTGCAGGAAGACCTGTTTTAATTGTACCTTCAGCCAATGTTACCATATGTTTACTAATTAAAACAGCAAAAATATCATAAAAAATGAGAATTACCATAAGAACAATTATAGGGATTATTCCAAGGCTTGTACCAATTAATGCGGCAGCACCTGAAGAGGTAAATAAACCTAGGATATCAATTGCAATCCATGATGGCCTTATCCAAATAAATATTGGAACAGAAATAGAAATAAATAGCGAAAGAAAAATAATAATAAGAGGATCAATAGGTAATAAAGAGATTAATGCTGTTGAAATAAAAAAAAGAATAATACCAATCACGAAAAAATATATCCCCTTTAAAACAATTTCTAATTTTTTTCTTAAAAGAAATATCATGAATACTGTAAATAATATTAAAATTATAAAATAATAAAGTGCCATTCCTGGATTATTTGTTTCATTACCTAAAGATCCATAACTTATAGGGTAAAACATAATTCCCAAGATTATTGATAATAAAATAACATTGATGTAAGTAAAAAATAATAATATGATTGATATGTTTTTCATTTTCCCAGCCCCTTCAAATTATATTCACATTTTGGATTAACACATAATTTTTTTTCATTTTTCCCATTTTTTACAATTATTATAGGTGCACCACAGTATGGGCATTTTTCTAAAGTAGGAATAATATCCCCTTTTTGGGGAAGGGGATAAACAACATTGCATTTTGGATAGTTACTGCAACCAACGAATCTCTTTCCATTCTTTGATTGTCTAATAATAAGATCTCCCCCATCTTTTGGACATTCACCTAGAAAATCCTTTTTTCTATTAAAACTACATTTTGGATCAATGCACCTCAATTCTACACTTTGTCCTCTCCTTATTATTTTTATTAATGGCAAACCACAGACAGGACATTTCTCTGATGTTATTTCTATCTTACCTGTCTTTGGAAGATAATATTTGAAATCACATTCAGGATATCTCGAACATTGAATGTATCTATAATTTTTATTTTTATAGAGATGCAACTGAGCACCGCATTTTGGACATTTGCCCATTTCCCTATATTCATCAAGGGCATTTTTTAGAAAATCACTTATGTTTTTTTCATTCATCAAAAGTTCCCTTAAAACTTTTTTTAGCATTTCTTTAGATTCCCTTACCACATTTTCCTTTTTTAATTCACCTCGTTCAATTCCGTTCATGTCGATTTCGAGTTTTGCTGTCATATCAGGTTTCACAGCATTAACATTGTTTATTTCCATTGCTTCTACAATTGCCATCCCTATTGGCGTAGGTTTGATAGCTTGGCCTTCAATATAATTTCTTTCATATAATTTCTCAATTATTTCATGTCTAGTACTCTTTGTTCCCAAATTTAATCTTTCCATTTCTTTGATAAGTGAAGCCTGTGTATATCTTTCAGGTGGCTTTGTATATTTTTCAAGTAACAATATACTTTCTACGTTCACATATTCATCTAGATTAGGTATTTCTTTTTCCTTTATTCTAAGGAAAGGATAATATTTCATCCATCCTTCTTTTATAATTTTAGTACCCTTTACATTGAATATTTCATCCTTAATTGAAATCTTGAGGTCTGTGTTCAATACCTTTGCATCAGGTGCAAGTGTGGCAAAAAACCTCCTTACAACAAGATCATACAATTTTAAATAATCACCCTTAAGCTCTCCACTTTTAATTGCTTTAACAGGGTAAATTGGAGGGTGATCAGTTGTTTCGACCTTTCCCCTTGATGGTTTTATTGTATCCTGCGAAAGTATTTCTTTAGCATCTTCAGAATATGGTGAATTTAAAAATTTTTCAAGTATTGATTTAAGATGAATAGTTCTTGGATAAACAGTATTATCAGTTCTTGGGTAAGAAATGTAACCATGGGAATATAGATCTTCAGCAATGTTCATTGCTTTAGCTACGGACATTCCTAACTTTGTTGATTCCCTTAAAAATTCTGTTGTATTAAATGGAGGAGGTGGCCTTAAATTATATTCAACAAACTTTTTATCAATTATTTTACCAATTTTTTCTTCTTTAATTTTATTATAAATGTTTATAGGCTCTTGTGTAAAAGGATTTTTTTCATGACTTCCAACAAACTTTATGCCTTTTTCAATAAAGTTTGCTTCTATATCCCAATATTTTTTTGGGACAAAAGAAATTATTTCCTTTTCTCTATCAACAATGAGTGCTAATGTGGGGCTTTGCACCCTACCAACAGAAAGAAAATTTTTCCATTTTTGTCCAGTGATAAGTGAAAAAAATCTTGTAAGAACAGCACCCCATACAAGATCTATGTATTGCCTGGATTCGGCAGAATCTGCCAGATTATCGTTTATTTCTGTAATATTTTTAAATGCTTCCATTATTTCTTCTTTAGTTAATGAACTAAATTTTGCCCTTTTTACAATCCCCTTATACTTTGCAATTCTTATTGCTTCTCTACCAATAAGTTCACCTTCTCTATCATAATCCGTTGCAACTATTACCTGATCTGCATCTTTCATTAGTTCTCTCAAAAAAGATACAAGATTTTTGAATTTTTCAACTATTACCGGCTCGATATTTATCAATGTTTCTAAGTCTTCCTTATTCCAATTTCTATATTCTTCAGGATAGTCGAGTTCAACTATATGTCCTTTTAGGCCTAAAACAAAGTATTCAATATCATTAATCTTAAATGTAAAATATCTAATATTCTTTTTAGATTCTCTTTTATATTTTCCTTCGGAAAGGAAATATGCTATCCTTTCTGCAACGCTATATTTTTCTGCAATTATTACAATTTTCATTTTCACACCTACGATAATATAAATTAATATTATAATTTCTATGCAAAACATAAAAATCTTTATTAAATTTGTGATACATTTTATATCACTAAGTATAAAATAAATAACAATATTAACCATTCCTTTAATTCCATATTTACACCCTAATACTTTATATATTCAATATTATGTGATGGTTCTTATGTGTTTTCTTTGTTTTAATTATTTTTGCTAACTTTTAATTTTCAATTTATTGAAAAGAATTCTTATAAACCGAAATTATATTAAATAATTATTCAATATGATTAATTGAGGTAAATTTGGATAGAATAAAAATATGAAATAAATCTTAGGATGTAAATATTAGTGGGCCTGTGGGGTAGTGGATTATCCTGAGGGACTTCGGATTCCTCGACCCGGGTTCGACTCCCGGCAGGCCCGTTTAAAATTTCAGAATGTTTCAATAAGGAAATTATAAGTAATCTAGAAATTTAAATTTAAAAATAAAATTATAAAAGATTAGGATAAATTTTTAAGAATATTTGAAAATATTCAATTATAAAAGATTTGATGGGCCATAAGCAAATAATTATATCGTACTTAATATATCTAAATTTTTAATATCATTTTTATTGTGAAAATTTGATTATTAATAAAAGAAATTAAATCAAATCCAAATCACCTTTTTTTTTTTAAAATTTTTAGCGTCTTCTTAATTTCTTTAAGTTTTATGTCAGTAAACCCGTAAAGAGTTGCAAATGCCTAATCAATTTAATCTTTGATTTCTGATAGATTTTTTAATAGTTTTTCTTTCTTTTTGTTAGTGGATTATTTTGGAAGTTCATGAGCTTTTGGGAGAGTTTTGAAAGTTTGAAGTAGGGTATGCTGGATCGATCTAATGTGTAGATATTTAATTTTTTATGTCCCTAATTACCATGTATACAGCATATAATTCTATAATAGAGGTATTCAATAAACCTGAAAAGTAATATCCTCCTGTTTCTTGTTCATCATTTAATGTGATAATCACCACTGTATGAGTAAGAATGATGTGCTTCTTATCACTACAATTATTCTCAATGCTTTTTATTACGGAAGTATGAAATGACCATCTCGCTGTCTTGCTAAAATTTCCATCCATACAACTTTATATGGCGTAAAGGAAATCATCAATATTGAAATGGAAACTATATCATATTATATCTTTATCGATGAGTTTATTCAAACTTCATTGTTCCAGCTCGATTTTAAATTTTAAGAAATACTCGTAAGTTTTTTTGTAGTCTGTTTTCATTTACAATATAGGATAGCTTTTTCCTTTTTTATCTATTGGGATGACGATATACCCTGTTCTTGGTTTTAGCTTACTATTTTTTGACTTCTTTGCCTCTTATTAAAGGATAAACTAAATCATAATCTATAACCTGGTGCTCATGCTTAATTTTTTTCTTTTGACTCAATAACTGATGATTGATGATTAATAAGCCAGGGTTCTGTTCAGAAATTATTTTTATGCAATACAACCCATTTAAGATGGTGTTTACCTCTTCGTAAGCTTTATACTGCAGAGAAACACCGCTTACTTTTTCAAGAGCTATTTCAACTTTTTCGTTTATCATCATATGGCGTTTCTAGACTATTTTTTAATCTAAGTGAATATGATATCAAATTTTTTTGTTATCTTGTCAAACTTCGCTTAGCTCCATATCGACGTTATCGCATCTTTATTAGGATTATGCTACATTATGGATAGTATCAGGAATTTTGTTTTCTCCTTTTTTCAATAAAAATCATAAATGTTCTATTCTCAGCACCTTCTAAGGGGATAGAATTCGACCAAATCGTGAATTTTTGTAATTTTCCATGGAGTTTCATGTTTTTCATCAATCACTTTACTTTTTGCTAAGAATTTTCCAAATCCGGCATTAACTTGAGTTTTGTATGCGGTAAACGATATTAAATAGGAGAATTTCCCATTATTTTTAACGTATCGATCAAGACAACGAAGTGTGAATAAACGTTACCATATAATTTTTAACCTTTTCTTAAACCTCATATTTTTTGTTGTTTTCATGAAACCGGAATAATTCTATAGGTCCTTAGTGTTTTCCTTATATTACTTTGTTAAGTTATCCCAGTTAATCTACGATAGATTACCTATAACAAAATCAAATATTCCCATCAAAAGCTGTGCAAATGAGTTCTTGAGAAGTCTTACCCATATCTTATTCATACCTGCTATTTCGATTAGCAAAATCCTCTTGTATAATAGGGCTATATAATCTGAGCTTTTTAGTCTAATTTTATCAACTTCCTGGATGCAAATTCTTGAAGGTCTTTCTCAGAATATTTATTTTTTTCACATTCTTTTATTAAGGAGGGAACTGTATATAACAAATTTTAATCAATAACCTCATACAGTTATCCGAATTCGCCTTCTAATGTATTGAAGACACACTTCCGGTTGACTTGTATATGTTGCTTTTCTGCTCACGAATATAGAATCCAGAGGATAGACAGGTATCTCTATTCCTTCACTGGGGCGATATATCAGTAAATTCTCAAGAGCTATCAAATAGTTGTCTTTTGAATCAAAGATCACTAAATGATCCAAGTCCACACCTTTTGCATTGTTACAAACTTTTTGAAGCAAAGTTCTTTTTTCAACAAAATGTAACTCAGCGTATTCGTTAATTCTTTTTATTGCTAAAACCGAAAATGCTCCTGAAATGCAAGAGTGGTCTATTGTTTTTAATTCTAGATTCTCATTGTAACCTACCTCATCTAATGACAGTTCCATAAGTTAGTCAAAAGTGAAATATTCACCCAATTTATGCCTATTAACTTTTGGGATCACATTTTAATACAATCTTTTGAATAGGTCTTTGACGCTTTCACGAGTCTGTTTTACTGTCACTGGTTCATAGTATATCAAATTAATTAGAATTTTACATATTTTTTACATATTGGTCTTACAATTTCGTTATTCTTTTCGCCAAGATACCATGCAAAATAATCTACTTTAAAGAGGGTCTTTATGCCTATTTTAAGAAAAATTCCACATTTTTCTAAATCCCGTAATTCGGCGATAAACTCATTTTTCCCCTTGTAATATGCTTCTTCTAACATTATCAAATAGTAATAACATGATGCTTTCGGTAAACAATGTTACATCCTAGAAGTCCGAAGTTTCATCAGATTTGTATAATAGGTATGAACTGAAAACATCAGTTTCTCAAAATCAACCTCATTCTTTCCCTTCAGGTTATAATAATCAATCAAACCCATCAATTTATTTGGTGAGTATGCACAAACTTGAGAAAATACTCGCTATCAATCATTTTATAATATCATAGTCCATGAGGATTTGGGATCAGATAATGCATTATACAGATTTAACATCGCCTCTTTACTTACTTTGCCTTTAGGTCCAAAATCCTGGAGTAATAATTTCACATTTGTTAGCTTTTCTTTAAGCTTCTTATTGCTTCCAATAAGCGCATCACATTTTAGACATTTACTTAAAGATGTTCATTTTATTTATTCTCATTATTTTTTCTGAATATGATAAAAAATATTTTTTCATCCAGTATTACTTCAAAATATCGCCAATAATATCCTGGCTCCTCTGCATCCTCAACATTATATTTTTTGATTAGGTCTTTCCCTTTCTTGAATCCTCTTTTACTATCTAATTAACCAGAGTTTTATATTCTATAATCATTGTGTTGTAAAAGGAAGAATTTCTTACATATGAGATTTTATGAGTGTGCTCATAAAATGCCTATTGAATACCCATTTTCTTGCAACAGAATCCAGTAATGTTTTGACGCGTATCTTGAGTTCTTTCTCATTCTTTGCTTCTGAGTCATGTTTCCTTATCTCGTTAAAAATGTCTTGAACTTCTGATTCTTCCCTTATAGTTTCTTCATCGGTTATTATGTATATCTTCCATTTTGGTATCATATTCGAACTCAATTTCGCCTCTCTTTCCTCTGGTTGAATCATTTTACTCATGTTTATTTTTCCTTTTAATGACGAAGTTTCCTTGTATATTGTTTTTATGAAACGTTGGAAACGTTGAAGGTAAACTCACTGAGGCCTTGATGGACAATTATCCCTGACTTTCTAACTCACATATTATAAAGCAAGTTTTAATATTGTTGTTTTTATATATATGGGTATTCTCAGAAATAAGTTTTTTTAGATCTTCAATTACTCGAAACACTTCTTGAAGTCTCTGAGTATATTCGACAGTAGAATATCGCCCAGATATTATTTGATTTTAAACGAATTTAATTTTGGAAAATGGTTCAAAAATATGTTTCTCACACAGTATTGAAGAAAGTTCATCCTTATATATTCTCACGTAGTCTGGCTATTCATTTACTTGAAAATAGAGTTCCAATTCCCCATTATAGGTCTAAGACTTGGCCGTTTAAATATATATACAACAATGAAAACATATTCATTTGTGAGGACAGAGATACAGAGAAAGATTGTGGAAAATGCGTTAAATGAAGAGGCTGCCCAATAATCACCTATCTCCCACAATAATCATATTCACGCCATCGACTGTATCTCTTAAATGTATCTATTTTCTTAAATTTTTTTTAACTTATAGAATGTGTTAATAAAGTGAACTTTTGGACAACTTTCTAGGTATGAACATTTTATGCTATGTTAGGCAGAACGGTGGCAATTCTCATTTAAGCTCCTCGTATTCAACACTAATTTTTGCTTGATTTATTGCCTCCTTAATCTTATCTTCATATTCCGAATGCGCCATCTCTCCATCTTGTGCAGATATTTCAACTCTTACATTTACCTGTTTAAAGTTTTTTTGAATGTTGTTAACTATTTTTACAAAATCATATAATTTACCAAAAGGAACAATCAATTTAAGGTTAATATTATTATATTTTTCTTTTGGTTTAACAATGTCTTGTAATTCCTCCTTTCTTTTTATTTCCTCATTTTCAAGTTTCTTTTTTTGCTCAGGTTTAGGCGAACACAATTCTGCTCTGATTATAATTTCCTCCTCTCCTATTTCAGGAGAAAATTCTTCTTTAAAATGACTGCAGACAGTTTTCCCATCTTCTATAACTCCAACGCCAAACAATCCTTGACTGACGCCTTCTTTTATACACTTTTTAAGCACATCATCTGAAACAATCCTTATCTCTCCGGGTGTTTTATAAAAGGATTCAAGAATATTTCTTGTTTTAACATAATCCCTATCTTTGAGGTATTTTTCCTTAAGAGTTAAAGCGCTTAATTTTTCAAGAATTTCACCCTCATTTCTAAGCCTTTCATATACCTCTCTATTTATGGTAACATCTGCTCCATAAGTAGGGATTCCTAAATCAATTTCTTTAAATTCATTCTTCGAAGGGAGCAATATAAGACGATAGAGACTTCTTATGCGTTCTTTTACTTCATCTTCGGCTTTTTTTATTTTGTCTCTTACTTCCTTTCTCTGCTCATCAGTAATATGGAGTGTTTTATCTTCTTCAATAAAGTGCCATGCAAGTTTTTCTTTCAAGAAAATATCAAAGTTTATTCTCTCAGATTCTAATGGACAGAGAAATATAAGGGTATTGCGGTAAACCCTTGGGCGTTCTCCGTAATTTTCCAAAATATCTTTGCATTTCTTATGATTTGTTAGGATAACCAGTTTCAACCTCGTTGTGTCAGAAATCTCTCTGGGATTGTCAGGCCAGATATAAATATCAAAGTATTCTTTTGTAAGGCTATTGGTTAAAAGATTTTTTTCTTCTGATTTAAGCTGTTCTGCTTCTATATTCTCCATTTTAATCAAATGTATGCGATTTAGGTTTGGTTGGTTTGTAAAGAACAATCCCACATCGGAAATATAAATAAGATTGTCTCTTAATTTTGACACTGCTTCTTCAACTATATTACTGGGGGTAGAAAGGTCAGCACATGAGAGCTTTACATCGTTAATAGTTGCTCCCCGATCTCCTCTGCCAGAAAACGAATACATAAAAATTGCAATTGCAGATTTTGTTCCAAATGAAAATGATGAATAAGCATCTCCAAGACTCCTATCCACATTTTTAGCACCGGCCTCACTTGAAGTTATGTCCGCAGCAATAATACTGTTATATTCCTGGCCAATATGTTTTATAAATTCCATTCTTATCTCATCATTTTTCAGATCGAAATCTCCTAATCTGATGAATGGGATATCTGAATTCTTTAGTGAGTGTACAACAAGAGCAAGGATTCTCAACACACCCCTTGTTCTTTGAAAGCTGGGAATACTTCCCCACCGTTTGTACAGAACATCAATTACTTCAGGCTGGAATGGAAAACTTTTTATGAACCTCTCACGATAATTTATTTTATCCACCCCCTCGGGAAGTATTTTTTCTCTTTCTGCATATTTCAAAAACTCTTCTATTGTTTTTCTTGCCTCTTCTTCTTTAACTTCACTGAAAAGTCTTCTTCTGATCACATCTGATATTTCTTCATCTTGCACTGGAGTGTAAACCTTCTCCATTCTTCCTAAGATATTTTGAAGTTCCTGCAAGAGTTTTTCAGATTTTTCATCTTGGTAAAGATTACTTGAAGGAAGAGAAACAATTAAAATGGTTTTATCCAATGTTTTTACTATGCCGGTTAGGTCTTGAAGAAATGCGATAGTTTGAATGGCAAGATTTGAATCCCCAACCTTAACTCCAAGTGCTTTGACTGCTATATACTCGTGGATTTCATCTAATAAAATCATAAGAGGTTGATGCCTTTGAAGAACATCTCTTAATTTTTCGCCACCAGGCGTTACCTTGCCTTTTAAATTTTCTATTCTCCCCTCAAGTTGTCTTTCTATCTCTTCCCAGAGAGTAGGTTCATTTTCGCCTGCTGAGAATTTATCACCAGAAAAGACTATAACGTTGATTCCCAATTTCTTTGCTTTGTGATAGAGTGCAATTAAAGAATGCGTCTTTCCACCGCCAAAAGGGGTTTGAATCTGGATAATTGGGTCACCGCCATTTCCTCTAAGCCTTTTCTCTGCAATATCCAAAATATTTTTTAATCCAGAAGTTAAGTATGTTTTCTTAAAGAATATATCGGGATCCTGATATTCTTCTGGCGCCCTCCTTTTAAACACCTCCCATAAGTCAGCTGCAAAGACATCCATTGTAAGCCTACCCTCAAGTATATCCTTATGGGGTATTGCTATGGTTGAAAATGGTTTCATTCAAACAACCTCCTTTGTTTTTGTACTTCTTTTAATTCACTTAACAACTTTTTTTTACCTGAAAGGAAACCGTCAAGAAGTTTCTTCTCTTTACTGGTTATTGGTAATGTTCCAGATATTGCCTGGGCAACTCTATAAAAAGAATCTTTGTTGCCAAAACCACTATCTGAAAGAGCCTTTTTCATTTCTTCCCTTTTTCCTTCTCTCCATAAAAGGAGCACATTATGAAGCACATCTATGAGTTCTCTCGAATCTTCAAGTCCTGTCAAATTTCTTTCCTGTGGTCCTAAAACTTTTATGAATTCTTTATCTTTTATTATAAATCCTTTATTCCACTCTTTTGCTAAATCGACTCCAGTGCTCTGGGCAAGTTTTCTTGCCTCATCAAAATCAACCGTTGCCTCCTGATATGTCCATCTCCAGAGTAAATAAAATCTTGTAAGTGGAGAAAGTTCTCCAGCAATGCCATTGTGAAGAATTTGACGAACAGCATAATCGGTGACTATTTCTCTTACAAATTCAAGGAGTTTATCAGCCCTTATGATGTTCCCCTCATAATCCATAATCTTCTCATATTTGCCAAAGATTTCAATTGCAGACCCTATTCCTGCGATAAAGAAGTCTGCTCCGGATATCTCTTCCTGCCATAGGCGCTCAAGTTTTTGATAAATGTGTTTCTTTATCTCCTCTCTCACTTCATTATACCAGCCTGTTTCTTCTCTTTTCATCTTGCGGACAACAAAATAAATAGATGATGCTAACGATGCAGTTTTTTGGGCATTCAGCCTTGCTTTCATTTCCGTATCTATTGGCCATGAGGCCGTTACAACTAAACCAGAGTCCAAAAGTGAATTTATCAATGTCTCCCAGCCCGAGGTTGATTTATGAGTATAAACAATTGTTGCAATTCCATCGGGTTTGAGAACACGATAAATCTCCTGAAATGATTTCTTGAGATTTTCTTCAAAATATTCCTTTGCTTCTTCCCGGCTTCTTTCGTTGGTATATGCTACAATCTCCTTTGATTTTGGAGTTAATAGAATTGAAAATAAATCAGGATATAAATCACCAATAGTTCTTTTTAGCCAGACATAAAAGAAATCAGAAAGATAAGAATAAGGCACATTGTCATAATAGGGTGGGTCTGTGAAGACTGCATCAAAGAAGTTATTGGGATAGGGGAGAGAGGTGGCTGATGATTGGGTGACAGTGGCAGGAAAATTTATTGGTGAAACATTTTCAATTACTCTTAAAATTAGTCTGTGCATACTTTCAAATGTGCCTGTTAGAACTGGTGAAAATAGATTTAGTTCCCCATAATCCCATAACATTGGTAAAGCGTGTCTTGCAAAAGTATTAGGAATAAATTCCCCTTGCGGATTCCATCTACATAAAGTAGTCTCAAAGTCAGTTACTCTACTTATCACTAAAGCCAAATAACTCACCACTGCCTTCGCATATTCTTCATCATAACCTTCTTCCCTCATCTTCTTATGCGCCTCTCTTACCTTCTCCACAAAAGTAATCAGTGCCAATTTCTGGCGAGAATTGAAAAGGTCACCCCATTTTATCATACCATATCTTTGAACACGAAACCCCAGAGTTTCTTTTGGTGGCAAGGGTTCATCTGGCACAGGGTCAATTCCCCATTCTTCCATAAGTTTTTTTCTTTTTTCTTCAAGGTATTTCTCTGCTTGTTTGAAATTCTCCAAATCCGTTTCCGATGCTAATCTGTAGCTTTTTCCCTCCTTTTTGGAATGATGCAGAACAACCGCAACCATCCTCTCTCCTGCTTTTCCTTGCTGAAATAGTTTTCTTGTTGTTTTATCATCAACGATTGAACCACAAACTAAACACCTCGCAATTGCCTTTGATACCGTTCCTTTTTCAGGTTCAAAATCTTTTGGAAATGGCTTTTCTTGTCCTACTATTTCAAATTCAACTTTGCCATCCTTTACAAAAGGCATTAACGCCACCTTTTTGTTATCCTTCTTTGCAAGCCAGAATTGTCTCATCAAAGGAATTTCTGAATTGCAGGATGGGTTCTGGCAGGGTATTGTCCTTGCCCAAATATAGCCTATTGGAATAGAGCCATCATCATCTTCTGGATAAAATTTTCCAATCTCCTTCTTTGCTTCCTCTAAAACCCAATTTCCCCACTTTTTAACATCTTCAAGTAATTGGTTTTTCGCCGTACTTCCTTTTAATAATCCCCATTCTTTTTTCACCTCTTTCGGTTTCCCATATTTTTGTGGATATTCTAAAGTGCATTTCAAAATCAAAACCGCAACAGGATTATATTCACTAGCATAGGTCTCCAAGCCAAGCCTTAGGCATTCAAGAGGAATAGAACCGCCACCTGCGAATGGGTCTAAAACTTTCAAAGGTTTTCCACCATTTGCTTCTAAAATTTCTTTTCTTGCTTTTTCAATAATTGCAGGATTTAAAGAATTCTCCCATTTTGAAAGATTGATGATGAATTGCGATTTCTTATCCCATTCCAAATCATTTTCTGGAGAATGAATTAAAGCAGCATAAGAAGTAGCCCTTGAAGATGCCAAAGGTCTTCGAGCCCACCATATATGCAAGGTAGAAATATGTCCTTGTTTTATGTTCTTTTCCCTTACGGACTCAACGCTTACTCCTTTAACAGGAAAACTTACTTCTATGAATCTCTTCATACATTCGCCTCCAAAGTTTTTAATATCCTCTGAATCAAAGGTTTTATTTTAGGAATACGATTCTTAACCGTATGCCAAACAAGTTCATACCTTATACCAAAATAGAAATGAACGAGTTTATCTTTAAATCCAGCCATCTCTTCCCATTGAATATCAGGGTAGATTTGCTTTATATTTTCAGTGATGTTTTTAGTAGCTTTACCAATAATTTCAAACTTTCTTATAACGGCGCTTGATTTCTCATCATACATTTTGAAATCTTCAAATTCCACTTTTTCTACAAACTTTTCTATTGCATACATCGCCCCTAAGATATCTTTCAGATAGAGTTTCGGATCTCTCATAAATAAATAGCCTCCTTAAGAATGTTCTCCCTTATTTCTGGCCTTATAGCGTCAAACGAAACAACATCTACTTTAAGACCAAGATTCTCTTCAAATAAGATGGATAATCCAACAAAATTGATAAGATCTGCATCATTCTCAAATTCAAAAAAAACATCCTCATCGCTTTCTGAACGTTCCTCCTCCCTTACAAAAGAGTCAGAGATTCCCTTTATGCGGGCTTTATACTTTTGCTTAGCTTCTCTGGTTAATTGTTTGAGATTATCTATAATTTCTTCCGCTTTCATATTTTCACCCCTTTATTCTTCCACTCATCTAAAGGTACTACAAACCTCACAACCTCAACCTTCTCCTCTACCTTCAAATTTTCTGTCGGATTATTTATTATGTAAAGGACTGGATTTTTAAC
>JAVZSA010000011.1:0-36721 GCA_038880255.1 Thermoplasmata archaeon
TTTTTCTGGTAATTATACCTGAAATTAATGGTAGTGCTAAATAAAGGAGTACACTTTCTAAAATTAGAAATGGATCAATAATTACTGTGGTACGAGCAAGAACAAAAACTAAAAGAGGGGTAGTAATAATTTGAATTATGGAATTCCATGCAACAAATGAAACCGCCATAGCAACATTTCCCTTCGATAAATCATTCCAGACAATCACCATTGCGATGCATGGTGCAACGCCTAACAATATTACGCCTACCACAGCTTGTTTTGCAACCTCAAAGCTTATTAAACCTAGTTGATAAAAAATAAAATAAAAGAAAAAATAACCTAGACCAGCTACAAGAAAAGGATCAATCAAATAGTTTAAAAATAACATTAATGAAATACTCTTCAAATCTTTTAATGACTTGAAAAAGTCCCTAAGAATCACCTTACTCATTGCAGGATAAATCATAAAGAATAGTCCTATTGGAATACCATATGTAGCCGCATAAACACTTTCAGCTTTAAATTTAAATCCCAAAAATAGACCAAAAACCATCGCAATTACAACAAATATGGGAAATAACAATGTTTTTAAACTTAGTTTTTTAATTATTTTTTTCTTTATTCATAATAATAACACCATTTCCATCAATTCTTGCAAAAAAATGGTTTAATCAAAATGTATGCAATCCTAATAATATATGATTTGATGATATAAACATCAGTGGATATTCATAAAGGTCTTCTGGATATCCTATTTTTAATTTTAGGTAATTTTGTGCTCTTATTTCTTTGTTTTTTATTAATTTCATCTTAGGAAAAAGCAGTGAAAAATAACATATTGTAGGATATTGTGATTTATTATAATACATCTTTTTAAATATATTATAATTTCTTTGATTTTTTAATAAGTTTTCAAAAGATCTCGTAAAAAAATATATTGATGCACAATCATTCAAAGATCCTGAATGCATTTTGTTATGAACAATAAAATCAATATTTTTCTCTTTATCATATTTTTTATTCCCTAAAATTAAAATATCGGATTTTATGTTTTAATTATTAAATTTGTTATAAAGTGCCCAGAACTTGAGATCATGATATCTTCCCTTTAATATACCTATCCCTTTTTTCATATTTGGTGTATATTAAATGATCATATTTAAATATGATGATTTAATTTTAAAATTAATGTTAGACTGTTTTAGAATACTTAATAATCAAAAAATAAAAAAATTAAGAAAGAAATTATAAAGAATAAAATAATTTCATAAAAAATTGAATTTCTAGATAAATTATTGATATTTTTATTTAAATGCAATCTTGATAGCTAATCAATTTACTTATTTTTTAATATCATAAAAAATTAATTTGAGATAATTTCTGCCAATAAGGTAAAAAATTTATAAAAATCTGCTTTTTCAGTCCATGTTTCTTAGAATCTCCAGACCATTAACAAATGCTCTATTTCCAATAATAAACCTAACAATTGAATATGCATCCAATAGTTCTTGGAATGTACCACCACTTTTAATATATTGAGTTAAATATATTTTTTCACATTCATAATCATGAATTGAGGCACTCACAGAGTAGGCGATCAAAAAAACATATTTTTTTTCAAGTTTTAATGGCGATTGGATTAGTTTTAATCTTTCCCTTAAATGTTCCTTTAAAAGTTCTACAGAGTATCTAGATAGTATATTTAAACGATCTGGTACAAGTCCTGATTCCAATTCAAGTTTTTTCAAAATATTTTCAATTTCAGCCTTTTCGTTTTCATTTTGATTTATAACCACTGATTTTAGAATTTCAGGAAATGTGTAAGATATGGTTGTAAGAGTTGAGGACATTAAAGCCATTTTTGTAATGCGCATTGTGTCTAAAATCTCCTCTTTAGTAGCATTAAATTTTTTTGCTAACTTAAAATGTATCATTGCGGATTCTTTAGGTCCATTTGCCAATGCTATTGCCATGGCAATCAATGTTGAAATTTTAAGGGGTAAATTGTGTCTCCCCAAATAAAGTGATAGATTTTCATTAAACTGTTCTACTGCGACATCTTCATTATATTTAAATAATAGCCTAATAACTTCCGGTACCTCACCAAGTGATGATTTTGCAAATTCTTCAATTTCCTTATATGTTGCAGCCATGAGCTTTAGAATTTATATTTAATTAATAAAATTATTTAACAAAAATTGTAGAATTAAATTATTTTTTAGCAATTTTTGTATTATTATTTTTCATTAATCTCTATTGTAATTTTATAATATTCTGGAGTGTATTGCAAAGATTTTCTGAGTAAATCACTTTTTAAATTTTTAATGTGTAAAATTTCATCTACTTTTATATAGTAACAATAAATTTTTTTTCTCGTTAAGATACGGCGCAAATTCAAAAGATTTCTAATTTACAATATTAAAAATAAATAAAAATTTTTTGGAGTTGTTTCTTTTATGAAAGAGCCACCGGAGGGCTTTGAACCCTCGACCTGCTGATTACGAATCAGCTGCTCTACCTACTGAGCTACGGTGGCTATGGTTTTGAAAGTATATCTGGTAAAATTTCTTCATATTTTCTGGTAATTTTCACTCTCTGAAGATTGTGTGGCAGTTCATAAATTTTTTCTGGTCTTTCATCTAATATCTCACCATATTCATTAATGCCAATTTTCAATAAAATTTCATCTATTGTATCATTTTTATTTGAAATGCTATTCAATCTCCTAATAAATATTTCCATGTATTGAGGATCAAGGGAAGTATAACCTACGTCAAGGCCAAGTTCCCTGAACCTCATTACCACAGAACCCATAAATACATGATCCTTCCTAAAATAGGTCACTGTGGAAACATTTGGCCCCCAGGCAATTTTGCCATCATAAATAAAGATAAGATTCCAACCCTGCCATGGGGAATCGAGTGGAAGAAATATTCCTGATGAGAAATAATATGTATATCTTACTAAAAGCAACTTTGGTTTTTTTGAAAAATCTATGGAAACTTTGGAATATGAAAGTGGTGCAGTATAGCCCATATAACAATTTTGAAATAATTTTGCATAAATTGTGTTTTTTCCAGGAGTTCCGAATTCTAAGGGAAAAGATCCATATATCAAACCTATTACTATAAGAAATATGCCAATAATAACTCCTAAAATAAAATGTAGGGATATTATAATCAGTATTGCACCAATAATATAAAATGCGAGTGTAAAGATTAATTTTATCCAATACATTGATCCAATATTCCATGTGCTTAAAATTTTTCCACAGTTCATAATTAAAGATAAGGTGAACTAATTCAAAAAGTTAATTAGTGATTATGGAATTTTCAATAATGGTGAAATAAAAATGCATCATACTATACTGTCGTATATTGACGTAGGAATTTTGAAAAATATTGCAAAGCAGGGATCTGAAACCGATATATCCTATTATAACAGGAAAAGTGGCAATGATGTGTTCACATTTCTTCAACCCATTAGATTTCCAGAAAGAATAGTCCCCTTAGCTCTTGCAGCTTCAGTGAGTGATGCGGCCATTGTTGATGTGGATAAAATAGATAGAGATTTAGGGGAAGTACTCGTTACACTTGAATCCTTCAATGTGGAAAAAGGATTATTCGTCGGAGAAGAAGAAAATATAAAAAAAGTGAAGATGCTATTGAAAGATACACCAATGCAAAATTATTTAACATCAAGAAAAAACATTGAGAATATTCTAGATTTTCTTCAATCGCTAGGTGAGAGAATTGAAGAAGGCGAAGGTTACGTTGTTGTGGATCAATCGTTCAGTGTTAAAGGTGTAGGCACAGTAGTTCTTGGTTTTGTTAAGGAAGGTAGTATTAAAAAACATCAAGAATTGAGAATTTTCCCAGGTCAAAAAAGTACAGAAATTAAGAGTATACAGATGCAAGATGTTGATGTGGAAAATGCTCCAGTTGGCGCCAGGGTAGGATTGGCACTCAAAGGTGTAGAACCATCTGATGTGGAAAGAGGATCGATACTTGCATCCCATGAAAGATTTATGACTTCTTCATCAATAAGATTAAGGATAAAGAAAAGCCAAGCTATTAAAGATGAACTTTATAATGGTGCAAAGGTACAAGTATATACAAACATGGGAAAATATGCAGCAACAGTCTCCGATATTTCAAACAACATAATACTTATAGATCTTGAACAGGAGATAGCTATTACAGAGGATTATTATGTAATTGGTCAGCAAGAAAAAATGCCAAGGATTTACGGTGGGGGAAAGATATTCAAATGAGAGAGGATAGATGGAAGGATTTAATAAAGAGCTTAGAAAGACTGATGCCCTACTATTCAGAAATGAATAGAATAATGAGCCTAGGTAATGATGAAATAATCAGAGATATGGCAATAAGAAATATTCAAAATTGTTCAAGTTATTTGGATGCAGGAACAGGACCAGGAAATATGGCACATAAGGTAAAAAATAAAATTGTAGCATTGAAAACATATTTAATGGATCCTTCATTTGAAATGCTATCAAAAAATAATGTGGAAGGTGAAAAAGTAATTGGAGCATTTGAAGCAATGCCATTTAAAGAAGGATCATTTGATCTTATAACCTGTGCATTTTCATTTAGGGATGCAATCTTTTATGATAAAGCAGCAAGGGAAATATCTAGGGTATTAAAGGACAAAGGAATGGTTTTGATAGTTGATATAAGAAAACCTGACAATCCTTTCCTCCAATTTTTTTTCTATTTGTATATATTAATTTTTCCTATTTTTTCATCAATAATTGTAACAAAGGGAAAATTAATTCATGAATATTTTACACTTTTTTACACCTATTTAGAGTATCCAACAGAAAATGAAATAATTTCAATGTTTAAGTCAAAGGGTTTAACTTTATTAGAGAGTGGAAATAGGTATTTTGGTTCACTTTTTTATCATCTTTGGATTAAAAAGTAAAACCAAAATATAAATACTATATTTAAATATAAGATAAAAGGTGAAGTTTATGGATGATGATAGGGTAACGATTGAAAACATAGTAGCATCAACAACAATTGCTGATAAGCTTGATTTAAGTAGAATTGCAATAGCATTGGATGGTTCAGAATATGAACCTGATCAATTTCCAGGATTAATATACAGGCTTCATGAGCCAAAGACTGCAGTACTTATATTCAGAAGTGGAAAGGTAAATTGTACTGGGGCAAAGGATATAAGTGCAGTAAATCTCACAATAGACACAATACTTCAAAAATTGAGGAAGGCAGGTATTTCCGTTTATGATAAGCCTGAAATAATAGTTCAAAACATAGTTGCAGTTTACGACCTTGGTGTTGAGTTAAATTTGACGGATATAGCTATGAGTCTTGGATTGGAAAATGTTGAATATGAACCAGAACAATTTCCAGGACTTGTTTATAGGGTAGAAGATCCAAAGGTAGTTCTTCTTCTATTTGGTTCAGGCAAGGTGGTTTGTACTGGAGCAAAAAGAAAAGAAGAAATCATTGAAGCAGTTAATAAACTTAAAAAAGAATTAGAAAAAATAGGTAATTTATAATTATGTCCTGGATTACAATACTAATTTTAATTTTTTTATTCTGGTTTCTTATTTTAATTTATATTTCAAAATTAAAGAGTAATAGAATAAAACCTTATGGCCCTGCAATAATGTTGAGTACCACAAAAGGTAAAAGATCCATTGAAAAGTGGGGGAGGAAAAAATTTTGGTCATCCTATGGTGAAATATCAATAATATTAGTTTTAATCTTTATGTTTCTTACATTAATACTATTATTTTGGGAAGCAATTCTTGTTATTGGAATTCCAAAGTCTCAGGCTCCTTCACCTCTTGTGGCAATTGGACTTCCTGGAATAAATCCTTTCATTCCAATTACCTATGGTATAATGGCAATAGTGGTAGCAGTGGTGGTCCATGAGCTTTCTCATGGTCTTTTGAGCGCAAATAGAAATGTAGGTATAAAGTCCATGGGAGTACTCCTTTTTATATTACCAATAGGTGCATTTGTTGAACCGGATGAGGAAAAACTTTCAAAATTAAATAAACATGACAGAATGAAAGTATTTTCTTCAGGACCATCAACAAATATAATTTATGCATTTGTATTTCTAATAATTTTTCTTCTTATGCTTTCGACAGTTTCTTCAACAACACAGGGTGCATTGATAACATATTCTGGAAATAAATTAATACAGCCTGGAGATGTTATAGTTTCAATAGATAATTTTAATATTACTAATTCTGGGGCTATTAATAATATTGGTATCGATCCTGGAAAAAATGTAACAGTAAAAATTTTAAGGGGAGATTCAATATTTAATGTTAATACTATTTCTGGTGTTTGGATAAATTCTGTTCTTCCTAATAGTCCTGCATCTCAAGCAGGAATTAAACCTGGTGAAATAATCTTTTCCATAGATGGAAAAATTGTTAAAAATTCAACGTTTTTTAATTCATTTATGGATAATACATCTGCAGGGCAGGTGATAAATTTAACATTGCTTGAAAACGGTAAATTAATTCATTTTAATATTACATTAATGGACAAATATAAATTTTATCAGAATTATGCCCCAAATTATAATAGTGAAAATTATAAAGGGAAAGGATTTTTAGGCGTATCTTCTATTTATATGAATGTATCTTTTACTGATCCCTCAAGACTACTCTCAACAATTTCAAATCCATTTTCTGGAGGCATTTTTTCTGGTATAATTACTCTTATCACTCTCCCATTCATAGGTCTTTCACCAGTTCCATCCTATTTTCAATACATATATTCTGTTCCATTTTCACCCTTATTTTTTTGGTCTATTGTTAACATTGTTTATTGGATATTTTGGATAAATTTAATGCTCGGGTTAACAAATGTACTTCCCCTACTTCCTTTAGATGGTGGTTATGTAATAAAGGATATTTTATCAATTTCTTTAGAAAAATGGAAAGTGTTAAATCATGAAAAAATTGCATCAGGGATATCTATTGCACTTTCATTTATTGTTCTATTTCTAATACTTTGGCAATTTATATATCCAAGAATATTTTAGTTATAGAAGTGTAGTTTGTATTCTATCCCCAGATTCTGGAAATAGAGATCTGAATGTTTTATCTTCTTTTATTATATCATAGAGTGTGGTGAAATCTTTTGATACTCTATATTTATTTTTTATTTTTTGATCGAATGTTACAAAATTAAAACATAGTCTACATGGAACAGGATTTGATATTACAAAATAGCATTTTCCTTCCCTAAAATGTATACAATAGTTTTCTAGAGGTTTTTCCATAATCCATGAAAGGAAATGGTGGATTAAAAAATTTTTCCAAATGATTTTTTAAATTTATGTAAAATGAAATAACAATTGTAGAATATTTATTTCTAAAATATTAAGCGATAAATAATTAATTTTATATCACTGTTAAATTTTATATTCTACTGTGATTATAATAATAAATAAAGTGAATGATTTTATTTTTTAAAAAAATTTAATAATAAAAATAGTTTTATTTAATATATATATGAGCAAATGTAGACAATGAGGTATTTCTCTATAAATAAATTTCAAAATAATCATAGAAGTCAAACATTGCAATATTTTGACCTTAAAAATTTTATAGAGAATAGTAGAAAAGATTTTTTCTAATGAAAAATATTAACCTTATATCAGAAACGCATATAATTAATAAAGAAACTAATAAATATTTATTAGAATAAAGGTAGTAATTATTTAAAATATTGTGCTAATAAATAAATCCGAGTATTTCATAATCTCTAATAGATTGATTTGAAATCATAAGTGAATTTATTTGAAAATGTATGATGGAATCAAAAAAAGGAGGATGATACATCATGATTAGGAGAGGGAACATTGAGGATTTCGATATAGTAAAGAAAATTGAAAAAAAGACCTTTGGTAAATTTGCTTATCTGGAAGATGAAATAAAGGAAATGATAAGGAGTTCATATATTCTACTTTATAACGAATCTGCATACATTGCATTTTTCTTTGAAGGGAACTCATGTCATGTAGAAAGTATTGCAGTTTTACCAAATCAAAAGAAAAAAGGTATTGGAAGTACTTTAATGAAAGAAATGGAGAAAATAAGTAAGGAGAATGGTATAAATAGAGTAATACTTGAGGTAAGGGAAAAGAACTATGGGGCAATAAAGTTTTATGAATCCATTGGTTATAAAAAGATTGGTCTGATAGAGAATTATTATATAATTCCTTATAGGGGTTCAAGAAATGCATTTTTGATGGAAAAAATTTTAGATCCTTTGCCAAGCAATTGAATAGTATTTAAAATCTTTTCCAGGTATTGCAATTATTAGTATCTTTTTAACACCATTTGCAACTCTTGCCAGTCCTGCCACTTCTATCCATTCCATACCATCTCTGAGTATTTTTACCATATATTTAGAGTGCATATCTTTACTGTTAACATACACTATAAATTCTGTCCCAAACTTAAGTCCAGACTTAACCCTACAATTCCTCCTTACCAAATCCTTATAGAGATTTTCCTTTAACTTATCCCCAAACTTTCCTTCACCACTTAAAAAATAACCATTTCCATCTTCAAATTCACCAAAAATTTCCTCTTCCTTTACAGCATAATATGTAACATCCAAATCATCATCAACAATGGCAACAATTGAATCTTTAAGTTTTTCAACATTTACTTTATCATTAGGCGAAAAAACATTAACATCCAAATTTTTATTCATTATCCTTAGATTTGGATCAATTGAATATCCTTTTTTTCTTAGATCGTGGTAAACAGCGAAAATTTTTAGATCAATCTTAAAAATCTTTATAAAATTGTCAAAATCTAAATATTTATCATCAGAAATTATTTTTGCATTTTTTTCATTAAGTAAATAGAGTGCTTCAATTGGCATTATACTAAACTCTTTTTTACCCATTACAGTAAAACCATCATTTATAAGTAAGTCTTTAATAGACCTATCTTTAAATATTATTTTATTTCCCTTTACCTTAAAAATCATAAAGAACCTTTTGACTTTAATATTTTTTTACACATGAACGTGAAACCATCTTCTACATTTTCACCTGTCTTTGCACTCACGACACCGTACAACATACCATTCAAATTTTCTGAAACGCACTTAATTTCTTCTAACCAGAATTCTGCCATGTATTTTAAATCAGATTTGTTCCCTACGATAACTATGTGAGCCTTTGGATTTACCTCCTGAACCCTTTTTCCAATCTTTTCAATATGATCCAACGAATCCATTCTTGTAACGTCACTAACCAATATTACGGCCTTTGCACTTTCCAGTTTTTTAGGCGAGAGAGTACTTGGTTCAATTTCCTGTAATAAAACCTCTAAATTTTTTTCGGAGCATGCGATCTTTTTCCTCACAAATTGAGAAGAAAAATCATCTCCACCATTAGGTGGGAATGTGCCATAAACGAATCTGGTGATAAGTGATGATTTACCCACCCCCTTATCACCAATGACACCCACCTTCCATAGAATTAAATTTTTTTCCATCGGATTGTTATAACATTTTATATTTAAATATTTTTTTTCCTCAAATTAATATTTTTTGCTTCTTTTACAATATAATTTGAAATTTTTTCACCAATTCCTGGTATTTTTGAAAGTTTTTCAGGGTCCGCATCTGCAATACTTTCCAATGTTTTATAGCCAAAATTAAAGAGTGTCCTAGCTCTTACCCTTCCAATTCCAGTAAGTGAAACGAGATCAATCAATTCCTCCTTTACACCATATTTTATTCTTTTCCACAAAGTTTCAATTTTTTGTGCGTAGGGTGATTTTAACATATATGCAATTTTGGAATATGAATATAATAGCCAGTCTGCAATTTCAACCCTCATATGCACATCCCCAGGACCTATGCCATATTTGTTTAGAATTTCATTCAATTCGATCTCATTTGACCAATCAAGTAACATCATGGCAGTTTTTAAGGCATCATAATTTTTGTCCTCAAATCCCGGGTGATTTGGAAATTCAAATTCACCCTCCTTGGAAATTAAAGGTATCATTTCCTCAGCTGATGAAACAACATATAAGGCATATACATCTGCATAAGGAAATTCGAGAGAATTTTTAAAAGAAATACCTGTCATAGGATCAATATATAGGTCTGAAATAAGTTTGCCCAATGGTGTTGGCCTAATTCCTCTAAATGACCTAATTAATTCCTCATTTTCTAGAAATGAAATTGTATCTTTTATAAGAAATTCAACTTCTTTCAATCCTTTATAACCAAGAAATGTATTTTTAAAAAATTCTGGAATTGATTCCTCATCATTAACAAGACCAGAGGATATTATACCTAGAACATGCATTCTAAGAGCACTAAAGTTTCCTAGTTTTGAAGAAATATCATAAATCTGAAGTAAAGATTCAAGGTCAACATATCCCTTTTTTGAGACTACTATACCTTCACCAAATGAATCATATTTAGGTCTTCCCGCTCTACCTAACATTTGATTTATTTCAAATGAAGGTATTGTTGTGAAACCATCCTGTGAATATCTTGTTATATCCCTTACAATTACCGACCTTGCTGGAAGATTCACTCCTGCTGCAAGTGTAGGTGTAGCAACAAGACATTTAATTTTCCTCTCTTTAAAAAGCATTTCAACATATTTTCTCTGGCTGTTTGAAAGTCCCGCATGATGAAAACAAACACCATGTTTGATATTTTCTTTTATTTTTTCATCGTATAGATTTTTTTCCTCATCTATTGAATTCGGAATTTCAAATTCTTTTATGTAATTATCAACAATGGGCCGCAATTTTTCTGCAAGTGATTCTGCATAGGATCTTCTGCTAACGAATATTAAAACTTGTCCACCGTTTTCCAGAGACCTTTTTACTAAATTTCCAATCTTTATTTTATCCTCTTTTATATATTCTATTTCACCATCATCAAATTCTAGCATTCCATCATGATATAGGCCAATTCTAAGAGGAACAGGTCTAAAATCACTGTAAATGTGTTCTGCCTCAAGCCACTGGGCAATTTCTTCATAATTTTTTATTGTGGCTGAAAGTGCAATTAATTGCAAGTTACTTTTAATATATTTAATTTTAGAAAGGACCATTTCAAGAGTAGGACCTCTACTATCATCCTGTATCATGTGTATTTCATCAACCACTATTACACCCACAGAATAAAGATAATCAAAATCGTGCCTTAAAACGGAATCAATTTTTTCATATACTGCAACTACCACATCAGCTCCTTTTAATTCTTTTGAACTTGAATCATAATCACCAATTGAAAGAATTATTTTATAATCATTCCCAATTAACTCTTTAAGTTCATCATATTTTTCCATTGCAAGAGCTCTAAGTGGAACAACATATAGTGCCTTCATATTTAATGATAATGCCCTAATTATAGCAGCGTATGCAATCAATGTTTTTCCACTTGCAGTGGGCATCGAAACAACCACACTCTTTCCTTCAAATATTTTTTTAATTGCCAATTCCTGGGGTGGATATAATGAATCAATTCCAAGTTTTTCAAGTAATTCCTTAAATTTTTCAACTGGGTCCATTCATAATTATAAATAAGAAAAGGTTTATGAACTTTCATATAATGACAAAAACAATGGAAAATGATCCACTTGATCTAAAAATATTTCACGAAAAAGGATTTGAGAGAAGAATTTGTAAGAAATGCGGTGCAAAATTTTGGTCTAGAGTTGAGAGAGATACATGTGGAGAATTCCCCTGTGATCCATATACATTTATAGGAAATCCCGTGATGGACAAAAGGCTTGACTTTTATCAAATGATGGACTATTTTCTGAAGTTTTTTGAAGAAAGAGGTCATAAAATAATAAATAGATATCCAGTTGTGCCAAGATGGAGGAAAGACGTATTCTTAGTTAATGCTTCAATATATGATTTTCAACCACATGTTACTTCAGGTCAGGTACCTCCTCCAGCAAATCCATTGGTAGTGCCACAACCGTGCATTCGAATGGTAGATATAGATGATGTTGCGAAAACTGGAAGACATTTAACGAGTTTTATTATGTTAGGTCATCATGCATTTAATTACCCAAATGATTTCAAGTATTGGAAGGATAAGACCGTTGAATATTCACTTGAATTTCTTCAATCCCTTGGGGTTAATCCAGATCTTGTAACATTTAAAGAAAAGCCGTGGATAGGTGGAGGAAATGGGGGTTATGCGGTCGAGGTAATAGTAGCAGGATTGGAACTTGCTACACTTGTTTTTATGGAGTTTAAGGAAGATTCTACGGGAGAGGTGGAAATTGAAGGAAAAAGGTTTGTTCCAATGCCATTAAAGGTAGTGGATACAGGCTATGGGTTAGAAAGATTTGTTTGGTCCTCAAGTGCATTACCATCAGTATTTGATGCAATTTATGGTGACACAATTGATTATGTTTTTTCATTTTTAAAAATTTCAAAGCCAAAAAATTATAACGATATTGTCAGATCCTTTGTATCAATAGAAAATAAGGAAAGATTAGAAGAAGAATTATCTAAAAGGATGGATAAGGATTCTTTACATTTTATTGAAATATTGAGAAAAGTGCATGTGATTGTGGATCATACAAGAACAATAGTTTTTATGTTAAATGATGGTGCAGTTCCTTCAAACAGTAAAACTGGTTACCTTGCTAGGATGATAATAAGGAGGTACTTTAGGGTACTTGAAGATTTGGGTATTGTGAATTACATGAAAGAAATAATAAAATTCCAGTTTAACAAATTTTCAAGGCAACTTGATGAACAAATGCTTCCTGTAATTTTAGATATTATGGATGTGGAATATGAAAGGTATAGAGAAACTTTGGAAAAGGGAAAGATTGTTGTTGATAAAATGATAAAGGATAATAGAGTATCTTTAGATGACTTAATAACGCTTTATGATAGTTATGGTATACAACCAGAACTTGTTGCGGAAAGAGCCAAAACA
Source organism: Thermoplasmata archaeon (assembly GCA_038880255.1). GTDB lineage: Archaea > Thermoplasmatota > Thermoplasmata > Thermoplasmatales > ARK-15 > ARK-15. The sequence continues at coordinate 12,954 of JAVZSA010000011.1, forward strand.
CTCGGAATTAATTTGCATATTCCTGAAAATTTTAGATCACTTGTTGCCTCCAGACATGAAAGGCAGGAAATAGAAATTGAGGAACAAAAATCCTTTGATTTTCCTCCAACAATCCAACTTTATTATCAAGATCCATATTTAAAGGAATTTGATGCAAATGTTTTGCATTCAGAGAACGGTTTATTAATCCTTGATAGAACAGCATTCTATCCTGAGGGTGGGGGTCAACCATTTGATACTGGTGAAATATATTGTAATGGAAAAATTTATAGAGTAAAAGAAGTGAAAAAATTTGGGGAAGTTATTGTACATTACATTGATGGAAATATTGATTGTAAATCTGTTCATGGAAAGATTGATTGGGATAGGAGATACAGATTAATGAAAAATCATACAGCCACACACATTTTGCTATATAGTTGTAGGAAAGTCCTCGGTAAACATATCTGGCAGGCTGGTGCACAAAAAGAGGAAGAATTATCTAGGCTCGATATTACACATTATAAGAAAATAACAAGGGAGGAACTAAAGGAAATTGAAAATGTAGCAATGAATATTATAATGGAAAATGTGAATGTGGAGACACAATGGATGGAAAGGAATGATGCTGAGAGACTTTATGGTTTTAAGTTATACGAGGGGGGCATACCGCCAGGGGATAGAATCAGAGTAGTAAAGATTGGCGAATACGATGTTGAAGGATGTGGCGGAACACATATTTTAAGGACAGGAGAAATAGGTTTTATAAAAATACTTAAAGAGGAGAGAATACAGGATGGAGTTTCAAGAATAATATTTTCAGCTGGTGAAGGTGCGCTTAACATAGTTCATAAAAATGAAGATATTCTTTATAGGACTTCAGAAATAATTAGGGTGGCGCCTGAGGAACTACCAAATTCTGTAAAAAGATTTTTTGAGGAGTGGAAGGATTTAAGGAAACAAAAGGATAGACTTGAAAGTAGAATAATTTCACTGGAAATGGAAAAAATTAAGTTGAATGCGAAAAAATTGAAGGGTATAAATTTTTATAAAGGTAGCATGGAAAATGAACTTATTATGAAATTTGTAAAAAATTTCAATGAAGAAAATTCAATATTATTTATCTTTGGTAATAATTTAGGAATAATAGTTGATAATACGGGTCTTAAAATACTACAAAAGTTGAACCTGAAGGGAAAAATAAATAAACATATGATGATAATAGAGAATTTTGATCCAGAAAAGGTGGAAAAGGAAATAGAGAGTGCTTTACTATGAAAGAATTATCAATTCAAGAAATTGAGTCGGAGGTAAAAAAACACTTTTATGTTTATGAGACAAAAGTATTTCCAGAATATATAGAATTTCATGTGGTTTTACCAGAAGGAGAAAATACTATTGAAAAAGAATTTAGAGAACTGTGGAAATCTTTAAAAAAGGAAGGATACGTTCCCACATTAAGTGGCAAAAAAGGTGAATATTTAATACAGGTGGTGAGATTACCACCACAAAGGTTCAGAGGATTGTACGTTAATATTGCTCTCCTCATTGCTACACTTATTTCAACAATAATTGCAGGTGCAATGGAGTATGCAGGATATTTTAATCAAAACTGGTTAACATTTAGATCTATTTTTGGCGGTGCAATATTTTTTGCAGTACCATTACTTTTAATTTTAGGTCTTCACGAATTGGGTCATTATTTTGCTGCTAAGAGAAACAATGTAAAGGCATCACTTCCATTTTTTATACCCGCGCCTTCAATTATAGGAACACTTGGTGCATTCATATCAATTAGAGAACCTATTCCCGACAGAAAGGCATTGCTTGAAATTGGGGCCTCAGGCCCATTGGTAGGTTTTATTGTTGCCATACCCATTTCCCTGCTGGGTAATTATCTTGGATCAATATATCATCCTGTTGTTCAGGATTCGTTAATAGTTACAGAAATATTTCCTCCAATAATATACTATTTCATTAATTTTTTAGTTCCTTCCACATCATACATGTTTCCCACAGCATTTGCTGCATGGGTAGGCTTTGTTGTTACCGCAATAAATCTATTACCAATTGGTCAACTTGATGGTGGTCATATAGCTAGAGCAATACTAGGTGAAAGATCAAAATATTTAAGTTATGCATTCTTGGCATTTCTATTTATAATGGGATTCTTCTATCTAGGATGGCTTTTATTCGCATTATTTGTGTTAATTCTTGGATTATCACATCCACCATCTCTGAACGATGTCTCAAAAATTTCAAAAAAAGGGTATTTGATTGGTATAACTGCAATCCTTTTGATTGCTGTTACCTTTGTTCCTATTCCAATCTCCCAGGAGGTACTTTCAGAAAATTTCACAGTTAGTGAAACAATTTCAGCAAATTATCTTGTAATTGGTGAAATAAATCATGTCAATGGAACATTATTATTAAACAATACTGGAAATAAGATGATAAATATTACTGTAAGTCAACATTCCAATGATTTTCTTTCTACAAATTTAAAAACATTAAAGAATATTTCTGTGGGATCGTTAAATAGAATACCATTTACAATATTTTTATCAAACAATACAACACCACTAAAAAATGCATTCATTAATCTCACATTTGAAACAATGCTTGCACATGTAATAAGATATGTTAATATTAGTATGACTGTATTTTCAAATTCAACCGATTTGAAATGGGCAAATCCAAATGTTTTTACAAACTCTTCGATTGTGAACGATACACTTTTTTATAACGGTAATTCAACAGTCTATGTTAAAATTATCAAGGCTAGCAACATTACAACAAGATTTAATGCTACAATAGTAAACGATTCCATATTATTATATCCAAATGAACATGTTCTAATTACATTTAATTTACAAGGTTATGGGAATTATACAATCATTGCCTATCATGACCTTAGTGCATCCGTACTGAGGATCTCCTATGTCCCATGAAATTTTCAGTTTAATGAATAGGGATGGAAAAGCGAGATATGGAATTTTGAAACTTCCACATGGAAATGTGGAAACACCTGTTTTCATGCCTGTTGCCACAAAGGGATCAGTAAAAACAATACCATCTTGGGATCTAGAGAATTTAAATGTTCCAATGATAATATCAAATTCATTGCATTTATATTTTAGGCCAGGTATTGAGGTAATATCGTCATTTGGAGGTCTACATAACTTTATGAATTTCAGAAAACCCATATTTACAGACAGTGGTGGCTTTCAAATATTAAAGGAACATTTTTTAATAGGAGTAAGGGAAAATGGCATATACTTTAGGTCCCCTTCAGACGGAATAAAGGTACTTCTTACACCAGAAATGAGTGCAGGGATACAAAATTCTTTGGGTAGTGATATAGCGATGGCCCTTGATTATTGCATACCCTATGGTAAAAGTAAGAGAAGTGTGGAAAATGCAGTAAAACTTACAACAAATTGGGCTAAAAAATTCAAGGATGTAAGAAATGGGATTTCCTTCGGTATTGCTCAGGGAGGTGTTTTTATGGATTTAAGGGAAGAGAGTATATCACAGATAACATCACTTAATTTTGATGGCTATGCTATTGGAGGCCTTTCCATAGGTGAACCAAAGGAATTAATGTATGAAATACTTGAAAATACTGTTCCATTATTACCAGAAGAAAAACCAAGGTATTTTATGGGTCTAGGATCACCCGTAGATTTATTGAAGGGAGTGATGATGGGAATTGATATATTTGATTCTGTTTTTCCAACAAGGAATGCAAGACATGGCATTGCTTTTACATCTGAAGGACCAATAGATTTAAGAAAATCCGTATATAAAGATCAAAGGATTCCAATTGAGAATGAATGTGATTGCCCAGCATGTAAAAATTACACAAGAGCATATATACATCATCTTTTAAAGGAAAATGAACTTCTTGGCCTTTACCTTCTTACATTACATAATATAAGATTTATGATGATTTTTATGGAAAGAGTTAGGGAGGCAATAAGAAAAAATAATATTAAAAATTTATTTGAGGAAACTTTGGAAAATTATTCTAAGAAAAATGTTTAATAAAAATTTTTCAATATCATCATATGGTGAAAATTTTAAGTGAAAATGAAATTGAAGAAAAATTGCTTGAAATAGAAAATGGATCAATAATTGCAATTGCAGGGTTTAACAATTCTGTTACCCCTTTGAAAATAATGTATGCCCTTTATGATACTTATAAAAAATATGGATCACCAAAGAATTTATTCATTGAAATAGAATCGTTTCCTGGTGTACCAGGAACTGGGTTAGATGTTATAGCAAAAGATCTTTATTTAAGAAATGATAGAGAATTTATTTCAGGTATGTTATTACCATACCTTTATAGATCGGATTATTTGCAAAAAATGGTTTATGAGGAATTTTTTGAAGCTTATTCATTTAGTATAGGTATAGCAACATCATTTTTTAGAGAAGTATCCTCTGGCAGACCAGGTGTTCTTACAAAGATTGGTTTAGGTACATTCCATGATCCTAGATTTGATAATTCAGCACTTAATGAAAAAGCTAAAAAAATGAAAAGATGTAATGTGCAGTTGATTAAGATAAATGATGAGGAATATCTCTTCTACACTGCTCCAAAACCAAAATATTCCCTTATTAGAGGATCCTATTCAGATTCAATGGGTAACATTACAATGAAAAGGGAGGCCATATATGGTGCAACACTTCCTGTTGCCATGGCATCAAAGGCAATGCCATCAAAGGGAAAAGTTTTTGCACAAGTAGAGGGAATAGTAAAAAATGGCACAATTCCTCCAAAGGAAGTTCATATACCAGGTCCATTAGTGGACTATATCGTTATTTCAGATAACTTTCTACACCCTCAAGCAGCCACGTTCTATTATGATCCAAGAGTGTCAGGGGAAATTATTCCAGAAATAGTTGAGATAAAAGAGGAAAAAATTATTCTTGATGATAGGGAAATAATAAGAAGACGTCTGTCACTTGAAATGAAAAATTTAATTGAAAGGTTAAAAAGGCCTATAATTGTAAATTTAGGCACAGGGTTACCTTCAGAAATAGGACCAAATTTAAAAAAATTTGGTATTTATGAAAATGTTTATACAACAGTTGAATCTGGCCCGTGGGGTGGAATTGCATTATATGGTAATGATTTTGGAGCTGCAATAGCACCATTTGCAATAATACAGCAAGCGGATCAATTTTCATTATATGAGGGTGGAATTGCAGATGCTGCAGCATTGGGGTTTTTGCAGGTTGACAAATATGGAAATGTAAACCCATCATTTATTGATGGTAAAATTCCAGGTCCAGGTGGTTTTACAGATATTTCAAATGGGATTCATAGGATATTTTTTGCAGGTGGATTTACAGGTGGTAAAAGAAAAATTAAAGTAAATAATAATAAATTGATCATTGAAAATGATGGCGAAATTTTGAAATTTGTAAAAAATGTTAAAAAAATATTTTTCAGTGGTACTACAGCTATGAAAAATGGGAAAGAAATAATTTATATTACAGAAAGGGCAGTTTTTAAACTTTCCAATGAGGGTCTTATACTATTAGAAATTGCTCCTGGTATTGATTTGGAAAAGGATATCATTGAGAAAATGGAATTTAAGCCGATTATTGGCGAAGTTAAGGAAATGGATAAAAACATATTCATATAAAATTTTGAAATTATTCTACATGTTTTTTAATTTAAATATATAGAGCCACCGGAGGGAATCGGACCCCCGACCTGCTGATTACAAGTCAGCCGCTCTACCTACTGAGCTACGGTGGCTATAAGTTCCTATTCTTTTCATAGGTATGCAAATTATATCTTAAAATTTTTCTTTTTTTTAAATTGATTATATTAATTTAGGATTAATTTTTTAACCGTAGTTTCTCAATAATTTTAAGAAATTTAAACTACGTTAATTTTATTAATGAAATAATAATATTGGTAATGATTATTATGCCAACAGATCTTTCAAAAATTAAACCAATTCTTCAGCAAAATACAAAACTGGAACAAAAAATGAAAAAAATAAAGTATAAAATACTCATTATGAGTGGCAAAGGTGGTGTAGGGAAAACAACAGTATCTGTAAACCTTGCATTATCTTTATCACTTAAGGGTAATAAGGTAGGTTTACTCGATTCAGATATTCATGGCCCTGATGTACCAATGATGCTATCATTGAGAGACGCTCAACTTACTGGTGATGAGAATGGAATTTATCCGGTCCAATATTCGGATAATTTAAAGGTGGTATCAATTGGTATGATGCTTCCAGAGGAGGATGCACCCGTTATATGGAGAGGATCTCTTAAACATAAGGCCCTTCAGCAATTCCTGGAAGAGGTAGAGTGGGGGGACCTTGACTTTCTGATTGTTGATCTTCCACCAGGCACGGGTGATGAACCACTTAGTATTGTACAATTAATAAAAGATGTAACTGGTATTGTTATAGTTGTTACGCCTCAGGAAGTGGCATTGTTGGATGCAAAAAAGGCGATCAACTTTTCTAAACACCTGAATGTGAGGATCCTTGGGATAATAGAAAATATGTCGGGAGCGATTTTTGGTGAGGGTGGAGGAGAAAATGCTGCTAGAAAATATAATGTTCCATTCCTTGGTAGAATTCCTATGGATGCAAGGATAGTAAAAGCTGGTGATTCTGGAAGACCATTTATCCTGGAGGATTCAGATTCAAAAAAGTCATTCAATTCGATTGTTGAAAATCTTTTAAAGGAATTGCAGTCATCAACAAATTTAAAATAAATAAATTTAAATATTGATGGATATATCAAAATTTTAATTCCGCAAACGATAAGTTCACTTGATTTAGTGAAAAAAAAGAAAATGAGCAAAGGTATTTATATTTTAATTAATAAAATAAGAATGATAAGATAAGGGACAATTTATGTGTTAAAAGATATGTTGAAAACAAATAGAAAAAAAGAATATAGAAAAAGGAAAGAAAACAAGTGCAAGAAGGGAAGTTCAGACTGTGAAGTATTTAAAATAAATATAGAATAACTTATTAAACAAACAAGAAAGATAAAAAAAGTGAATATACAAGAACTGAATGATTTCAAGGTAACTATGGATAAAATACCAAAGGATGCAGAATTAATTATTGCCTAGTCAATAGTTACAATTGATAAGTTTAAATATTGGTAAATAAATAAGAATGTTAAGTCATCCTCATGCTCCAGATGCAGGTTATAATAAAGACCTAAGAGGGGTAAATCGATAGGCAGAAAAATATGGCTAAAAACATATTGAACAAATTCCTTAGTATGTGGGAGCCGAGATTCCTCCCGAAAGGAGCTAAGTTCAATGAAACCTCCGATGAACCCGGAGGAGGATAAGGGCGATGAGGCTCAAGAACTAGGTATGGATTACATACATATCCCTACTTAATTCAGAACCCTATAAGTAACATACAGCATAAAAAGGATTCATAATGTAAAAGCAAGCATTGTTTATGAATCTAGAAGCACTAAAATTGCATATTTGACGAAAGTCTGTCAACAGGGGGAAGTAAGATATTTCACTATTAACCTTAAGCAAGGGTAAAAATATGCCTAACAAGGGATCTGTGTACCCTCATCTCATATTTTTCATTAATTTTAAAGTAATCCTTTGCTAAATCAATGAATCTTTCATCGGGCAACATTAGACTTATATACCCATCATCAACTATTTTTCTAAATATTTGAAATGATCTTGAATATAGAGATTCAATATTTTCTTTATTTGTTGATGATCCTCTTCCATATGGTGGATCTGTAACCACCGCATTGAATTTTCCCAGTTCTAATGCTTTTGAAACATCTCCAAGATAAACCTTAGGTTCAATTCCAAAGTGCATTAGATTCATTCTACAACCATGATACATTTTTCTACTAGAATCAATGCCATAGGAAATTATGTCCATTAACGATGCTTCAATCAATATACTTCCACTACCACAAAATGGATCAATTATTCTATCGCCTTTTTTTACTCTTGCAAGATTTACAAGCATTCTTGCCATTTTTGGTTTCAATGTTAAATTTGTTCTAAATGGTCTTTTTTCGTTTATTCTATGATTGAAATCTGGATCTATTCTCTCGTTTATTGCAAGATAATATTTATCCATATGAATGAGGAGTAATTTTATTTCAGGATTTTTAAGATTAACTTTACCTTTTATTTTAGATCCCACAAATTTCTCCATTTCTTTACTCTCAATACCATTTTCATTAAAATCCCTATATCTCAAAGAAAATGATTTATCACCCAGATCCATTTTAATTTCTTCAGGATCATTAAATTCACCTAATATTCTTCCCCCTTCTCTTAAAAGTGCCGCTCTTGAATAGACCTCAGTTTCATTTTGAGTCTCGAAAATAGCTATATTTTTAATTTTTTTAATGTTAAAAATTTTACTTTCCGATTCAATTATGGCCTTCAATTCTGCAAAAGGGAGTAATTCATGCTCTTTAGAAAGAACTGCAATATACTTCATTCCCAAGCCAGCGCACAAAGAACATAATTTTCCTTTATACCTATGAAATTTCTACATTTTTTACACTCTTTCAATGGTATTATGTCCTTATACAATGGGCAATAAACCTCATTTTCTTTTATTTCCCTATATTTTGGTGCAATAATATCTTTATGTGATTCCATTAAAAACACCTTGATTAAATTAGAAAAAAGGATTAATAAATTTTTCCCATAATTTCAAACGCATTATTTAGGGTTTGTTCAACAATAAGTATTGTTGTTACACTTCCAACTCCACCTGGAACGGGAGTTATCATTGAAACTTTATCAACAAGGGCATTGAAATCCGCATCACCTACTATTTTTCCATCAATTGAATTTATTCCCACATCTACAACAATACTGTTTTCATTAATCATATCTCCTGTTAGAAAATTCGGTTTACCTACAGCAACAACAACTATCTCAGAATTTCTAGTTATTTCATGAAGGTTCTTTGTTTTACTATGACATATTGTTACTGTAGCATCCCTGTTTAAAAATAACATTGAAAGTGGCTTCCCTACAACGGGTGTCCTATTAATTATACATACATTTTTGGATGCTAAATTTACACCGTACTCTTCAAGTATTCTTATTACAGCCTTTGGTGTTGAAGGCGAATGATCCTCAATGCCCAACATTAATTTACCTAGATTTATTGGATTCTGACCATCCACATCTTTGCGTGGATCTATGCTTGAAAGTATATTCTCCTTTTTTAAATGCTTAGGTAATGGCATTTCTACCATTATTCCATGAACATCATTTCTTGATGAAAGTTTATTGAGAATATCAATAATTTCGCTTTCATGTGAATTTTCTTCAAGATAATGTATTTCACCTGTCATACCGACATTCTTTAATGCATTTATTTTTGATTTTGCATAGATCTTTGAGGCCTCATCATTTCCAATAAGAATTGTATGAAGTGAAGCCTTCATTCCATATTTTTCACTAAATTCGTTTGCCCTTTGCCTTATGGTGTTTTCAATCTTCTTAGCAAGTGCTTTCCCATCAAGTATCATATTTTACAATAATTAAAGAAAGTATTTTTACTTTATCAAAATTTTTTAATATTGATGACCAATATTCATTTATGTTATCCGATAGTACAATAATTGAAATGTTAAATAATGGGGAATTAAAAATTAGTAATTTTGATCCAAAATCACTTACACCAAATGGCTATGATTTAAAAGTTGATGAAATTTATGTTGAATCGGTGGGAAAAACCTATTCTATAGGTCCTAAAAAATTTTTTATTGTTTTATCCATGGAATATTTTGTCTTTCCTTCGGATATTTATGGACAGATATGGCTTAGAACAACATTTGCAAGAAAGGGCATATTTATTTCTGCAGGATTAATAGATGCGGGATTTGAAGGTAAATTAAACATAATGTCATTTAATTCATCAGATAATGAAATTAAGATAGAAAGAGGCGAAAGATATGCTCAAGTAATTTTTATGAAACTTGATAGGAATCCAGAATTACCTTATAAAATTCGATCCGGGCATTATTTTGGTCAAAATGAAATAATTCGATAATATTATATAGGAATAATATTTTATGTGTAAAGAATGAAAAAAGTGATAGTGCTGTTAGCAATATTACTTACGTTAATACCTTTTTTTACAGTGGCAAATGGTCAAGGTAGTACAACTTATCCCACAATAACGATTCATTTTCTTAATGGTACCAATGGAACAATAACTGATAGCATATGGAATGATTTAATTTTTCCAATATTATTTTCAAAGACTATTTCAAAATACAATTGGAGTAATGATCCCCAGGCAAAGTATGTATTCTTTACCTACGACTTAAAAGGATTAAATCCATTTGGTGTTCAATTCGTTTTTGCACTTGAGAAATATACAAACATATCCTTTTATTCTGTAACTCAGGCTCTTCTATATGTAAGAACACTTCCTTCAATGCATCCAGGATATACGAATGGCCAACTTCTAGATATGGGGGTTTTGCCAGGTTTTCCAAATAGTCCAATGAAATCATCATCATCAACCCCATTCTATCTCTCCTTACCATTTATAGTGCTCATAATTCTGATAGCAAGTGCGTTTATAATGTATTTTGTTTTCAATAAAATATGATAAATGTTTTTGTGATCCGTCTTAACGATGATGATCCAAAAAAATGCACAGCCAAAAAAATGGAAAGATTTGGTCTTGTTAAGATAATACCACCAAATAGGAGGGTTAAAGGAATAATTCTTTCTCCTTATGCTGATGAAATTCTTTCTGTTAATGATAAAGGTATTGCAGATCTTTGGGGGCTATATGCAATTGATATATCTTGGAAAAATGCAGAAAATTTTTTTAAAAATATAACTGGTAAAAAAAGAAAACTTCCATACCTTGTTCCTGGGAATCCTGTAAATTTTGGACATCCAGGCCAGTTATCAACTGCTGAAGCAATTTCTGCAGCCCTTTACATATTGGGAGAAAAGGAGCAAGCATTAAAAATTATGGAAAAATTTGGATGGGGGCATACATTTATTGAAATGAATAAAGAACTATTGGAAGATTATGCATCATCAAAAAGTGAAAATAATGTTTAAAAAGATTTAATTCAACATTTTTAAATATATAGAATATAATTTACTAACCAATGGAAAAAATAACACTCAGAACACGTATATTAATTTATTTAGCTGATTATTGGAAATATAAGGATCGTTATCAATATCCCATAGAAATAACCCAGGAGGGCATATCAAGGGCGGTTGGTATAACAGTATCACATGTACCCCGGGAATTAGATATCCTAATGGATAACAAACTTGTGGAAGAGATTAAAGGTCGTGTTTCAGGCAAAGAAAAAAGAATGAATGTCTATTTTCTCACATATGATGGTATGTTTGAGGTGGAAAAAATAAAGAGATCAATAGGCAATGAGAATGTGCATTTTAATGGAAAAAAGTACAGAATTTACGATCTGGTGGAAATAAAGCGCGAAATAAGTTGGCTTGAAGCCATTGACCTTCTTTTAAATGAATCAAAAGCAATTAAAGAGAAAAGAAAAACTTATATTGAAGGAAATTTCGAAAATGAGATTTTTGATAGGAAGGAAGAACTTGAGTTTATGAATGAGTGGATAAAAAGTCCCTCACCATTTCTGGCATTGATAGCGCCACAGGGGATGGGAAAAACTGCATTAATTGGTAAATTCATTTCAGGAATAAAGAATATGGAAATAATGATGATTCAGATAAATAATCAAATAACAATAGAGAAATTAAAAGAAAGAATAGAAAATGTAATGAATAAGGATTTTGAATATTTTATGAAGGAAGAAAAAAATTCACTTGTAATTATTGATAATTATAATATTGTGGATGATTCAATTGTAGATTATCTTCAAAACCTTATAAATGAAAAGAAAAGGGGGAAAATAATAGTATCGATGAGAGAAGAAACACCATCCTACAATAGGTTTTATAAAATTGATGATGTAATTTCAGGCAAAGTAAAAGAATTAAAATTAAAAGGACTATCTCAAGAATATGTTGGCAAATTTCTTGAAATAACAGATAATGAAATAGTTAAAACTATATATCAATTAACTGGAGGAAAACCTTCAATACTCAAAGCAATAAAGCAAAAGGATGAGAAGGAAATTTTAAATAATTCACAACTAACACCCGAACAGGCTAAATTCTTAATAGGATTTTTAAAATAAACATTTATTTTATTGATTAGGGTTGATTTTTATAACGAATTTTCAAATATTTAAATTGGTAAATTTAATTTAACTATTTTTCCATCTTTTTCAATATATTTTATAAAATCCAATCTTTAATTCAAAAAAATTCATAATTTGTTTTAGAATTATAATTTTCAAATTTAAAAATTATAAAATTGGTAAAAGATTCTTTATCTCCCATTCTGTTACCTCAGCTCTATAAATGTCTACCTCTTTTTTCTTTACAATATAAAAGTGATTAAATATATGCTCACCAAGTGTTTCCTTCATTAATTCACTATTTCTGAAAATTTCCAAAGCTTCTCCCAAACTACCGGGAAGATTTTCTATACCCAATTCTTTTCTTTCCTTTTCAGTTAGATGATATATGTCCTTTTCCACTGGTTCAGGGGGCATTATTTTTTTCTTTATACCATCCAGACCTGCGGCTAGCATAACTGAAAATTGAAGATATGGATTACCGGCTGGGTCAGGATTTCTGAGTTCCAATCTTGTTTTGATTCCTCTCCCCTGTGGTATTCTTATCAATGCACTTCTGTTCATATTTGCCCATGAAATGTATACAGGTGCTTCAAATCCTGGAACCAACCTTTTATACGAATTTACAGATGAATTCAATACAGCAGAGATTTCCTTTGCATGTTTAAGTATACCACCTATATAGTAAAGAGCAGTATCACTAAGCTGATATTTCTTATTAGGATCATAAAAAAAGTTTGTCTTTTGATCCATACTCATTAAACTTTGGTGAACATGCATGCCAGAGCCATTTACACCAAAAATTGGCTTTGGCATAAAACTTGCAAAAAGACCATGCTTTAATGCTATTGTTTTAATAAGTGCCTTTAAAGTTGTTATTCTATCTGCCATCTTAATTGCTTCTGCAAATCTTAAATCAATTTCATGCTGACCAGGAGAAACTTCATGATGTGAAGCCTCTGGATCGTATCCCATCATATCCAAATACATTAATATTTCCTTTTTTATTGCTTCTGCTTTATCAACAGGAGTATAGTCAAAATATCCCCCTCTGTCATTTGGTATTGGAATTGGAAATCCCTTATCATCAAGCTCAAATAAGAAAAATTCGAACTCTGGGCCTGTGAAAAATTGGTAACCTAAATCATTAGCCTTTTTTACAATATTTTTCAAAATTTGCCTAGGATTCCCCTGAAAAGGTTCACCATTTGAATTATAGGCATCACATATTATCCTGGCAGTTTTTGAATTTCCATCATACCAAGGTAAAATTTGAAATGTACTTAGGTCTGGCATAGCTCTCATATCTGATTCTTCTATTGTTGCATAGCCAACAATACTGGATCCATCAAAAATAACACCGTCATCCATTGCCTTGTTAAATTTAGAAGATGGTATAATAACACTTTTTACATTACCAAGGATGTCGGTAAATTGCATTTGTAAAAACTTTATGTTTTCCTTTTCAATTATTTTTAATACTTCCTCCCTTTCCATAAATTAGTTTAAAAATAACAAATATTAAAATTTATTGAGATAAAAATGAAACATTTTTGACATAATCATCATATTTATCTTTCAAAATTTTCCTTAATATTTCATCCCTTCTTTCCATGTATTCTTCTCTAAGTATCCCAAATATAAACCAGTCATAATATGAATTTGCTATTAGCAAGGATTTTCTGAGTCTACCTTCTAGTTGAAAACCGTTATCAATTAATGTTTTATGCGCTCTCTCATTATAACTTGCGCTCCAAGCTTCTACCCTTTCATAACCTAAGAAATAGAAAAGTATTTCAAGCATCGCTAGTGTGGATATTTTACCAATTCCAGAATTCCAATACTCCCTTTTTAAATATAATCCTATTCCTGCCCTTTTTAAGGGACCTGGATTTTCATAAATTGATGAAATTCCTACATTCTTTTCTTTATAAACTACAATAAGTCTTCTTCTCTGCCCTCTCTGTAAGTCCTCCTCAAATTCCTTTATCACTTCATCCATAGACTTGAAATTTATTGGCATGCCTCTGGAATAATATGTACCGAGGAAATCATTTTCCAATTCATGAACGAGTTTTAAGTCATCTCTTTCAAGGGGTCTTAGTATGATTTCCCCCATCCTAAACATATTTAACCACTCTGTCCTTTTCCATAAGCTTTTGAAAATTCTTCCTGTATTTCCTTATATTTTTCCTCTAACATTTTTTGTTGTTTTTCAAGTGTTCTTATTCTTACCTCTAGTGTTTCTTTCTCATCCATGAGCTCTTTTTTTAATGATTCAACATCCTTAACTGGAATTAGAATTGAACCCACATTTTTAAAAACTCCAGTGCCCTGCTCAAGTTTACCAAGTTCCTCAAGCGTTTTTGTAATTTCCTTTACCTTAAGATCAAACTGATACCTTTGTGAAATTACACTTTCCAGCTGCTGTTGTATTGTCTGTGCCTGCTTTAACTTTTCTTGTAAATAGGGTGTTAAATTTAAATCCATTTATACCATCTCCAATATCTCCATTGTAAGATTAATCCATCTCATATATGAGTTTATTGCTGCCCTCAGGGCATTAAAATCCATTGCCCTAATTATTATTTCCACGTTATTTCCTTCACATAAAATATCCACATTAGTTCTAGGAATGTTTCTTTTACCCTCAACAGAAAGTGCATTACATATTATGTTTGAATCTTCAATTTCAAGCCTAATTCTAGCCTCATTTTCTAGCATCATTTTTTCAGTTTTTCTACCAACTTTGGAACAATAGAATAAAGGTCACCAACTATGCCATAATCACATTCATTGAATATTGGCGCATTCTTATCCTTATTAATAGCAATCACAGTCTTTGATCCTCTCATACCCGCTATGTGTTGAACTTGCCCTGAAATACCAACAGCCACATATATCTTTGGCTTTACCCTTTTTCCAGAAAGTCCCACCTGTCTTTCCTCACTGAGCCAATGGTAATCCAGACAAACAGGTCTTGAACCGCCAACTTCACCATGAAGAACATCAGCAAGTTGTTGTATTACTGAAAGGCCCTCTTTTTTACCTATCCCTCTGCCAGCTGAAACAATGATGTCTGCCTTTTCAAGGTTCACACTACCCTTCGGTTTTTCTATCTTATTTACAATTGAAACCCTGGATGAATTTTCAATAGTGATATCCTTTTCAGGGGTTTTTTCATTCACTTGAATAGGATCAACCAATCCAGGTAGAAATGTAAATATTTTTGCCTTAGATTCTTCCCTTATCAAAGTTTTTCCACCGTAGAAGAATCTTTCAGTAATAAAATTTTCACCATTAAACTCAAGTTTCAAGATTTCAGTAATTGCCTCAACATGAAGTATCTCTGAAATTAAAGATGATATTTCACGACCCATTACTGATGAACCTATGGCAATAAAATCATAATTTTTTTCCTTGAAATTTTTTGCAAGTAATTCTGAAAGATTGTCAACATATATTGAATCTCCTTTAATTCTGAAAAGCTCCTTTGCACCATAACTTTCCAATGAATAATCTGAAGTAGTGTACAAATCAAGATCAAACTTATCTCTTAATAAAGTCAAAATTTGCGCTGCAAGTTCACCCTTCTCAGAAAAAACTAATCCTTTCATTTTATCTCACTCCTTAGGAATTTAGCTACTTCATCTATACCCTTGTCAATATCCTCAAATATTATTCTTTTTCTGTCACTTTTTGGAGCTTTGTTTGAAATTACCTTTTTTGTTGTTTGTAATGAAATTTGAAAATCTTCAATTTTCATAGGTTTTCTACCAGCAGCCATTATCTGGATCAATGGTGGGAGCCTAGGTTCATTTATTTCCTGTTCTACTGTAACAAGAACAGGAAGTTGTGCTTCCACAATATAATTCATCTCCTCCTGGCTTCTCGTTATTCTCGCTTTTCCTTCAATCATTTCAAGTTTAATTGCATTTCCTAATAATGGTATTCCAAGCTTTTTTGCCACCTTTCCTGGAACAAGGCCTGTATAACTATCAGCACTTGCATTTCCCATTATTATAATATCATATTTTAATCCAGATATTTTTTTTGCAAGAACCTCACTAGTTATTTCAGGATTATTTTCTTTATAGCCCTTAATGATAATGCCCTCATCTACGCCCATTGCAAGTGCCTCCTTCATAGCAAGTGTAGCCTGTTCACCACCATATGTAATTCCTGTAACTTTTCCTCCATATTTTTCCTTTACTCTCACTGCTTCTTCAATCGCATTTTTACTTAGGTCCTCCAATCTATACGGTAAATTTTTCGTTATTGGCTCCTGTGTATTCTCATCAATCTTCATTTGATCAATATCCAAGATTTGTTTAAAACATACTATTATGTTATACATTTTAATCAATCCTCCTTAGATTCTTCTTATATCTTTCAGTAAAGGATACATATATTTTTTTAAACTCTATCCACTGTTTTTTGTAGTCTTCATTCACTTTAGATTTTTGCTGTGCTGGTATTCCAGCCACAATGCTTTCAGGATCAACGACTTGCCTAATCTTTACAACTGTCCCCTCTGCTGTAACAGCCCAAGTGCCAACATGCGCATAATCTGTTATAATCGATCCCATTCCTATGACAGCATAATCGTCTACAGTAGCAGTATGTATTATTGAACCATGACCAATTGTTACCCATTTTCCAATCCTTGTTACTTCCCCAGGTCTTGCATGAATTACAACATTATCTTCCACAGCAGTGTTTTCTCCTATGTATACAGTCCCATAATCACCTCTGATAGTTGCATTTGGCGCAACATAGACACCATCTGAAATTGTAACATCACCGATTATTACTGCACTTTCATGAACATAAGCATTTTCAGAGATTTTGGGAACTCTACCTTCAAATTCATATATCATAATAGCGTGATTGCAGGAAAATATTTAAAATATTCCAAAATTTTATTTAAAAAATTTTTAAAAAATTATTCAATTTAGAAAAATTTATTAACAATGTTTTGAATATAATTTTATGGATCCTTATAAATTTCAGTTAAATTTTAAAAATATGTTTCCAGCGACTCTTAGAAACTACCCTGATCAGGAGATAGTTTATCAGGACATAAAGAGGTATACATTCAGTGAATTCTATGAAAGAATAAAAAAATTGGCAGGTGGCCTTGTATCCATTGGAACAAAGCCAGGAGATACAGTGGCAGTATTGGACTGGGATACCAATCATTATATGGAAGCTTATTATGCAATACCAATGATTGGTGCCACGTTACATACAGTGAACATTAGGTATCCTCCAGAGCTTATTTTTTATACAATGCAACATGCGGAGGACAAATATGTAATAATAAGAGATGAATTTGTACCTTTGGTAGAAAGGGCTGCACAATTATTTGACTTCATAAAGGGGTGGATAATTTATTCTGATAAAAATGAAGAGATAAAAACAATACTTACCCCAAATTACAATTATGAACAAATACTTGAATCCTCCGAACCTTACGAATTTCCAGATCTTGATGAGAATACAAGGGCAACAATATTTTATACATCAGGAACAACAGGTTTACCTAAGGGTGTAACATTCTCCCAGAGAAATCTTGTGCTCCACGCAGCAGCTCTTGCCATGGCAGTTCATATTGAACCATTATATGCAACTGATAAGGATGTTTTTATGAGTCTGGTACCAATGTTCCATGTACATTCATGGGGTTTGCCATATACTACCATACTTACTGGAAATAAATACGTATTACCTGGCAGATATGATGTTAAAAAAATATTGGAATTAATAAAAAATGAGCATGTGACACTTTCATTAATGGTACCTTCAATACTCTATATGATCTTAACCCATCCAGAAATAGAAAATTATGCAAAATATCTTGAGGGTTGGAAGGTAGTGATAGGAGGAGCAGCATTACCGAAAGGCTTGGCAAAAATGGCGGAAAAATTTGGAATAAATACCATTGGAGGTTATGGTCTTTCAGAAACATGCCCAGTTCTAACAATAGCCTTGTTTACCAACAAAATAAAGAAATTGAAAGAGGGAGAAAGATTTGATTATAAGATAAGTACAGGAGTACCAATACCATTTGTAAACATTAAAGTAGTTGATTCCCTTGGAAAAGAGGTTCCATGGGACAATAGGAGTATTGGGGAAATTGTGGTTAGAGCACCGTGGTTAACGGGAGAATATTTTAAAGATCCTGAAAAAACAGAGGAGCTTTGGAGAGGTGGATGGTTGCATACAGGTGATCTTGCGGTGGTTGATAATCTTGGATATTTACATATAGTGGATAGGGAAAAGGATGCTGTTAAAAGTGGAGGTGAATTTATCCCATCATTGTTGCTTGAAAATATAATTTCCGAACTACCAGAAATAGGTGAGGTGGCAGTAGTAGGAAAACCACATGAGAAGTGGGGAGAAAGGCCGGTAGCAATTGTAACATTAAAATCCAAAATAGATAAGGAAAAGATAATAAACCATCTCACAAAGTATGTAGAGACAGGTAGAATACAGAAATGGTGGATACCGGATGATATAATATTCATTGAAAGTATGCCAAAGACAAGTACAAACAAGATTGACAAAAAAGAATTGAGAAAACTTCTATAATTTTTTTATGTTTTCTTATCAATTAAATATTCACAGTACATTATATTATGCAATTAGAAATTATCCTGAACAAGAAATAGTTTATCGGAATATTGAAAAATATAGCTTTAAAGAATTCTATGATAGGGTAAAAAGATTAGCTGGTGGATTAATATCAATTGGTGTAAAGCCTGGAGATACAGTTGCAGTTTTGGATTGGGATACTCCAATGTATCTCGAATCCTATTATGCTGTTCCAATGATTGGTGCAACATTGCACACTGTTAATATTAGATACCCATTAGAGACTATGCTTTATACAATGCAACACGCAGAAGATAAATATATAATATTGAGTGAAGAATTTATTCCAGTTATCGAAAAAATTAGTAAATATTTAAAAAATATAAATTATTTTATTTTAAAATCAATGAATGATGTTAAAAGTAATATTAAAAATCTAGTTAACTATGAAACACTTTTAAGAGATTCTGGGAAATATGAATTTTCAGATCTTGATGAGAATACGAGGGCAACAATATTTTATACATCAGGAACAACAGGTTTACCTAAGGGTGTAACATTCTCCCATAGAAATATAGTATTACATACAATTTCTTTAGCCTTATCCCTTATGAAGGAACCAATTAGCCTAAAGGAGAATGATGTAATCCTTGGTCTTGTGCCTTTTTTCCATGCACATTCTTGGGTTTTTCCATATGCATCAATAATGCTTGGTAAAAAGCTTGTATTACCAGGTAGATATGAAATGGAGAATGTTCTTGATACAATAAAAAATGAACATGTAACAATCTCTTATATGGTTCCTTCTTTACTTTATATGCTTCTTACCACCCCTGGAATTGAAAATTATAGGGAAAATTTGAAAGATCTTAAAGTAATAGTTGGAGGTGCTGCTCTTCCCTTGGGACTTGCAAAGTGGGCAAATAGCTTTGGGATTAAAACAGTTGGTACCTATGGCCTTTCAGAAGCTGGGCCAGTTGTAACAATTTCATACCACAATATGAAAATAAAAAGTATTGATGAAAATTTTAGAATGGAACTTGAAAATGCTCCTGGAATTCCAATACCATTTATGCATCTTCGTGTTGTTGATTCTGACTGTAATGATGTTCCTTGGGATAATAGGAGTATTGGTGAAATTGTAATCAGGTCACCATGGTTAACAGGTGAGTATTTTAAAGATCCTGAAAAAACAAAGGCTCTTTGGGATTGTGGTTGGTTGCATACAGGTGATCTTGCAGTGGTTGATAATCTTGGATATTTACATATAGTGGATAGGGAAAAGGATGCTGTTAAAAGTGGAGGTGAATTTATCCCATCTATTTTGATAGAGAGCATTATTTCCGAACTACCAGAAATAGGTGAGGTGGCAGTAGTAGGAAAACCACATGAGAAGTGGGGAGAAAGGCCGGTAGCAATTGTAACATTAAAATCCAAAATAGATAAGGAAAAGATAATAAACCATCTCACAAAGTATGTAGAGACAGGTAGAATACAGAAATGGTGGATACCGGATGATATAATATTCATTGAAAGTATGCCAAAGACAAGTACGAACAAGATTGATAAGAAAAAATTAAGGATAATTCTTTTTAATTCTAAAACTTGATTTTTATATTTTTAATTAAAACTTTCATTTTTTGATTTTTTAAAAAATAGTTTAATTCATATACTTGTATACTATTACGAAAAATAGGTGATCTGTATGGTATTTCCGATCCTAAACATCAATACATTCCTTGAGACCATACTTGTTGGTGCAGTATTAACACTTTTTTTAGGTGGTGTATTGTTTTACATCATGGGCACTGAAGAAATGAAGAAAAAAAGTTTTTATATGAGTGTATCTGGCCTTGTAATATTGATAATTTTAGCAATTTTAGGTTATTATATGGACCATCTGATTTATCTTCTAAACAATGTCATTATTCCAGTTGTTTTTTATCTTCTGGCAATTGTTATAGGTGCATTAGTCGGTGCAATAGGATATATATTAATGATTCTTAAATAAATTCATTATTTCAAGTAATATTCTGTATGTAAGTCCCCAAATAATTTCACCATTAAATTCAAAACAATCTTCTAAAAAATTTTTATCACCAATTTGAAACATTTTTTTAGATTTTTTAAGTTCAAATATTTTAGGAGTTAAAAAATATTTCACCTCATCCTTTTGGGCCCTTAAATCATTAAAATTTTCCTTAAAACATAAAAAAGGGTAAACATTTAATTCTGGTAAATTCCTTGGATGCTGTACTTCAAGTTCGCCAATAATTTTAACATTTTCAATACCCGTCTCTTCTTTCAATTCCCTTAATGCCGTTATATGCAAATATTTATCATCAATTTCAAAGTGACCTCCAGGAAATGAAATCTGACCAGACCAAGGATCCTCCTCTCTTTCTATTCTTTTTATAAGTAATACTTCTTGATTCTCATTTATAAGTGCGCATACAGCTGCATCTTTCCCATACTCACCCTTTTTTAATGAAAATCCTATCATTTTTTTAAATTCCACGATTTTATTAATAAGCATATCTTTATAATTTTTTTTCCTTTGAAAAAAATAAATAGTAAATCGGAATTATTGCAATTATGAGTAAAAGGGATTTTATAAGAAATAAACTAACACTACTTCTATCGATAACTGTGATAATTATTTGGATTATGACATATATTGCTATGATTTATACAATTTTGGGAGGGTATGAATTAAATGTAAAGGTTCCACTATATTTTGTAATATTTCCACTAGCTGCAGCAATATATTTTCCATACAATGAAATAATATGGGTCCTTTTCCTCTTCATTGTAATTTCTTTATCAGGTATTTTTATTTTAAGGGATTTTTCTAAATATATACATAAAGTAAATTATAAAGAAAATTTTGGAAGGTTTACAGAATTATTTGTTGTTCTAATTTCCTTCACTCTATTTTCCTATTTTGTTTCAATGCTTTTTACTCAACAATCAAATCCATTTGGAAATCCTACATCTGGAGTACCTTCAAATGTTTTGCTTCTTTCCCTTATGCATGCTCCTGTATGGGAAGAAATTGTTTATAGAGCCCTTATATTAGGTGTTCCTCTTTATATTTTATTTTATAGGGGAAAATTACCATGGTATAGGGCAATTGTAGGTGGAAAATTTACCATGAATAAACCTACCATAGCATTACTAATATTATCAGCCTTGATTTTCGGATCTGCCCATTTAGTTTCTTGGGAACCTGCAAAATTTCCGAGCGTATTTATTGCAGGTTTAATCCTCGGTTATGTTTTCCTTAGGTATGGAATTTATGCAAGCATTACAATGCATTTTCTTGTAGATTTTTCCGGAAGTTATTCTTTACTTAGTGGACCGTTTTGGTACATTGCTGCAATATTCTTAAGTCTTCTTATGTTCCTCTGGTTTATTGTTGGTATACCCTATTATTTTACTTATTTAGGTGAAATTTTTTTAAGAAAAAGACCTAAAAAAGAAGAAAATATAGAAAAAGTACAGGAAAACCTAGTTCTAGGTTATAAAATAATATGCCCATATTGTGGCTTTGATCAACACACATATCTCGGTGAAAATAAATTTAAGTGCTTGCGCTGTGGATCAATATTTTATTTTGAAAAAAAACCTTAATTTTTTTTCAAATTATAAAAAATTTTTTCAATTATTTTGTAAATTTTTCTTAAAGAAATTCAAACTCATTATTACAAAAATACCAGCAATAACAAAATCTAACCAATAACCAAGATAATAGGAAATAAAACCAGAAAATACTGCACCTATGAGTACTCCTATTTGAATAAGAGAAGTATATAGACCCAACATTCTTCCTCTTGCCTTATTTCCTATTGATTCAAATACTATAACATTTGACACTGTATAAAATATTGAAAATGCTATACCAGCAGCTAAAGGATAAATGATCAAATTTGTGTAAAGAACCATAAAAGGGAATAAAAGAAAAATCAAACCTATCATTATGTAAGAACTACCCCTTAGTATTATGGATTTTTTGAAATTTTCATCTGTTGCTATCAATTTTTTATTATACCCTATGTAAAAATAAGTAGCTGTTTGTACTACCATACCAACAAATATTACAAGGAAAACTAATGATTCATTTAATCCAACTTTTTTTAATCCAGCTGGATAAATTGTGTTAAAGAGCCCTGATCCAATATAAAAAAGAAATATGGCCATATAGAGAGAAAAAATCTTAGTTTTTATGAATTTTTTTAAATTAAAATTTCTTATTGTATGTATTAAACTTTCGTTTGTTAACCTTACCCAAACAAATGGTGTAACAAATATCCTTGATAAGAAAGCGTGAAGGTTAAGGGCAAATATTTTCCTTTCACCCCTCTCAATTGTTTTAGGAATTAACATATAGGAGAGATTTATTGAAATTAGTGAAACATAGAACAGGATTATAATTAGCAATTTCAATGGAATTACATAAGTAACAAGAAATGAAAGACCAAGACCAATCGTACCACCAAGACTTCCAGCAAGCTGAAGATTTGAAAATGCAATTTTCCAAAGATTTTCCGGAACAGTTTCCATTATTAATAGATTTAGAGGTGATGCTGAGGCTGAAACAATGAATGAATTGAATGTATAGATTATAATTATTTCAAGTGGTGTGTTTGCAAAGTAAAGTAATATTATTGATGCTGAAAGACCTATGTATGAAATTAAGATTTGCATTTTTCTTTCAGGATATATGTCTGATACCTTTCCCCACATTAATGAAGCTGGAATTGAAATTAAAGTACCAAAAGTGATAGCAAGTGAAGCCTCAATTACACTTCCACCCTTTTCTAAAATATATAATACAATAAGTGTTGATAATGGCCCTTGTGCAATGTTTGCGAATATAGTCGAATATACCCAATGCATGTTCTTTTTTTGCATAAATTGAATTTCCTTGAATAACAAATGCCTTAATTTATTTTGCTATAAAAAAA
>JAVZSA010000012.1:0-36563 GCA_038880255.1 Thermoplasmata archaeon
AACAAAATTTTATGCATCTTATTAATTATGAAATGAATACTCTAAAAACAAAATAAGTTTATTGATTTTCTAAAGCTGAAAAAATAAATGAAACTTTTAAATAAGGTCATTGATCTTAAATATTTTATGGATCACTTTATATTCGAATCAATATTAGCACTCAAATAATTGGATATTGAATATATTTTAAATTATTTCGATTTAACTTCAAAAATAATTTAACAAATTTTTTATATTAGAAACTTATATTCTTATTAGATTATTAAGGGTGATTCTAATGGCTATAGGATTCGTTTTAATAAGTACAGCTCCGGGTAAGGAACATGAAGTGTATGATGAGCTTAGAAAGATAAAGGAGATTATTGAATTACATCCATTATTTGGGGAGTACGACCTGATAGCAAAGGTGGAGGCAAAAGATTTTAATGAATTGGGTAAAATTGTTGTGGATCAGATAAGAAGTATACCAGGTGTGATAGATACAAAGACGCTTACTGGGATAAAATTCTAAAGGTGATGAACGAATGAATTTAATTATTTCCTGGGAGTTATTTGGAGAAATAATACTAGTAATATTTGCACTTGTTCTTTTTATTTTAGGCGTTTTCACGGCATATTTTGGCAGTGGAAAAAGTAGAATGGCAGGTATTCTTCTATTGGTGGTCGGTTTAATCGTAGGGTTGATTTATATTATTTATAGACATATATATAACCCTGGTTACTTTATTAATATAATACTTATACCTGGTCTGGCCTACATAGGTGGTGCAATAATTGGTGCAGTTATTGCATTTCTTCTATTTCTTCTTGTTATAATGAAAACATAAGAATGATAAATATGGATGTTCAAATATTTGCAGGTAGCCCCAATGATAAGGAATATATCTATGATGTTGCAAAGGTGTTGAAAGAACTGAACATTAGTTATTCGATAAAGATAATATCCGCACATAGGAACCCAGAAAAATTAATGGAAGAGGTAAGATCATCAAATGCCAAAATTTTTATTGCAATAGCAGGAATGAGTGCAGCATTGCCAGGTTTTATAGCATCAATTACTAGGAAGCCGGTTATAGGTCTTCCCATATCAGGAAAGGTTCCTTACGATTCTTTGTTGAGCATGGTTCAGTTACCAAAGGGGGTACCCGTTGCAGTTGTAGGTGTGGATAATGGTAAAAATGCGGCTCTACTTGCAGCAAGGATACTTGCTCTCTCTAACAATGAAATAGATAAAAGCCTTGAAATTTATATAGAAAAAGAAAGAAGGAAATCATTAGAAGAAGGTGAAAAATTAGAAAGGGAATTGATCTAAATGTTTGATATTGAAAAATTTGTAAATGAAACAATATTAAATTTGAGAAATGAGATAAGAGGTAAGGCAATAATAGCAGTTTCTGGAGGAGTTGATAGTACAGTTTCTGCATTCCTAGCATGGAAAGCAATAGGTAAGAATTTGCTTCCAATCTTTATAGATACAGGTTTAATGAGAAAAAATGAATCTGAGCAGGTAAAGGAAATGTTTTCCAAAATGGGGATGGAGATTAAGATAGTTGATAAAAAGGATGATTTTCTAAAAAATCTTAAAGGAATTGTAGATCCTGAAATGAAGAGAAAGATAGTAGGAGAAAGGTTCATTAGAGCATTTGAAGATGAATCAAAGAAATTTGGTGCTGAATATTTGATTCAAGGGACCATTGCACCTGATTGGATTGAAAGTGGCGGTGGAATAAGGGAAAGAATAAAAACACATCATAATGTTGGTGGTATTCCTGAAAATGTCTCTTTAAAGATTGTTGAACCATTAAGGGACCTTTATAAGGATGAAGTAAGAGAGGTCGCTAGATATCTTGGTATTCCTGTATCTGAAAGACAACCATTCCCAGGACCAGGTCTTTCAATTAGAATTATTGGGGAAGTAACTGAGGAAAGACTTGAATTGTTGAGGGAGGTAACTTATATTGTAGAGAATGAGATAGAATCTGCAGTTGCTAGGAAAGAGATCTCTATGCCTTGGCAATACTTTGCAGTATTACTACCTGAAAAAACAACAGGTGTACATGGGGATAAAAGAGTATATGGCAACTTGGTGGCATTGAGAGTGATAGATTCAATTGATGGAATGTCTGGGAATTATACACATTTACCACATTCATTATTGGAAAGAATTTCAATTAGGATAACAAATGAATTACCTAAAATAAATAGAGTGGTTTATGATATTACAAATAAACCACCAGCTACAATAGAGTGGGAATAGATGAAATTTAAATTTTTAGGAGGAGCGGATGAGGTAGGAAGACTCGGAATGATTTTGGAGGAGAAGGGAAAGAGATTTCTATTCGAATATGGTATCACACCTGGAAAACCGCCAAAATTTCCACTAGATGCGCCAAAACCTGATGCTATATTTTTAACACATGCACATCTTGACCATTCTGGAATGTTGCCATATCTAACATTAAAATATTCAGTACCCGTATATGGAACACCACTTACACTTGAACTTTCAGATTTACTCTTAAGAGATTCCGTTAAAGTAATGAATCTTGAAGGATACAATTCACCTTTCGAAATAGAAAATGTTGACGAGTTGAAAAAACTTTATGTGGGTATTTCATTAAACAAAAAATTAATTATTGACGATTTTGAGGTCATTCCATATTCCAGTGGTCATATACCAGGTTCAGCAATGTTTCTTGTTAAAAACGATAGAAGTATTATTTTTACAGGTGATTTACAAACAATAGACACACATCTTATGAACGGTTGTACGTATCCTGAAACTGATATACTGTTTATTGAATCAACATATGCAGGAAAGGAACATCCACCTAGGGAAATTACAGAAGCAAGATTCCTTAAAAAAATTGAAGAAATATTAGAAAGGAAAGGGAAAGTACTAATACCAGCATTTGCAGTCTCAAGAACTCAGGAACTTATGATGGTAATGCAAAGTCTTGAAATGGAATACTGGGTGGATGGGATGTCAAATGCTGTAAATCAAATTTTTGCTAGTTATGGTTCATACCTTAGGGATTCACAGGAATTTAAACGTGCCAGAAAATGGGCAAGAAAGGTAAGGAACAGAAGTGACAGAAAAAAAGCACTTGAATCTGGTATTATAATCACAACGGGAGGAATGCTTGAGGGAGGTCCTGTTTTATATTACCTTGAACAAATAAAAAATGATCCAAAAAGTGGTGTTATAATAACTGGATATCAAGTTGAAGGTACTAATGGTAGAATGCTTTTAGAAACTGGTTTTGTGGATATAAATGGCGTAAAGGAAAAAATAAATGCTGAGATAGTTACATTTGATTTTTCAGCTCATGCTGGGAATAGTGATATTTTAAAATTTATTGAAAAAAGCAAGGCAGATAAAGTAATTTTATTTCATGGAGAAAATAGGGAAGTTTTACTTTCACAAATTGAAAATAAGGAAGTAATATTACCAATTCCTGGAGAATATTATGAAATTTAATTAAAATTTTTTTCTGATCTTAAGACTGTTATTGGTATTGCATTTTTTTGAAACTCAAGGATTGCAATATCTACAGGATCTATTATATTTTCAGGGACATTAATAAGAACAGGTGCACCCAGGGAAATTTGCAATGCCCTAGCACCAATTATTCTTGCTTTTTCAAATCTTGTATACTTCATAAAATCACCAAAAGTGTTAAAACGTAATATTATAACAATATTTAAATTTTGCTTAAAAAATAGGACTATTAAGTAATTTATAGGTAAATATTTTCACATCTTTCTTACAATCAAATATATTCCTTCTTGTTTTTCAACAATAATTTTATCCCCTTTTTTTATTTTATCAAATGACCTAGCTGACCAAAGTTCATTTTTTATTCTAACAACTCCTTCCTTTCCTGGAGATATATTCGTGAGAGCTATACCTAACTTATTTTCATAATTAAAATCTTTATTTTCCATAATTACAATGTTTTCAAAACCTTTTATAAATACTATTAACAATTCAACAGCCAATCCTAAAATAAATATATAAATTAAAGAGATCAAATTAAAAAGAAATACACTTAAAATTAAAAGAACATTTAGTATGGATAAAATTAAGATTATTATGATGCTTCCTGGGCTCCACCTCAAAAGAGAAAAAAACCCTGGTGTCTTTGGATCTTCCATAATTTATGAATAAAATCTTTGATAAATATTTTTTTAAAAAACCTTAAAAAGAAAAGATTTTATTTTATGTTTAATTAACAATATACAATGTCAGTATCATTAGGTATTCCAAAAATTGAAAATTATTTTCCAGGGTTTAGGGAAGGCACATTAAATCTCCTTTTGGGTGAACCGGGCGTTGGTAAAACTATTTTAGGTATTCAGTATCTAATAAATGGTGCAGAAAATAATGAAGATGTTTTGTTAATTTCCTTAAATGAAAGTGCCTATGAAATTAAGATGGATTTTGAGGATTTTACCTGGAATTTAAATATTATTAATGTATTAGATGTGACCCCCACATCAAAAAAAAGGGAAATTAAACCGTATAGGGAAGTAACCCAAATAGCAGATGTAGTAAAAATGGTAAATGTAAAGGAAAAATATCAAACAAAGGAAATTGATGTTTTTAATTTAAAATCAACATTAAAAATTATAATGGAGAAAAGGAAATTTTCTAGGGTACTTCTTGATTCAATTACATCTCTTAAATATTTTTACACAATGGATATAGAACCAGAAGAGGCACTTCTCTCATTTCTTGATTTTTTTAGAGCATTGGAAAATACCACTTCTTTAATTATAGGAGAATATTCAGAGGATATTCCACATATTGATAGGATGATGGATTCAATAATTAAATTAAAAAGGGTGGGAAAGGATACAATACTTGATGTATTAAAAAGTTCATTTTTTTATAATTCAGCAGTAATTCCATTAACTTTGACAAAAAATGGTTTTGAAATAAGTGGGGGTAGAAAATAAATATGCCTATTCAAAAGTTTGGTATAAAGATGTTGGATGAAATGATAGGTGGAGGTCTTAGATCTGGAAGACCGTACATAATAGCAGGAAATTCAGGCACTGGAAAAACGCTTTTTGCTCTCAGATTTCTCTATGAAGGTATACTGATGGGTGAAAAATGCCTGTATATTGCAACTGACAGACCACCCTATACAATAATAGATGCAATAGTTCAGAATTTTGGCTGGGAATTGCAATCAATAAATGTTATGGATGCTGTGCCTACTCCTTCCCTTTATTCAACAATTTATCCTGTAAGGGATGTGACAGCAAAGGGTGAAATAAAAGAGATATCTGAAATGTCAAAAAATGTTGAAAAAGGTGAACTTACAATGGAAAGTATAATACTTAAACTTGAACTTGAATATAAGGAAAAGTTTTATGATAGGGTAGTGGTGGATTCCTTTACCACATTAAAAAGATTTGGTGTGGAAGAAGAAAGAAGAAATCCTGTAATGGCAAAGTTTTTCAAATTTTTTGTTGAAAAAGGGAGTACAGTAATATTAACTGTTGAGGGAGATTTGATGAAAATAAAGCCTGAATTAATACTTTCCTCAGGTGCAATATATTTATCTAGAGAAATAAATAATTTTAATGAAATAAGAAAAATTAGAGTACTTAAAATGAGAGGATCATTTTTTGACCCTGAGGAAAAGATTTTCAATATCGCAAAGGAAGGAATAGTTATTCGAACGAGGAATAAAAAATGAAAATAAAAACCCATCTTTTTTTATGGGGGGAGTATAAAAAGGGGATCGCATACGTGGATGGAAATACACTTATAGAATTTCTTGAAAAGGATGTGGATCCAGATCATATAATTACTGAAGGTTTTGTTAATAGTCACACACATATAGGTGATTCTTTTGTTAAAGATGTACCTAGGATGGGAATTATGGAACTTGTAGGACCTGGTGGATTTAAGCAAAGAATGTTGGAAAATGCAGATAAAAAATTAATAATTAAGGGCATGGCAGAAAGTGTAAGAATTATGGAAAGAGAGTATGTCAGATCCTTTTTTGATTTTAGAGAATCTGGTGTATATGGATTAAAATTGATAAAAAGTATAAAATTCAGGAATGTTAGACCAGTAATTCTTACAAGACCTATTTCAGGAATTTATGATCAAAATGAAGTTGATTTCTTACTTGAAAATTCCGATGGTATAGGATTGAGTTCCATATCCGATTATGATTATGATTTTATTTCTAAGGTAGCAAGAAGAACAAAAGAAAAAGGTAAAATTTTTTCAATCCATGTAAGTGAAAGGGTGAGAGAAGATATAGATAATGTTATTTCATTAAAGCCAGATTTTATTATACATATGCATAAAGCAACAGAAGAAGATTTAAAAAAGGTGGCGGATGAAAAAATAAAGGTTGTATTAACACCAAGATCATCAATGTTTTTTGGGACATTTGTAGATTTTCAGAGATTTAAAAGAAATGGTATAGAAATTGCACTTGGAACGGATAATGCAATGATTTCAGTTCCATCAATAAGGATGGAAATGTCATTTTCATATTACTTGAGTTTAGATCCTATAGAAATTTTAAAAGCATTCACAATTTCCATGGATAAATTCATAGATAAGCCAAAAAAGGTAATACTTTTTAAAGCAAAACCGGCTGAAATTGTTAAAAATCCCTTTTTACCATATGTAAAAGTATTAAATATAACCGATGAATTTCTAAAATCATGAAGGTGGCTATTCTTCTTGATAACCTTGTTGAAGAGGTAGAATTCCTATACCCATACTATAGGCTTAAGGAAGAGGGATATGAAGTAATCTCAATTGCATTTAGGGAAGGTGAATATAAAGGTAAAAATGGCATGATATTGAAGGCAGAAAGATCAATAAAAGAAAATGATTGGGATTATTTCGATGCTGTATTCATACCTGGCGGATATGCACCAGACCATATGAGAAGACACAAAGAAATTGTTGATTTTATAAAAGAAATGAATAAGAGAGGCAAAGTTATTGGAGCCATATGTCATGGGCCTTGGATTTTGGCCTCGGCAGAAATTATAAAAGATAAAAAAGTGACATCATTTTATTCAATAAAGGATGATATTTTGCATGCAGGCGGAATTTATACTGGTAATCCTGTTGAAATTGATGGAAATATAATAACTGGAACAGATCCTTCTGCATTACCACAAATGATGAAAGAATTTATAAAAATGCTGAAATTGCGTCCTTGAATACATTATAGCTGAGTAATGCACATTTTAGTCTTGATGGCGAAAGTTGTATACCTAAAATTTTTAATAAATCATCTTCCTTTAAATTTTTTGCATCCTTTATATTTTTACCTTTTACCATTTGAGTTAGAATTGAAGCAGAGGCCTGACTTATTGCACATCCTTGCCCTATGAATTTTATATCTTTAATCAGTCCTTCCTCCACCTTAAGATAAATTGTAATACTATCCCCGCAAAGTGGGTTAGAACCACTTTTAACCATATTTGCATCATCCAGTCTGCCATAATTCCTTGGATTCCTGTAATTTTCAAGTATAAAATCCATATAAATATCCTCATTCATACTTTAAGCACCTTCCTTACATTCTGAAGTGCATTATATAGAGCATCTATATCATCCCTATCATTGTAAATGTAAAAACTCGCCCTTGATGTGGCAGGTATACTTAATCTTTCCATTAGAGGCTGTGCACAGTGATGGCCAGATCTTACCATTACTGAACTCATATCAAGAATTGTAGCCACATCATGTGGATGTATCATAATCCCCTCATTTTTTAAAATTTCAGAAATCTGCCTTGATTTAATGTTCTTAAAATTAAAGGAAATCACACCACCCCTCTTTTCAGGATCTTTAGGTCCATAGATTATTAGATCATCAAAATCTTCAAACTTTTTTAATGAATAGGAAACCAACTCTTTTTCATGTTCCCTCACATTTTCCATCCCAATGGAATTTAAATAATCAATAGCAGCACCTAATCCCACTGCACCCTCCACATTGGGGGTACCTGCCTCAAACTTTAAAGGTACATCTGCCCATGTTGAGCCATAGGTATGTACCTCTTTGATCATTTCTCCTCCACCCATAAATGGATCCATAGAATCAAGTAATTCTTTTTTACCGAATAAAACACCAATACCCATAGGTCCAAGCATTTTATGCCCAGAAAATGCCAAAAAATCAGCATCTATTTTTTCAACATTTACAGGCATATGGGGAACTGATTGTGCTCCATCAACTATAAATATTGATCCATTATCATGTGCAATCTTTCCAATTTCCTTCACGTCATTAATTGTTCCAAGAACGTTTGAAACATGTGTCACTGTTACAATCTTTGTCTTCTTATTTACTTTTGATAGTAAGTCATCCATATTGAGTGTCCCATCTTGATTTATATCAGAAAATATTAACTTTATACCCTTTTTCTTCAGGAATTGCCAGGGAACAATATTTGAATGATGTTCCATTATTGTTGTAAGTATTTCATCTCCTTCCTTTAAAAATTTATTACCATAACTATAGGCTATAAGGTTCAACGCCTCAGTTGTATTTCTCACAAAAACTATTGAATCCTCCTTTGCTCCAATAAATTCCCCCACTTTTTTTCTTGATTTTTCATAAAGTTCTGTAGCTTCTTCACTTAAACTATAGATACCTCTGTGAACATTCGCATTGTAATTCTCATAATAATTTACAATTGCATCAATAACAATCTTAGGTTTTTGTGATGTTGCGGTACTATCAAGATATACCGCCCTTTTTCCCCTAATATTTCTTTTTAGAATTGGAAAATCCTCTCTAATTTTTTTAACATCCATTTTCACTCACCATATACTAAGTATCTAATACCTTCATATATTAGTATTTGCCTCACGACAGGATCGAGGAAGCCTTCAACAATGAGATTTTTTGATTCATTTTCATCGATACCTCTTGTTTGAACATAAAAGAGTTGATCATAATCCAAATTTGTTATTGAAGCTGAATGCCTTGCTTGAGAGCCATTACCTTCAATTTCAAGAAATGGCAACGCATTACTTTTTGCATTTTTATTTAAGAGAAGTGAATTGCCTGAAAAGTATGCATTTGAATCAATAGAATTTTTTGAAACATTTATCTTTCCCCTCATAACTGCTCTTGATGAATCGTTTAATGCAGCCCTTATATCAGCTTCACTTTTAGTATTATTTGCCAAGTGATATATATTTGTAGCAATATCATAGTGTTCATTATCCTTTCCAATTAATGCCCCCCTATGAAGCAATTTTGAATTGTCCCCATTAAGTGTAGCATTAGTTACCATTATTCCATTTTTAAGATTTTTTAATGCATAATACCATTCATCCTGAGAATTTTCCTCAATGACTGAATTTTTTATTGATATTATTTGTGAATTTTTGCCATTGATCATTGTAAGATGTTTCAATGAAGAATTTTTTCCAATATTAATATAAGTTTCCTCAAGACCTCTAAATCCCTCCTGAGAATTAGTCGATTCAACAAATTGCATATGAGAATTTGACCCAATAATAAAAATATCCCTTTTTACAATTGGGCTTTTAGGATATATAACTTTAAATTTCATTACCCTTTCGCAGCTTCTAAACACGGGTACTTTTACAAAAATTCCAGTTGACCAAATTGCATTTGAAATTGCAGACCATTCATCTTTAGGTTTATCAAGTGAGTTCTTTATTTCTTCAGGAAATTCCTTTAATGCATCATAAATTGTAATCATTTTTGTATGTTTTAAGGATGTTGTTTTTATTTCCAATTCCTCATCCTTTGTGAAGTCAATGACAAAATAATCATTCTCTTCTTTGAATATAGCCCCAGTTGGACTTTCAAATGATTCCTCTATAAAGGATTCATCCACCTGAGTATATCTTCTTTCAATTGGCGAATCAGAAATTCTTTTCTCTTTAAAAGAAATAAATTCCTTATAATTTTTTAATCTCAATTCAGTAAGCCAATTTGGTTCATTTTTTGATTTTGAAAATCTTTCAATTAATTGTTCAATATTCATCCGGTTCCCCCCAATTCTGAGATTTTGAGCCTAATAAGTCTATTAAGTTCAAGTGAGAATTCAAGAGGTATTTCCTTCATAACATTGTCCAAAAAACCAAGTACAATCATTGACCTTGCTTCATCATCTGTTAACCCTCTACTCATCATATAAAAGATTTGTTCATCACCTATCCTACCTGCTGTTGCCTCATGTGTGACGGTTGAACTTTCCTCATAAACCTCATTATGAGGGAATGTGAAATTCCTGGAATTTTTGTCCAAAATTAGGGCATCACACTGAACATGGGAAACGGAGTTTACAGATCCTTTAGGTATTCTAATTAAACTTCTAAAAACTGTTGTGCCACCAGTTAAACTTATACTTTTTGAAATCACCTTAGATGTAGTTCTTGGTGCTAAATGCAGAACCTTTGATCCATTATCCTTCCATGTATTGTTTGATGCAAGCGAAATTGAAAGATGTGATGCTGATGCATTCTCACCAACAAGATATGAAGATGGATATAGCATTGTTATCTTTGATCCTAAAGATCCACTTACCCATTCCATCCTTCCATTTTTTTCTACTCTTGCTCTCTCTGTACTCAAATTTAGAATATCATTACTCCAGTTTTGTACTGTTGTGAACTTTACATGGGCATTTTCCTTAACATAAACCTCAACAACAGCACTATGAAGTGAAGTAATATTATAAATTGGTGCAGTACATCCTTCAATATAACTTACATAACTACCCTTTTCAGCTATTATTATTGTATGTTCAAATTGTCCTTCCTTCTGCATATTCATTCTAAAATATGTCATAAGGGGAAGATCTATATGCACATTTTCTGGAACATATATAAAGCTACCACCACTCCAAACAGCACCATTTAATGCAGAAAATTTACTATCCATTACAGGAACAATCTTGAAAAAATACTCTTTAAAAAGATCTGGATATTTCTTAAGGGCAGAATCAGAATCTAGAAAAATAACTCCCTTTTCCTCAAGTTGTTTCTTTATATTTGCGTAAACCCCTTCAGAATCGAGTTGTGCCACAGAACCGCTCAAATATTTTCTTTCCATTTCAGGAACGCCAAGTTTTTCATATGTTTCCCTTATTTCAGGTGGAAGTTCCTCCCAACTTCTTGCTTTGATTTCATCCGGTAAAACATAATACCTAATTTTATCAAAATTTAAATCCAGTGGGGGCCCCCAATTTGGCATTGGTTTAGCATTAAATATTTCAAGAGCCCTTAATCTGAATCTTTTCATCCAATCAGGTTCTCTCTTTATTTCGGAAATTTCTTCCACTATGGATCTATTTAAGCCTTCTTCAAATATGTGTGGATATTTTGCCCTAGTTATGAAATTACTACCATTATCCTTTTTTTCTAAAATCTCCTTTAACTGTTCATCTTTATCCATTCATATCCCTTCTCTTCTATTTCAATTGCCAAACTATAATTACCTGTCATTACAATTTTTCCATCAATCATAACATGTACGATTTCAGGGGTGAGATACTTTAATATTCTTTGATAATGTGTAATGAGAAGTACTCCCATTTTTGGTTCTGTAAATATCGTATCCTTTAATGATCTTGCCACTGCCTCAAGGGCATCAACATCTAGACCAGAATCTATTTCATCTATTACAGCAATTTTTGGCCTTATTAATGACATCTGAAGTATTTCAGATTTTTTTCTTTCACCTCCTGAAAACCCCTCATTAACACCCCTACTTAATAAGGAAGTATCCATATTCAATAACCTTGCCTTTGATTGAACAAATTTAATAAATTCTTGAAAGCTCGTACTATCGTTAGGAAAGTGTGCAAGATATGAGGATCTAAGAAATGAAAATAATTTTACTCCCTGTAACTCTATTGGGTTTTGAAATGTAAGAAAGAGACCCCTTTTTGATCTTTCATAGGGTGGGAGTTGCGTAATATCCTCACCATTTAGAATTATACTACCCTCAATAATTTTATACCTTTTATCCCCCATTATTACCCTAGATAATGTTGTTTTCCCAGACCCATTTGGACCCATTAAAGCGTGGAGTTCCCCCTGTTTAATATTTAAAGAAACACCCTTAAGTATCTCCTTTCCCTCTATCTCTGCTCGTAGATTTTTGATTTCAAGATAAAAACTCATGGGTGTTTCTTATATCTTTTAAAATATAAATATTTTGTAACTATTTTTTCACCTCCGAAAAAAGCAGGGCTGATAACATCATTATAATTGCATAAAATAGAGGATATATTATTAACAATATAATTCCAGGTATTCCTATTGCATTACCAATTATATTTGAAAGATCCATAAGTTTTTGATTTGGATAAATTACATAAATTGAAATTGTGGAAATGCCTATTAGAAAACCAGCAACTCCAGCTAATTTTAATCTTAATTTATAAAGTGGGATGGATGCAAAAATCCCTGTCCAGGCATAGGGTATAAATATTATAAAAATATAGGCCATTATTATAGAAATCATTATTAGTAATTTATTGATAGACAATGTGCACCACCTCCTTTATTGAAGTAAGGTCGTAATATTCATGAGAATACCATGTATTGAATTGATTGCTATAATAATAACTCAATATATTATCACTAGGACCTCCAGGGAATACGCCTAAAAATAGATTAATACCTGGACAAGAAATTTCCCTAAGTGAAGAACTAACTGTAACATAAGGCTCAGGTACAGTTAGTGCATATGGTACATCACCTACACTTAAAGTGTTACCATCACCATAGAATTCAACTGGGCCTATTGAAAAAGCAGAATTACCTGTTATACTTTCCAAAATTAAATAATGGACATTGCCCCATTTCCAATTACTTACATTTCCAAGATGTTTTAAAAGTAATTCCACTGCCTTTGAGAATGAAGTTCTAACAAGTGAGGTAAAATTGCCATTAAACCACGTAGAATTTGGATTATTTTTTGCCAATTCAATTAACGATGTTATGAATGGAAGTGGCATAAAACTTAAATTTTTTATATTGAAAATCCTCTGGAAACTTAGATTGTAAATATAAGATAAAGTATACCAATAAACTGTTATACCAATCTGATCTGTGTATGTGGTATAATTCCAATTTTTAAGGTAATTAAATGCTAAAATTTCACTATTGTTCATATTCATGCCAGAAAGTGAGGAAATCATGTATGGTACAAGTTTCATTGCCCAATAATCTGTCAAATTTGATTGCATTGCTTTCATATCATCAATGGTAAGCCTGTGATGTGTATTCAGGTATTGATATGCTGCAAATGCTCTTCCACCAGAATCCCAAAAACCACCAATAAATGGAAATCCATATGATTTTCCCACAGTAGCCTGATTGGGTGCAAAGGCATATCCAATTTCAGGATCAATTACCTGTGGTAGGTAATTAAATGGTATATATCCTACTGTTGAAAACTTGGAAATTGATCCATTAAGTATTGATCTACTTCCCACCACCTTCACATTTTTACCATTCGGTAATGTTTCATTTATTAAGGGATAATTACCAGCTACTATGTAGCCCGCGTGATGTTTTGATACAAGAGCAAAATTTTGAGGTGGATATCCCCAATTTTTCAAAGCATTAACCATATCCGTATAATTATTACTACGATCAAGCCCTAGTTCGGCAATTAATACATAGCTTGGAACAGAGGCTGTCCAATTTACACTTAGACCAAAATTTCCCAATCTAGCAATTAATGGACCATTATTTGTCATACCTATTGAAAACTTTTTATTTTCAAGGGTAAAGTTTCTATAATAAAGTGAATGCCATGTTCCATCGTAAAGGTAATTGTTTCCATTCAATATTTCAAGGTAAACATT
Organism: Thermoplasmata archaeon; assembly: GCA_038880255.1. Classification (GTDB taxonomy): domain Archaea; phylum Thermoplasmatota; class Thermoplasmata; order Thermoplasmatales; family ARK-15; genus ARK-15. Next base: position 13,860 of record JAVZSA010000012.1, read on the forward strand.
TGCAGAATTTCCTTCTGAAGTTGTTAATCCCCAAGAAGTATTTTGAGTATGTCCTATCAACACACCTGGTATGCCTGCCAATGCCCATCCTGTTACATTGTAATTTGGATCAACAAGATTTATAGGTATCCAGAGTGATGGAACAAGGAGAGTAAGATGAGGATCATTTGCCATCATTGGAAATCCATATATTGAATTGTTTGCGGTAACAATCCAACTATTACTTCCTACAGATTCTTGTAATGCATGTATTTCGGGTAGCATTAATGGATCTGAAATATTTTTTAAAGCAGCAATTATAAGAGGATTAAGGTTTTTAAGAAATGTAACATTTATACCTGTAGCCCACTCCTGATACCAGTCAAGTGACCAAAGGTAATTAGGATCAATGTGCTGTTTTTCCAAATTCCATCCGTTTACTGTACCATCCCCAGGAATCACTGTAATATTATCTGTAAAATATGGATAATATGGCCATATTTCACTTGTATTGTAAAATCCAAAATTATTATAAAAAAGTGCAGAATACAAAGGTTCGTAAATACCCGTTGTAAGACTAAGTGTCATGTATTCTTCCCAAACAAATGTATCAAAAGGTCTCCATTGAAATGGGGAAAAGCCAGCGAGTTTAAAATAGAAAGGAGTATTACTGGAGTTTATAAAATCATTTACACCTTGGCAAAAGGCCTCTATAAGTGAATAATATTGTGGAAAATTTTCTTTATATGCAATCTCCAATTTATAGGCATTATATGGAAGTCCTAAATAATGCATTGCCAGATCCGAATCAATATATGATGCACCAAGATACTTGCTTAGATTTCCAGAGGCTGCTAATGATTGAATCTCCATTTGAAAAAGTCTATTACTTGCCTGATAATAACCTTCAGCTAAAAATAGATCATGATCATTTTTTGCAAAAATATGGGCCATACCTGTACTATCAATTATAACATCAACACTTTGATAAAGGCCAGGTAGTTTAATTGTTTGTGAAGTATAATTTGATTCCTTTGTTTCCGACCAAATACCATTTACAGGATTTAAAATAGTAAAATTCATAGAAAATACTGAAAATATAATGATTAAAACAACCAATATTGCTATCAGAATTTTTCTCATGATTGTTTATTTAATTTCAAAGATATAAATATTTGCGAATTGAAAAAAATGTACAATTTTGAGTGATCATTTATATAATACACTTTTAAATTTTATAAATATAAAAGTAAATTTAAATCACCTTATAGTTAAATATTTAATCTCAAATCCTATTCGGGATTTAATGGATGAAGTTTTTGACGGAATATATAGAGTAAAAGTTCCTTTACCTAAAAGTCCTTTAAGATTTGTAAATTCATATATAATAATGGGAAACATTCCTTTAATAATTGATACTGGTTTTAATAATGATGAATCCTTTGAAGTATTAAATAATGCCATAGAAGAACTTGGAATTAAAAACATGATGTTTTTCGTAACTCATATTCATGCAGATCACATTGGTTTAATAGGTAGGTATTTGAATAACTCAGGCATTTTTATTTCTCAGGAAGAATACAAAATAATTGAGGAATCTTCAAGTTCAAACGATTATTGGATTAAAATGAATGAATATTTAATAAAGAATGGTTTTCCTAAAGAAGAGTTAGAGCTTGCATTTAATTCTCTCAATAAAATATTTATTGGAACTTATCCTAATTTACTTTCTATGAAATTTTTGCCAATGAAAGAAGAAGAAAAAATTATTGTGAATGGAATGAATTTTTCAGTAATAAATACACCAGGGCATTCGCCAGGTCACGCTTGTCTTTATAACAATGAAAATGGTATAATATTTTCTGGTGATCATATATTATTTACGATTACTCCAAATATTACTTGGTGGCCAAGTATGGAAGACTCACTCAAAAATTATATGGATTCTCTCAAAAAAATCAGGGATCTTAAAATTGAAAAAACATTTCCAGGCCATGGAGAAATGGGTGGAAATCCAAAGGTAAGAATTGAGGAAATTTTAAAACATCATGAAAAAAGACTTGAAGAAATAGTCAATGTAATGGATGGTGAACTAACACCGTACGAAATAGCATCTTCTATTCGATGGAATTTATTAAATGGGGAATGGAATATATTTCCAAAAACACAGAAATATTTTGCCTTGGGCGAAACCATAGCACATCTCGTATATCTGGAAAGAAAAAATATTGTTAGAAAATCTGAAAGGAATGGTATTATTTATTATAAAAAAACTCTTAAATAATTAATAACATTTTCTAATTCAATGTTTGAACCATACTTTGAAACTGGAAAATGGATAAGGGAGCATAGAAAGGAAAATGATCTTTCAAACAGTGGCCTTTCAGGAATTGTTGATCTTAAGAAGTATTTTGATAAGGCCACTATGATGGATGAGGAAATACTCAAACAAGAAATAGCAGATCTTAATGGTGAAGAAATAAAAAATGTAGTTATTACTCATGGTGCAACTGAAGCGTTAATGCTTACAATATGGTATCTCAAATGGACCAATTATGAAAATTATATGGTGAGGATTCCGGAGTACGAACCTATCTATAAATTACCCGGATTATTTAATCTGAAAAATTTAAAAGAAATTGAAAAAATAAAAGAAAAGAGTGATATTGAAAGAGGGATTTTGATTTATAGTAACATTAATAATCCAACAGGATGGTTTTTGGAAGAGCTTGAAGGTTTTGGAGTAAATGTGATTGACGAAACTTTTTTACAATTTAGTAAAGATCTTGAAACTATAAAATATAAAAATAAAACTTTTAGAATAAATACATTTACAAAATTTTATGGTGGTGATGATTTAAGGGTAGGCTGGATTATTGCACCTGATTCAAATATTGCAGAAAAAATAAATGCAATGAAAGGAATCTTTACAGAGCAGGTATCTAGGTATAATATTTCTGTTGCATACCATATATTAAGGGACAATGATACAATTAAAACCTTTGTAAAGGAAGAAATGTTGAAAAATTTTTCATACTTGAAAAAAAATATGGGAAAATTGAAATTTTATAATAATAAAATACCTGAACTATCGACCTTGAGTTTTATTGATTATTCAGAGTATTCCAACATGGATTCTATAAGTATTGCAAATTATCTATATTCTAAAGGTATTTCTATTGTGCCTTCTAAATTTTTTGGGATTGATGGTACTTATTTGAGGGTATGTTACACAAGAAAGAATTTTCAGGAAATATTTGATAAATTCATTTTCTATTTGGAGGAAATTGGATGAAAAAGGTAATAGTGGATATTGGTGGAACAAAAACATTCATTTCATTAATGGAAGAAGGCAAAATAAGAAAATTGGAAAAATTTGAAACCCCTAGGGAAAGGAGGGATTTACTTAATATACTTTCAAGAGTCTTTAAATATTCAAATGAAATAAAAACCATAAATGTGGCCATTGCTGGTAGATATCAAAATAATAAGGTCATTCTTTCACCAAATATACCCTTATTAAATTTTAATCTTAAGGATTTTTTTAGAACTTTTGAAAATGTGAATATTGAAAATGATACCCTATGTGGTGTATGTAACCTTCTAAATGAAGGAGTTAATAATGCACTATTAATAAACTGGGGTACTGGTATAGGTGGTGCAATTATCATAGATGGAAAAATATACAGAGGTATGGGCAAGGCAGGTGAAATAGGTCATGTACGCTTGATAAAAGGGGATTGGGAGGATTTACTTGGAGGAAAATCGTTCGTTAAAAAATATGGTATGGATGGGGTATTGTTACAAAAAATGGCTATTAATGGTAATAAAGATGCAATAAATGCATTATACGAATTAGGTAAAGGGTTTGGGGAATTCCTTGTTTCAATGATTTATATACTTGATCCAGAAATAATTGTTCTTTATGGAGGTGTAATTAATTCTTGGAATTTTATGAAAAATGGAGTTAAAGAAAAATTAAGAGAATTTAGAATGAAAAATAAAATTAGGGTAATAAAAGATAGATATTATACCTTGAGGGGCTGTTACTACATTGATGAGATTTAATCATATTTTCTCATTAAATACAAATAAATCATGGTGGGAATGATTACCCATAATATTGATGCAACCACTACAATATTCAAATTAATTCCATAAACCAATGTTTCAGCATTCGGAAGGCTAAAATAAGTTATGAATTTTGCCACATCAATTGGATTTCCAAGACCTACAATATTGCTCAATTTTATAAATTCCAAAGAAAGAATATTCGTAGAAGTTGCTAAAGCTACACCAAGTGTAATTATTGAGTATATCATATTAAAGAATATCCAAATCACTATACCCCATATTATTGGTGTAGAAAGCGATTTACTAAAGAACCCGGAAAATGATTCGATCAATATAAAAATGAATGAAAGGAATGCTACAGAAACAAATATTGCAATTAAATTTAGAATACTAAGTACAAGGCCATAATTTAATGCAGTTATGTAAAATATTATTATTGATATTAAAAAAAGAATGAGTATTGAAATAAATGTTCCGAGTGTTTTTGCCCAATAGATAGTTTCTCTTTTTACTGGCCTTGAAATAATCAGTTCCAATGCACCTGAAACCTTATCCTTTGCAATTGAATCATACCCAGCAATTATACCAGCAATAGGTACAAAAAATGTAATAAGACTTGAAGCAACAGAATTGATCAAACTTTTTACATTTATGGATGAAATGGAATTAATTGGGGATAAATGTGCTAATGGCAATGTATTATTACCATATTTTATAGTAACATTACCAATACCATAGGCTACAATAAAACCATATTGATTTGGTGATCCTGCATAGGAATTATTTATATATAAAGAAAGACCTGATGGTACACTGCCATTTAAAGAAGAAACAAGTAATGCAATTCCAGGCATTGATATATTCTTGCTTGATTGAATAAAAACTAATGAAATGCTTAAATCAATCCACCACAATAAATTTACTATTTGATTATTATCATATATAAAATTTCCATTGGGCGGTGTATTGTTTGTAATGGTAATGTTCGTATTCACTATTATGGGTTTATTGGGATCCGTTATGAAATTTGTAATAAATATTTTTTTATGATTATTGTATAAAAATGATAAATTACTAGAATATTTAATAGAATTACCATATTGATCAACTGCAAATAATTTTATTGCATAAGTATTATTCTCAAAATAAGGTGTAGCTAGTAATTTTTCTGAAGAGACGTATGTTAAGCTGGTGCTTGAAAGTAATGGTAATGTAATAAGAAGTATAGCAAGTAAGGTTACTGATATTATTATTATTTTTGAATCCTTTATTTCTCGAAGAATTTCCCTTTTTAATATAATAAAAAATTTCTTCATTTTTTTTCACCCTCTATTTCTTTAATTTTTTGAAGAAAAAGTGTTTCAAGGTTAAATTCCGCCCTATTAATTTGTATTACCTTATGATTTTTCTTTACTAAATAAATATTTATTTCTGCTGAAGTTTCGTCAGTTGCATCTTTTAACCACAAATATTTTCCATCATATTTTGCATCAACATTAAAATTTTCCTTAATTTCCTTAATTTCATTTTCTCCAATTCTGTCCACTTCAAAATATATGTAATTGCCCAACCTACTCTGAAACTCTTTCTCCAATTCTTCAATTGTCCTAGTTTGAAATGTTTTTCCTTTATGTATGAATGTTATTCTATCAGATATGTTTGAAATTTCTGTTAAAATGTGTGATGAAAGTAAAACACTTCCACCAGAATCCTTAAATTTTTTCATTGTTTCTCTGAAAAAGTTCATACCTTCAGGATCCAAACCATTCATAGCTTCATCCATAAGCATTAATTCAGGTTCAATTATGAATGCCTGGGCAAGCGCCAATCTTCTTCTCATACCTAAAGAATAACTCTTTATCCTATCATTTCCTTTTTCACCTAGTCCTACCAGTGATAATGCCTCGTCAATTTTGTCCTTTGAAACCAAATTATTGTTAAATCTTGATATATAAATTAAAAAATCTCTCCCCTTCATAGTGGGATCAAAAATAGGATTTTCTGGTACCCACGCAATTTTTTCCGCAACTTTTTCATGATTTTTTATTGAATCAATACCATTAAAATATATAGAACCAGAGTCTGGCCTAAGAACACCTGCCATTATTTTTATTGTTGTTGTTTTTCCAGCACCATTTAGTCCAACAAAACCCATTATTTCCCCATTCCTAATTTCAAATGTAACATCTGTTAGAGCTTTTACCTTATTTTTTCCATTAAAAATTTTTGAAAGATTTTTCACTTCAATCATTATTTAGTAATAGCTAAAAACATTATTAAAATTTTATCCCAATTTTTATAATTTTAAATTAATCTTTTAATTTATAAAAACTGGAAAAAGTGATATTTTCAAAATAGTAATTATAATATTAGTATAACAAAATATTTATTAGAATTTAATATCTCCATGCATGATAAAAAATGGTAAAATATTCTTTTTGTATTACTTGTTATAATTCAAAAGATATAGTAGACGATTTTATTGAACCATTACTTAATTTAAAGGACGATTATGAAATTATTATTGTGGATGGTGGTTCTAAAGATGGCACATATGAAAAATTGAAAAAATATGAAAAAGATAATATTAAAATATTGAGGGAAAATTGTTCTACTGGAAAAGGTAGGGATATTGCTTTGAAAGCTTCTCAGGGCGAAATAATTATAACATTGGATTTTGATGTAAGAATAGAAAAACCATTAATGATTGTTGAAAATTTCAATAAATTGAATATTGATAAAATTATTAGGTTTAGCATAAAAAATAGTCAATGTACTAATACAATTTATGTTGGAAAAAGAGACCTTTTTTTAAAAGTTGGAGGATTCCCTCATTTAGTTGCAGCAGATGATGTTTATTTTGACAAAAAATTAAAAAAATTAAATATTATAGAATTTAAAGAAATAGATTTACCTCATAAATGTCTTTATATTAATAATAAATCATCAGGAATAACTTCAAGATATGAAAAAAATATACTTAAAAAAATTAAAAGGAGAATTTTAGTTACAAGAGATAATATTTTTGTTCAGAATCTAAATTTTAAAGATTTTATTAAATTTTATAAATTAACCGGGTACAAAATTTATGTCATCGGAATACCATTATATCTAATTGGAAAATTTTTATCTTATTTTGTGAAAATTCCTAAATTAGATTGAAAATTATATAATATTAAATGGTGAACTAGTTGCAATATATTAAATAAATGTAAAATTCTAATATTATTTTGAATTTAATATTATATTTAAAATATTTTTAAATTTCCTCTGTTTCAACAAAAATTTTCTTAACAAATGGTAATTCGTTTCTAATCCTTTTTTCTATGTTATCAATAGTTTTTTCAATATCCTCAGTGGAAAGTCCATCTTTAAAATTTAAATCAAGGCCCAATATGACTGTGTTTGGTCCCATGTAAATACCATCAATATTTATAATATAATTTATATTTTCAATCTCTTTTAAAATTTTTATAATCCTATCCCTATCATTTGATGTAAGACCTTTACCTATGAGAAGATCCTTGCTTACTTTCGCTAAATAAATACCTATTATTATCAATAGAATACCTACACCAAAGGAGGAAATTGAATCATAAATGAAATTATTAAGAACTTGGGTTAAAATTATGCCTATGAGTATTATAAATATACCGATCAAAGCTCCCAAGTCTTCCATAAATGCATTTATAATTATTGAATCTCTAATATTTTTTAAATATTCCCTAATTGTTTTGTAATTACTCTCCCTTATCTTTTTTCTTAATATCTTTATTGTGTATATTAATGCTGAGCCATCCAAAAGAAATGATAAAAGTATTATTAAATAAACGAAATGAACATCTTTTATTATATATGGATGTTGATTTTTAGATAGCCTTCCAAAATTGAAACAAAACCAGAAAATTCTATAAAGAGTATTGAAGCTATAAATGACCAAAAATATTGTTCCTTGCCTTTTCCAAAAGGAAAATTTAATTTATCCTTTATAGAACTTCTTTTAAAACCTAGAAAAAGAAGCAGTTGATTTAAGGTATCTGACAAAGAGTGAAATGATTCTGCCATTAATCCCGCAGAACCTGAAATTATAGCAACTATGAATTTACCAATGAAAAGAAATATGTTTGAAAAAAGTGCAAAAAGAACTGCACTTATGCTACTAGAAATTATGAATTTATCAATATTATTACATTATAAATTTTATCATTTATTCTTAAAAAATATTAAATACAATAATCTCTATAAACAATTGGTGATCAAATGAATTATAGAACTAGTTACGGAAAAAACATCCTAAAAATTTTTCTACTTATGATAATTCCTTGGGTGTTTATAGTTTTTCTAGCCCCATTTTACAACGTAAAACAGCCATATCTGGGTGGTTGGCCATTCCTTTATTGGTATCTTTTTATGTGGGTTTTCCTTCAACCTGTTTTCACATTTTTAGTGTTTAAGTTTATAGATAGAGAGAGGTGGTAAAATGTTCAATGAATTGGATTATGCAATATTTTTTACTTTGATAGGATTAACAATAGTTGTTTCATTCCTTGGGGCTAAGTGGAGAAAAGCGGATTTTTCCAAAATTAGTGAATGGAGTATAGGTGGTAGGAAGTTTGGAACAATAGTGGTATGGTTTTTAATGGGCGGGGATATATACACAGCTTATGCTCTAATATCTGTTCCAGGTGGTGCTTATGGAATGGGCGGTTTTATCCTTTATTCTGCTGTTTATGGTTCCATATCTTATCCATTCCTTTATTATGTTGCCCCTAGGTTGTATCTTATTGCAAAAAAGAGAGGAATGATAACAGGTGGTGATTATGTAAAGGAAAGGTTCAACAGTTCCACTCTTGCCCTCTTGATTGCTCTTACTGGAATTATTGCAATGCTTCCATATATAGCTTTACAAATAGTGGGCATAAAGTACGTTCTTGTTGCAATGAATTTCCCAGTGAATGAGAGTTATCTTATAGCATTCCTTATTGTTGCTGCATTTACCATTGTTGCAGGCCTGCGTGGTCCTGCTCTTGGTGCAATAATAAAGGATATACTCCTTTGGGCTGTTATAATAACAATTACAATTGTATTATTCATACAATTCAGTGGTTTTAGTACCGTTTTTTCACATCTTGATACAATAGGAAAGAATTATATGATTCCAAATAACCTAATGTTAGGTTATATAACACTTGCATTTGGGAATGGTATAGCATGGTTACTTTTTCCAAATCTTTTGACAGGTATATTCGGTTCTAAAGATGCTAGAACAATAAAAAAGAATTCCGTTTTTCTTCCAGTCTATCAAGTGTGGATGATAGTTTTGGCAATTATAGGTCTCATAGCCCTTAGTGAAAACCTAATACCTAGTCATGTTTCAAGTTTAGCATTTCCAAGTGTTCTTAATGCATATTTCCCACCAACCTTTGTGGTTATTGCATTTGCTGCAATAATAATTGGCGCAATGATACCTGCTGCAATACAATCATTGTCTGCTGCAAATCTTATAACAAGGAATATTTACCTAGAATATTTTAACAGACATGCAAATGAAAAGAAACAGGTTCTCATAGGTAGAATATTTGTTTTTGTAATGATAATAGCAAGCCTAATATTTGTGCTTACACCTGCCGCTTCAGGTTTAATATTTTACCTTCTCACAATGAGTTATGCTTGGCTACTTCAGACTTTGCCAGCAATAATATTATCCATGTATTGGAACAAGCTTGATAAATATAGTGTGGGAATAGGCTGGCTTGTAGGAATTGTTTTTACCACTTATGGCCTATTTACAGTTAACTTTTCCTCATCATTGCTTCCTTGGCTTTCATATATGTATGTTGGAATTGCAGGTTTAATATTGAACTTGTTAGTTCTTCTAATTGTTCATGCCATTGTGAGAGTTGCCAGAATTAAATATACTTCAGGTATAAAGCCTGTCGAATTTGTTGACTTTGATGAATCCATACCTGGTGTGAAGGAGTGGAGAAAAAATGATTTTAGAATACGCAAAGAGTAAGGAAAGTAAAATAATAGAATTAAGAAGATTACTACATCAACACCCTGAAATAGCTCATAAAGAATTTGAAACATATAAAATAATCCAGGAGCATTTAAGGGCACTGGATCTTGAAATAAGGGCTCCAGTTGCTGGTACAGGTATTGTGGCAGAAATAAAAGGAAAGGAAAAGGGGAAAACTGTGGCAATTAGAGCAGATATTGATGCCTTACCAATAAGGGAAGAAAATGATGTACCATATAAATCTAAAAATGAAGGTTATATGCATGCCTGTGGCCACGATGCGCATATGAGTATGGTATATGGTGCGGCACTGATACTTAATGAAATGAGGGATAAAATAAATGGGAATGTAAGATTTATCTTTCAGCCTGCAGAGGAAGAAGGTACAGTTGGTGGTGCAAAACCAATGATAGATGAGGGTGCACTTGACGGTGTTGATTATATTTTAGGTATGCATGTTTGGCCTGAGCTTCCTGAGGGAACTGTGGGTTTTAGATCCGGTCCATTTTTTGCAGCAGCAGATACATTTACATTAGAGATAATTGGAAAGGGAGGTCATGGGGCAAAACCTGATTTGGCAATTGATCCCATTTTAATATCAAGTAAAGTCATAGAATCTTTGCAGGCCATTTCATCAAGGGAAATAGATCCTCTTGAACCTGTGGTATTAACAATTGGTAGTATACACGGAGGGAGTGCACATAATATAATACCTGAAAAAGTAGAAATGAAAGGAACTGTAAGAACAATGAATCCAAATACAAGGGATTCTATGGAAGGAAAAATTAGAAGAATAATAAAAGGTGTTACATCTGCATTTAATGCAAATTACAATCTTAATTACATTTATGGATATCCAGTACTAGTGAATGATGATAAAATAACAAACATAATGAAGAAGGTAGTTGAAAATATTGTGGGTAGTGAAAGAGTAGTGGAAGCAAAACAAACTATGGGTGCGGAGGATTTTGCATACTATTTACAAAAGGTACCAGGGACATTTATGTTATTGGGCGTTTACAATGAAAAACTTGGCTTTGTCAATAGTGTTCACACTTCTAAATTTAACTTAAATGAGAAAATATTACCACTGGGATCTGCAATTTTTGTCTCTGGAATTTTACAGTTACAAAAATCTTAAAACTTTTCCATTATATTTTTTGTAATCTCTGCGGATTTTTTTGTTGCACTCTCAATTGCACGCATAAAAGCTGTTCTAATTCCAGAATTCTCAAGTTCATAGATAGCATCTATTGTAACACCTGCAGGTGTTATGACAAGATCCTTTAATATTGAAGGATGATTCCCACTTTCAACCAAAAGTTTTGCAGTACCAAGGACAGTCTCATAGGACGCTTTCAAAGCCAAATCCCTAGGAAGGCCTACTTTGATACCAGCATACATCATACTTTCTATTACAGTAAGTATGTAAGCAGGGCCACTGCCACTGAGAGCTGTTAAGGCATCCATATATTTTTCCTCAACCTCCTCAATATGACCAAAGGAAGAAAGTAAATTTGCCACAATTTGTTTTTTTGCATTTTCAAAATTAATATCAATGGAATAAACTGTAAAACCTCCCATTACTTTAGCTGCTATGTTGGTCATTGCCCTAACAATGTTTGCATTTTGAACAATCTTTTTGATCAGTGCAATAGGGACGGCAGCTGCAAATGAAATAACTATTTTTCCACTTAAATCATTTGATAATATTTTTAATTCATTAATTGTATCTAAAGGTTTTAATGAAAAAATTACAATATCTGAAGAATTTACTGCATCCTTATTATTTGAGCATATCTCAATTCCAATTTTTTCCAATTCAAACATTTTTTCCATTTTTCTTCTTGTTGCAATCACTTGATAATTGTTTTTCTTAAGTGATATTGCTACAGCACTGCCTATTGTTCCTGCTCCTATCACTGCCACCTTCATAAATCCATTACTTTATAAAATGTAAATAAAATTTATTGTAATTCCATGAACTTTTTTACATAAATTTGCTGTCTTCTTTTATCAAAATATATATTTCCTTCTTCAGAATCAACTTCGCCTCTCTGATTGTCAACAGGATCAGATCTAATGTACTTTTTCTTTGGTATAAACTCTGCCTGAAAATCCTCGTTTGCAATCATTCTGAATGCGTCCAACGAACCAAAATAAAAAGATCCCCTATTTTTATTTTTCAATTCATTTCCGAAGGATGGATCCACAGGTATCCATCCCTTCCCTTCAAAATAAACCTGAGCCCAATCGTGAGGACTCACCTGAATTGGTGTTACAAACCATCCACTTTGCCATTTTGCTGGAATACCCAATGACCTACAAAGTGTAATAAATAATAGTGCTTGCATACCGCAATCACCTCTTAGACTTGTTGCTGTATATTGACTAATGTTTTGGAATAAAATATATTCAGGCACATATGTATACCTAACATGTGAAATTATCCAATTGTAGATTTTTTTTGACATTTCAACTGGATCCTTCTCATCACCAACAATACTCTTTGCAAGATCTTTAATAAATGGTGAGAACTGAACATGGGGCAATTTTTCAGATAAATAATTTTCTTTTTTAGGAAAATCATTTCCTGAATTATAAATCTCATTAATTTCATAATAAAATTCCACATAGAATATTTTACCCTCACCCTTAATATTTATTGTTCTATGATCCATATTTTCAGAAATGTAATAGTTTTGGTGACTTACCTTTAACAACTTAACATTTCTAGATTGTCCATTTTCCACAGGGAATGGAAGCCAAACATCGTATTTTCCTTCCTTTTTCATTGTCATTCTAATTCCTGCAATAACACCATATCTCTTTGTTGTTCCTGAAGATATTCTTCTGATTGTTTCCATTATTAATTGATTAACCTCTTCACTTTTTTTATCCTTTTCCAATGCCCTTTCCTTAATATTCTTATCTAAAAACATAAGATTTTGAAAAAATCTATTGAAATATTTCACTTTTCCATTGATTACTTTATAATCAATCATACCATTTTGCTTATAGATAAAGAATTCTTCCTTTGAAAAATTTTTAATTTTTTTTATTGCAATATTTATTGCTTTTCTTTCACTTATTCCATAATCCTTTTGAATTAGTTCAAGAATTTCCATTTCATATTCAAGTCTCTTTTTTAATTTTTCAGGTAAATCAAGGGATAAATAATATTTTATGATATTTTTTGCATTATCAAAATTTCCCCTAGCCTTTTCTTCCTCCAATTTTTCAGGTAAAGGATACATTAAAAAATCCATATTAATGAATTGAATCCATTATTAAAATATTTTTAACATGTTAACATATAAATTTTTTAAATTTATTAAATTCATCCTTTTGTGGAAAATTATAAAAGAGAAGAAAAAATATCAATCCTTGTTCTAACATTTCTAGGTTTTTTATTCGATGGTTTTGATCTTCTAATTTATTCATATACAATTGTTAGTATTGAAGCAGCATTCAACACTAATGATGCAACGATGGGACTTATTCAATCTTTGACATTATTTTCCACATTAATTGGCGCAATTGTTTTTGGTTGGATTAGTGATAGATTTGGTAGAAAAAAGGGATTGATGCTTACAATTGGTTTTTATGGAATAAGTACATTAATTTCTGGTTTTACCCAAAACATATATCAATTTACAGTTACCAGAATACTTGCGGGTTTTGGTATTGGAGGAGAATGGGGTATTGGTTTTTCTCTTCTGAGTGAGGCCTGGGATAAGAGAAAGGGATTGGCTGGAGGAATACTACAATCTGCATTTTCTGTTGGCATGGTACTTGCAATTTTTGTATCGGAATTCTTTATTACATCTTATCCTAGTACAGGTTGGAGATTTATTTATTTTACAGGAGGAATTCCTGCAATTCTTGTTGCTATTATTAGATATTATGTACCTGAAAGCATACAATGGAAATTGGAATCAAGGCATAAAATAAGGATGGAAAGATTAAAGATATTCATTCAGAAAGACACATTTAAAAATCTTTTAATCACTTTACTTCTAACTTCAGGATTCTTCTTTATGGCCTATGCCATAATTACTTGGTGGCCAAAAATATTGGAAAAGATATATGGGATATCACCCGCTACCTTTTCATTTCCACTGATGATAGGATCTCTTATCCAGGTACCTATCATATTCTTTGTTGGATATATTTCTGATAGAATTGGAAGAAAGAATACATCAATACTTTTTGCCACATTAACATTTATTTCACTGATTTTGTGGTTGATTTTTATTTACAATACAAAATTCTTTTATGGAAGTATATGGACTTGGCCAATAATGATTGGTTATTTATTTTATCAAGCTGTTAGTCTTTACATTGGTGTTTTTGGTATTTGGTTTTCAGAAATATTTTCACTAAAAATAAAATCCACAGCCTCAAATATTTCATATATGGCAGGAAGGGGAATAGGTGGTGCACTCTCTGCTAGTTTAGTTGTTGTTTTTTCAACATATTTAAAAGGTCTTCAATATAGTATGATTTCAATGGCACTAATAGGTGTATTGGGAAGTTTAATTGCCATATTCCTTCTCCCTGATAAAATGAAAAAGACCATCAAATCATTTCCATAGAAATATTAATTTTTTCCAGTTCTTTCTTAAAATATTTTAAAAAAATATCGAAATTTTTTTTACACGTTTCAATATCTTTTTCCCTAATAACCACATTTATCAAAATTTTATTAAAATTTTCAGAAAGTCCTGCCCTTGATTTAATATAGATCTCAGGAAATTTATATCTTAAATGTTCAAGGAGTGGTGAAATGGTTGATTCATCTGTACCATTAAGAATAAAATTTTTTTCTAAATATGTAAATTTTCCAAAAGTTTCAATTAATTCATTTTTTACATGATTAATAAACATATTTTTCATTTCTTTCGGAACACCTGGCAATGCTATAAAAATTGTTTTTTCGAGCTTTAAAATTATACCAGGAGCAGTGCCCACATCATTTTTTATTGGTATTGATCCTAAGGGTAAATAGGCCATCTTTTCTCTCCATTTGTTTATTTCCATGTTTTTTGATAAATATTCATACCTTTTTTTTATTAAATTCAAAGCTTCATTATTTAATGAAAGTGGTATTTTAAAAGCCTTTGAAATTGAATCAAGTGTAATATCATCCCATGTTGGTCCAAGACCGCCTGTTATAATAACTAGATCTACATTATTAAGAAATTTTCTCAAATAGAATACAATTTCATCAATTGAATCTCTTACAAAAACAACTTCATTACAAAAATAACCCAATGAATTTAATTCGCTACAAAGAAAATAGTAATTTTCATCCTTCACTGAACAGTTTAATATTTCATCACCAGTAACAAGAATTGAACATTTAATCATAATAAAAGATAAAAAAAATAGCTTTTAATATTTTCTAAAAAAATTTTGTAATTTCTTCTATTTTTCTTCTACCAGGATGTTCAGGTTGCTCATCAGGATAACCGAATGGAATTATTGCTACTGGAACCATATTTTCACTTACATTAATGATTTTTGAAACTTTAATTTCATCAAACGCCCCTACCCATACACTTGAAAGGCCATGGTTTTCAATACTTAGCATTGCAAATGTGGCAGCAATTGTTGCATCCTGAATCGAATACAAATTTTCTCCTCTTTTCCCATATTTATAGGAAGATCTTTTTTTATCAGCACAAAAAATAAAAACCACTGGAGCCTGATAGATAAACTCCTGACCGTACGCTGCCTCTGAAATCTTCATTTTTATTTTTTCATCCTTTATTATGAAAATAAAAAATGATTGAAGATTTCCTGCGGAAGGAGCTTCATTCACATCATTTAATATTTCTTGAATTGTTTTGTCATTTACATCCATATTTTTAAAGGCTCTTACCGATCTCCTTTTCCTAATTAATTCTGAAAATTCCATGATAATAAATTAATATATATTAATATAATCTTAGAATTAAAATAAAAAAATTATATGATTCAGCTTTCAATAACTTCATAGGTATAATTGATAATTGTTCCAGATCTTTTAAACATGATACTTGCAGAACAATATTTTTCCTGTGATAATTTTATTGCCTTTTCCAAATTTTTCACATTTATCTTTCCAAAGGCAATATATCGAATGTTTACTTCAGTATAAACCCTCGGTGGATCTTCTGCCCTTTTGCCTTCCACTTCAACTTGAAGTTTTTCGAGTGGTTCTTTCATTTTTCTTAAAATATCCACAACATCAATTGCTGTACAACTTCCTAGACCAACAAGTAGGAAATCCATTGCGGAAGGTGCAATATTTCTCTCACCATCCACTATAACAGAATGTTTTTCATCGACTATAGCTAGAAATTTATCATCCTTCACAAGGTTTATTGAGACCTTCATTCCTTGAGCGAAAAATCATATTATATATATATTTTACTGATATGCAGAAAGATGTTCATCCTTTGTTTTTCCACCTATTATTTCATCAAGTAATTTTTTTGCATTGTTTTCATCAAGACCTACCTTGTTCACTAGGAAGGATATGAGATCATCTCTTGTTGCACCCTTACTCATCCTTTCCTTTACCATTAAAACTACCCTTTCTGCAAGTTGTTTATTAAACTCCTCTTCAAGTTTAAATTCCTTAATCATCAGATAAAGTGCGGTTATAAGGCCTGTTAGTGCATCACTAAATTCTTCTTTGTTTATAGAAGCTAGATCAAGTTCTGAATTAAGCACAATTTCCTCATTTATCCCTTTTATTGTAAATTTTACAAGATCTGTTTTATCATTTAGGAATAATAATTTCCTTGAAATATCCAACCTTTGAATAGGGTCAAGAAGTGCAGTTTCAAGACCTGTAAAGACATTTAATTTGACTATCCTATTTGAAAATATTATATGAAGAACAAAGGGCACCTTTGGATGTTCAGCTATTATTATATTATCAGAAAGTTTCACATCCCAAATAAGATTTACAGGATCTTCCGAACTATCCGATCCTGAAGTAAGCCAATTTATAATTTCAGTTTTCCAATCAACCACACCAAGGCCAGCCAGGTGGATTAAATGCGGGGCAATTTTAATAATGTCATCTTCAGTTATTATTCCAACAATTTTTTTATTATCAATCACCGGTAATTTCCTTATTTTTTTAGTGACCATTATGTTAGCTGCATTCTCAATTGTTTCATCAGGTGAAATAGTAATTAATGGCGAACTCATAATTTTCCCAATTGTTTCCTTATGAGTATCAATGTTTTTATAAATTACCTTAATAGTAAAGTCCCTTTCTGTAACTATACCGACAGGATCATTGTTTTCCATCACAATTATTGAAAAAACATTCTTACCTATCATTTCCTTTACAGCATCCGAAATATTTATGGAGGATTCTAGAAAGAGCAAATTTTTAGACATTGCATCCTTTACCTTTAATATTTTCATAAATACCAATGATAATATTATTTACTCACATTTAAAAATTTTCATTATACTTCAATTTTTGAGATTCCATTTTCCTTTTTTATTCTAATAACATGATCGGCCATTGTTTCAATTATTTCTTCGTGGGAAACAACTATGATCTGATCACAATCTATTTTATTGAGTATATTTGGAAATTTATTTACCTGTACAGTACTAAAACCTTCAGTTGGTTCATCCAGTATAAGTAAGTTTTCCTTACTTTTTCCCATTGTTTCCCTCACCAAAGAGTTGAGTGCCAACCTATAGGCAAGGGAGATTGCAGACCTCTCACCACCACTTAAATAATCCAATTCTTGAACATAACCATCCTGTTCTACTATTGGTGTAAAGTCCTCATCCACCCTTGCACTCTTTGTTGGATCGTCAACTAGAACGTAAAACCAATCTGTAAAAAGGTTATTAAATTCTCTCCTTTTCATTTCAAAAACAATTCTCTCTATTTCTTCAAGCCCAGGAATAAATATCTCTTTTATCCATCTTGCATATTCTGTATATTTTTCCGAAAGTTTTAATGCTCTTTTCTTCTCTTCAAGCTCTGTTTTATATTCATCCAACAATTTTCTTTTTTCATTAATTTGTGTTTCAATTTTAGTTTTTTCGGTAATTATGTTTTCTTTCTCCTTTTTTATTCTCTCCATAGTTTCGTTCAATGTTTTCAATTCTTCATTCTTTTTTTTATGTTCTTCAATTTTCGGTTCAAGATTAGTTATTTCAATTTTTATTTCATCTAATTTTTTAATTAGCTCATCCCTATTTTTCTCATTTAAATTAATTTTTTCTTTAAGAATATTAATTTCGTTTTCTTCCTCATTATAATGCTTCATCTTTTCCTCATATTCATCAATTTTTTTCTTTATTTCTCTCAATTTTTTCTTTTTATCGTTAATTTCTTTTATATATTTTTTTATTTCATCTATTTTTTCCACTTCCAATTTTAATTTTGAAGCCCTTTCATTTAATGATGAAATTTCCTCTTCTTTTTCTTTTATTTTTTCATTAATTTGTTTAATATCCCTTTCATATTCTAGCATTTTCTGATTTAATTTATCAAATTCTATAAGCCTTTTCTCAAGATCAATCAAATTCTTTTTTCTTTTTTCTAACTCAATTTTTCTTGAATTAAGATTAAAAATATCTTGCTCTATTTCTATTAGTTCAGTTTTTCTTTTTTCAAGTTTAAATCCAAATTCCTTTGGATCTGCATTCCTTTCACATGTAGGACAAATACCATCTTGAATTATTTTTTCATAATCTTGTATTTTCCCAGAAATGATTCCACTTTTCTTATTCAATTCATTTATTTTTTCTATTATTTTATTTTCTTCATTTTCAAGATCTTCAATTTTTAAATTTTCTACAATTTCAGGTTTTTTGTTCTCATTTTTTATTGTTTCAACAATTTTTTCCTTTTCTTTCATTTCATTCCAAAGATCTTCCCTTTCCTTCGACAATTTTTTAATATTCTTTTCAATATTGTTCAATTCTTCATCCTTTCTTATTAATTCATTTTTCTCTTCATTTAATCTATCAAGATTATCATCAAGTTGTGAAATCTCATTCTCCAACTCATCCTTTTCAATATCAAAATCCTTTATTGGCATATTTTTTTTGTGAATTTTTATCTTTTCATCAAGATTATCCATTAAATCTTTAATAGAATTTTCAATAGTTTTAAGCTCCTTAATTCCTTTTTCAAGATCCTTTTTTTTGACATCCAATTTTGCAATATCCTGAGAAATTAATCTCAATTCCTCATTTATTTTTTTAAATTTATCGTTATATTCCAATTCTTTCAATTCATATTCATTTATTTTTCCCTTTACTGATGACATTTCACTGTTTAAAGTATTAATTTCATTTTCCAAATTTTTAACAGAATTTTCCAAGACTTCTAAATCTTCAGCTTTACCCTTATAAAATTCTGACCTTTTGTTTAAATATTCTAAAACTATTTTTGAATTTTCCCTGGCCACACTGAAGTCTTCTATTCTAAGAGCCTTTCTTATTGTTTTCTTTCTTTCATCAACATTTATACCAAGAATTTTTTTCATTTCTTCTTGAGGTGTATATATTGCATACCTGAAAATATTGCTTCTTGCGTTTGGATTTGTTGGTTCATTAAAATTCAAAATATTGAGAATATATACTTTTGCTTCTGTAGGTGATATCACCTTCTTTTCATTGTTAAATTCTATTACCACCTTATCTTGAAAAACCTTATCATTTTTTCTTTTTAGTGTTCTTTTTATCCTGTATAATTTTCCATCTATTTCAATTTCAAGTAAAACATAACCCTCTTTTTCATTAACCCTAATTAAAGATGCACCATCCTGATCCCCTAAACCAAAAAGAGCAAATTCAATTGACATTAATATGCTGGATTTACCAGCCCCTATATCACCAAGTAGAACCACTTTTCCCTTCGGAATTACAATTTTAGCTTGAACATAACTTCTTATATTCTTTAGTTCAATTGACTTTATGATCATTTCCACTCCTCCTCCTTAAAAATCCTTTTTGCCGCATCAGTTATTCTATTTTCAAAGTCTTGTGAATTTTCCTCTTCACTTCTATTTATTTTTAATTCATTAAATAATGAAATTGCGAGTTTTACACCATTTTCACCATTTAATGCATTTTCTCTAGTCCTATATTCTTTCAAATATGTTTCAAACACATTTTTTTCCACATCTATCACATTGTCAGCTGGTATAATTTTTTCTGGATATTCCCTACTCTTTAATGAATTAATATTAATGTTAATCCCCTTTGCACCCTTATTTTTTACATAATCTATTATCTTTTTCCTGTTGATTTCAGAAATTTTACCAGAAGATAATTCTCCATAAATTTTTAAAAGAACATATTTATTGTTAAGATCTTCCTTTTCAATTTTTTCTATAGCTTCTCTCATTATTTCTTCAGGAATTTTACCTTCTGCATTAATTTCAAAAAGTATTGGTGGAATAACATTATTTTCCACAAATTCTACATTTTCAATTTTTTCGGAGAAATCAACAATGAAAAACCCTCTCTTTTCACCTTTTGCCATCGCTTCCAAATCTTGATAGTTTGATGCAAATAGAGGGCCTGGATAAAATATGCTGTAATTTTCAATTCTTTTTTCTATTCTTCTATGTACATGACCTCCTGCGTAATAGCTCATATTCTTTGGAATTTGTTCAAGAGGTATTTCTGACATATGAAACTGAATGTCTGGAATTACTTCCGAAATTGCACTGTGAAAAAGAAATATGCTAAAATAACCATTTCTCTCCTTAATCTTTATTTTACTATAGTCATATGATTCAAGCCCCATTCTTCTACCATACATGCCGTAAAGTGATGCACCTGTCTTTTCATCCACTGTTGGCTCGAGATAAATATTATCACCATCAATATTTTCCCTATGTACATCAATTATTATGCCTGTAGCATCTAGAATGTTGTAAATTGAGGAACCAGTAATACTAAAATCATGACTCCCAGATATTGTGTAAATATGTATTCCATTATTTACAATTTCTCGCATCTTTTTTATTGCATCTTTAATAGATAAAAAATCTGGATTTGGTCTATTAAAAATATCACCAGTGATTATTATAAAATCAACATTCCTTTTTTTGCATTCATCAAGTGCCCAAAGAAAAGAATTTAGATTTGTTTCCCTTAAATTATTTTCATCAAATGCTGCAAGATGTACATCGGATATGTGTGCAAACCTTCCCATAATAAATAATTAAAAAATTTAATTTAATAAAATTTTAGAATTTTATTTTGTTCCTATCAATCTTTATACCATCAGATGTTATAAGTAAATAGCTCCCACCTAAAGAAACAACATCACCATCCACATCTTTTGCAGTCTCCTTTAGTTCACTTATTACCCTTCTTAAAGTAAGTTCATCATCCCTAATTGGTGTATAATCTATAATAAGAATGTCTTTATTGTAAACATATTCTGTCAATTTTTTCAAATCTTCATATCTGTAAATCTCACTTAACCTAATATTTCTTTTACTTTCCTGTAATCCAACCAAATCCTCATAAGATGAAAGATCTATATAATTTAGTTTTTTTTCGTCTTTATCTTTTCTAAAAAATTCAACCATTTCAATCACTTTCCTATTTTAGTTCCAGGACAACAACATCCTTTGCAGATTTCATACTTTTGAATGGAAGAATCATTCTTCCCTGGGCATCAGTTTCAAATTTACTTGATTCAGAACTTTTTGTGGGAGTAACAAGAAGATGTTTTATTTCCCCTGTGTCAAGATCTATTACAAAGTTATCTATTGTACCTAATATAACACCTTCAGATGTCATTACTGTCTTTCCTTTCAATTCACTTATGAATTTTTTCATAACATCACCTCAGTCATAAATTTGTATGATCTCAATTAATAAATTATATTTAAGTATATAAAAATATCTTTTAATTTTACAAGATTTTTAAATGGTATTATAATGGTAATATTTAAATATGACAAATTAATAGATTTAGCTGACAATAATATGAAAGGGGGTGTAATTGATGAAGAGCTTGATAAAAAATGCGCTAGGATACGATCCAGAAAGTGTAAATAGACCAAAGCCTGCGCCTACACCAACAGAACAGGCGCAACAAATAGTTTCTCCAGATGAAGAAGAATTAAGAAAGATTGTGGAACAATTGAAGGTAAATATAAAGATTGTAGGGTGTGGTGGTGGTGGGTCAAACACAATAACAAGGCTAACAGATTCTGGTATTTATGGAGCCACATTAATAGCAGCGAACACAGATGCTCCCCACTTACTCCATGTTAAGGCCAACAGGAAGATACTATTGGGTAAAAGGATAACAAGGGGTCTAGGAGCAGGAGCAGATCCAAGGATAGGAGAAGAGGCGGCAAAGGAGGCAGATGAAGAATTAAGGAACATACTTGCAAGGTCAGACATTGTATTCATTACAGCTGGCATGGGAGGTGGAACAGGGACAGGTTCAGCACCCTATGTGGCACAGGTGGCAAAGGAAGTAAATCCAGGCACACTTACCATAGGTATAGTAACACTACCATTCTCAGCGGAAGGAAAGGTGAGGATGGAACAGGCGCTTTGGGGACTTGACAGATTAAGGAAATACTGTGATACAACAATTGTAATACCAAATGATAAACTAT
>JAVZSA010000013.1:0-33842 GCA_038880255.1 Thermoplasmata archaeon
CCACGTGGATCCCTATCAGGTGATGAATAAACACCCAAAAGTTTTTTTATTTCTACTTCAAATCCTGTTTCCTCAAAAATTTCTCTTTTTATTGCCTCTTCCACCCTTTCACCATATTCAACAAAACCACCCGGAAGCGCATAATAGCCCTTAAAAGGTTCATTTCTCCTTTTAATTAAGAGTACCTTTCCATATTCTTCAATTATACCATCAACCGCAAGGGAAGGGATTATATAAGGTCTTTTTGAATAATATTCAAAAATATTAATATATTTAGAATATTCTTCCATTAAACTTTTACCAAGATCGGTCAGTTTTGTTTCCCCCACCTTTTTTCCACCTCTTCTAGTCTCTACAATTTTTTTACCCAATCTCTCTTCCACCTCCCTTATTTTTCCCCATCCATTTCTATAAGACATGGACATCTTCTTTACTGCATTAGTTAAACTCTTTGTTTCTTCAATATTTTTTAATAAATAATATGTACCCTCACCAAAAATATAATTTCCTTTATCGTCCTCAAACCAAATTCTATACCTTAATTTCATGAATAAGCATTGATTATCAGGTTTAAAAATTTTTATATTAAAAACTTTAAGGATTAATCATGTTTGATCTTGGAAAAATATTATCTGGAAAAAGGTGGGAAATAATGGAAATATTGAGGGAAGAGAAAAGGCCATCCGAATTGTCCTCTATATTAAAGATCACAAGGCAAGGAGTTGATAAACATTTAAGTATATTAGAGAAATATCTATTAATAAAAAAATTAAAAAAGGGTGGGAAGGTATTTTATGTGTTGAGCGATAATGGTAAATTCTTGATGAATAAAATTATGGAAATAAATTCAAAATATATTGATAAAATAAAAAATGACTATTATTTTGAAAAAAATAGTATAGAAAATCTATTTAAAAATGGTAAATTAGAGAAAAATGAATTTGAGGAAAAATTAAATAATTTAATTTTAAAGTATTCAATATTTTTTGGTAAAATATGAGGTGCTTGCATGCCAACAATTGATGAACAAATAAAGGAAATTGAAGAAGAAATTAAAAGAACAAAATATAACAAAGCAACTGAGCATCATATAGGCTTACTTAAGGCAAAACTAGCAAGATTAAAGGAATTGAAAGAAAGTTCAAAAAAGAAAGGAAGTTCTGTTACTGGAATAAAAAAAAGTGGTAATGCAATGGTAAGCTTGGTAGGATTTCCAAGCGTAGGTAAAAGTACAATTTTCAATCTTCTTACAAATGCACATAGTGAAGTGGGTGAATACGATTTTACTACCATAAATGCCATACCTGGTATTATGGAATACAAAGGTGCAAAAATTCAATTGCTGGATCTTCCTGGATTAATAGAGGGTGCAGCAAAAGGTAGAGGTAAAGGTAAAGAAATATTGAGCATTATTCGTAATTCTGACCTAATAATTATTGTTGCTGATGTAAAAACACCTGATGTTACATCCATATTGAATATACTTTATAATGCAGGTATTAGGTTAAATAAGAAAAAACCAAGGCTATTTTTGGTCAAAAAGGATAGGGGAGGATTGAATATTCAGAAAACCGTACCCATTGATATTGATGATGATATGATAAAATCAATAATGAGGGAATTTAAAATAGTGAATGCGGATCTTATTATTAGGGATAAAATAGATATTGATGATTTGATTGATTTTCTTTCAGGAAACAGAGTTTATATTCCGGGGATTTTCGTTTTGAACAAAATTGATGAAGGATTTGATGAAAATATAAAGGATATAGTTGAAAAATATTCAATGATAAAAATTTCTGCAATAAATGGAGAAAATATTGAAACTTTAAAGGAGAGCATATTCAATGCACTGGATTTTATTACAGTTTATTTAAAGCCTCCTGGAGATAAAATTGAACCTATGGTAATTAAAAGGTATTCAAACGTGGAAATGGTTTGTAGATCAATACACAAAGATTTTGTAAAAAATTTCAAATATGCGATAGTAAATGGGCCTAGTTCAAAATATCCACAACAAAAGGTAGGCCTGGATCATGTTTTGGAAGATGGGGATACGATCACAATCTATTTAAGAAAAACTTAATATCTAATTTCAAAACCTTTAATATTTTCTGGTTCTCTCCATTCCAGTTTAACATTTTTTACAATTGCCCTTGGATGTTCAGTAACACATTTTTCAATTAATCTTTCAATATCACTTTTCTCTCCTTCAAATAGAGCCTCAACACTCCCATCAAGTAAATTTTTTACCCATCCATTTATTCCCATGGCATCAGCATTCTTCTTCACAAATGCTCTAAAATATACGCCCTGAACTTTACCCTCAAATATTACATGTGCTGCTATCATTATTTCTTAAATAATAATTTTTAATTTAAACATTTTTTATCGCTGAATTTTTTAACTAGATAATATATTATCCTCTTATGGAAACAAAAACAGTTTGTCCCTATTGTGGTGTTGGATGCAATTTAATTGTAATTTCTGATGGAAAAAATATTAAAAACATTATACCTTCAAAGTTTGATGCAATAAATTATGGTACTTTATGCATAAAGGGATGGAAAGGCCTTAGTTATACCTATTCATCAAAAAGGATAAAAAAACCATTGTTAAATAAAAATGGTAAATTTGTAGAGATTTCCTGGAACGAAGCAATAAAAATTGTGGCAGAAAATTTGAAGGACATATATTTAAAATACGGCCCTGATTCACTCGCATTTCAATCAAGTGCAAAATGTACAAATGAAGATAACTATCTCATGCAAAAGTTAGCAAGACAGATTTTCAAGACAAACAATATTGATCATTGTGCCAGGAGTTGCCACGCAAGTACAATAGAAGGACTAATATCCACAATAGGTAGTGGTGCCATGAGTACTTCAATCAGGGATATTGACAATGCTGAACTTTATTTTGTTATTGGATCCAATACAACTGAACAGCATCCTATAATAGGATCAAGGATAATAAATAATGTTCGTGCTGGAAAAAAACTAATTGTTGCAGATCCTAGAAAAATACAGTTAACAAATTTTTCCACGATTCACCTAAGACATTATCCAGGTACAGATCTTGCATTAATTAACACTTTGGCAAATGTGATTGTTGAAAAAGGAATGTATGATAAAAAATTTGTTGAAGAAAGAACTGAAAATTTTGATGAATTTTTAAAGGTTATTGAGTTCTACGATCCGGACAGAGGGGCTAGAATTACGGGAGTAGAGCCTGAATTAATTGAAAGGGCAGCAATTTTATACGCAAAATCAAAAAGCATTATATTTTATGCAATGGGTATTACACAGCATGTTCAAGGGACAGAGAATGTCCAAGCATTGGCAAATCTTGCCATGCTCACCGGAAACATAGGAAAAAGTGGAACAGGAATTGCACCCTTGAGAGGTCATAATAATGTTCAGGGTGCAAGTGATATGGGCGCTTTAAGCGATTTTCTACCTGGGTATAGAAGAGTATATGATGATAATGGTCGAAAATTCTTTGAGGATTTTTGGAATGTGGAATTACCTTCAAAACCAGGTGCTGCACTTAATGAAATGTTTCAACTTGCCCATGAGGGGAAAATAAAGGGGATGTACATAATGGGTGAAAATCCTGTGATTTCAGAGCCTGAAAGTGATAAAATTGTTGAATCATTTAAAAAACTTGAATTTTTAGTGGTTCAGGATATTTTTATTACAGAAACTGCCCAGTATGCAAATTTGATTTTACCATCCTATAGTTTTGCTGAAAAAATGGGAACATTTACTAACACCGAAAGGAGAATTCAGTTGATTCATCCATTTTTAGAACCACCGGGAGAAGCAAAAGCTGATTGGGAAATTTTAACATTAATCGCTAAGGCAATGGGCTATGATTGGAAATATTCTTCCCCTGAAGATGTAATGTTAGAAATTTCAAAAGTTGTACCACAATATTCTGGCATTACATATTCTTGCTTAGAAAATGATGGAATACAATGGCCAGTGGTGAACTGTAAAGGTACAGAAATTATGCACAAGGATAAATTTACGAGGGGAAAGGGTAGATTTATGCCTTCCTATTGGAAAAAGCCTTCTGAATACATTGATGAAAATTATCCATTTATACTTACCACAGGTAGGCTTTATTATCAATTTCATACAGGAACAATGACTAGAAAATCAAATATACTTGAAAGAGAGGCACCATTGCCATTTGTTGAAATTAATCCTGAAGATGCTAAAAATATGGGAATTAGGGATGGGGATTGTGTCGTTGTTACCTCAATGCATGGCGAAATTGAAACAATAGCAAGGGTTACAAACAATGTTGTTAAGGGAGTTCTTTTTATGCCATTCCATTATTATGAATCACCAGTAAATAAAATAACTAACCCAAACATTGATCCTGTGGCAAGGATCCCAGAACTTAAGGTAACTCCTGTAAAAATTAGGAGGTGTACACAATGATTTATAAGATAAAAAAGGATTTAATACCTAAATATATTGATTATTTGATTTCAAAATATGAAGTCTGGGGCCCAAAGAATGTAGGTAGAGATCTTGTATTTTCAAAATTAAATAATGGTAATGAATTTGTTGATGGAAGAACTTTACTTGGTCCAAAGGAAATTATTTTCCCTCCATTACAAAAAATTGCCACCACTCTTGAAAAAGAGATAATAATTTTTGGAGTTAAATCCTGTGATCTAATGGGCTATAGAATGTTGGATGATGTTTTAAGCATTGATAAACATTATTCTGAAAGTAGAAAAATGGTGCATTTCTTTAATTTTGTATGCACTACACCTTGCGAGTATGGATTTTGTACTACATTTTATGGACCAAGACTTGATGATTATGAAATGCAATTTACAGATATTGGTAATTATTATATAGTTGAAAGTAAGGGCAATGAATTTATTAATGAAATGTTTGAAAATGCAAACAAAGATGATTCTTTAATTTTGGATAATATTTTGAAAGAATTTTATAAAAAAATGCCAAAGTTAAATATAGAAGGATTAAAGGATAGGATGAGATGGGATGATCCTAAATATGGGGAATTTGCAAAAAGATGTATCTCATGTGGTGCATGCAACTTTGCCTGTCCCACCTGCTTTTGCTTTGACACATTTGATGATGACTCACTTTACAAAGAATGGGATTCATGCATTTTAAGTGGTTTTACTAGAATGGCGGGTGGAGCTAATCCCAGACCTTCCTTAGATCTTAGATTAAGACAAAGATTTATGCATAAATTAAAGTATCATTATGAAAATTTTTCGTATTATCTCTGTACAGGATGTGGCAGATGCATAGAAACTTGTCCTGTAAAAATTGATATCAGGGAATTTATTGGTGGTGATTAAAATGTTTTCTATGGAATCAATAAAATCCAGAATATTAGATGTTTGGGATGAAACACCTGATGTTAAATCATTTTTAATTGAAAATAATATTGATGAAATGCCAAAACCTGGGCAATTTTATGAAATATATGTAAAGGGCATTGGAGAAGCACCTATTTCAATTGCCTCCTGGAAAGATGGTTTATTATTTAGTGTAAAACGTGTGGGCAAGGTGACAGAAATAATGCACAAACTGCAAAAAAATGATCATTTATGGATTAGGGGGCCATATGGGAATGGTTTCCCATATGATGATAATTTTACAATTTTAATAGCTGGTGGAATTGGCTTACCACCAATAAGATCCTATATTGAATATTCATTATCAAAAGGAAAAAGAGAATTACAGTTATTATATGGTGCTAGAACACCCTCAGATATTGTTTATAGAAATTTGTTATCTGAATGGTCAGAATTATTTGATGTTCAAATAACGGTTGATAAAGGAGACAAATATTGGAAAGGAAACGTGGGTGTAGTAACTACATTATTCAATAGAATTAAAAAGAAAAATGCAAAATTTTTAATTGTTGGACCTGAAATAATGATGAAATTTTCTGTGATTGAACTTAAAAAAATAGGCGTAAACGAGGAGAATATATTTCTATCCATGGAAAGAAAAATGAAATGTGGTTTTGGCATATGTGGTCATTGTAACATTGGAAGGTATTATGTATGCAAGGATGGCCCAATATTTCAATATTCAAAAATAAAGGATATTCCAGAAATTTTTTATTAATAAAATTTATATGTAAAAAATTAATTAATTAGCTTATGAATTTAAATGAATTTTATGATATAGTAGGTAAAGAAAATGTTTTAACTTCTAAAGAAGATTTACTCCCCTATACAAAGGATGCTTCATTCTTCACTGGAAAATTACCCAATGCAGTTATTTTACCAGGTACTAGTGAAGAAGTGGCATCAATAATGAAAATATGTAATAGGGATTCAATACCAGTCACTGTAAGGGGTGGCGGATCTTCACTTACAGGTTCCTCCATTCCTATTGAAGAGGGTATAGTTATAAGTATGGCTAGATTCGATAGAATAATTGAAACTAGCATAGAAGACAGATATGTTGTGGCAGAAGCTGGAGTTAAATTAGATAATTTAAATTTATATCTTTCAAAATTCAAACATTTTTATCCTCCCGATCCTGCAAGTTCAATTGCAGCTACAGTTGGAGGATCAATTTCAACAAATGCTGGTGGTCTAAGAGCTGCAATGTACGGGGCTACCAAGGAATGGGTTTTAGGTTTAGAGGTTGTTCTTCCTGATGGAACAATAATACAAACAGGTGGAAAGGTATTGAAAAGATCGATAGGTTACGATCTAACTGCACTTATGATTGGAAGTGAGGGAACCCTAGGTATTATCACAAAGGCAATACTAAAGATTGCACCAATCCCTGAAAAATATGGAAGAATTATGGTTTATTATAAATCAATTGAAGAGGCAGGAAAAGCAATTTCTGCACTTAAAAAAAATGGCATAACACCCCTGATAGCAGAATTTATGGACAGAATTTCCATGGACTCAATAACCCATACAAAGGGAATTAAATTTCCGGAAGAAGCTCAATATTTACTTCTAATAGATATTTCATCAACTGAAGAATCAATAGATAGAAAATTGAAGGAAGCATATGAAATACTTAAAAGTACAGAGTTAGTAGAAATTAAATTAACGATGGATCCTGAGGAAATGAATGTTATGTATCAGGCAAGGAAAGGATTGTATTCATCACAGTTGAGTGAAAGGGAAAAGCCGGGGGAGTATGTAATTATTGGTGACATAGTTGTTCCAGCTTCGCGATTACCCTATACCCTGAAAGAAATTAGGGAAACCATAGAAGATTATGGCTTAAAGGTAGCATTATTTGGCCATATTGGTGATGGAAATATACATGCAAATATATTTGCAGATATAAATAATGATGAACAGATGGAAAAGGTGAATTCATTTATGATGGACTTGGGTAGAATTGCATTGAGGAATGAAGGTTCAGTATCCTCCGAACATGGTATTGGTATTGAAAAAATAGAATTGCTGAGAGAGGAATATAAATATAAAAATTCAATAAAAAATATTGAATTGATGAGGAATATTAAAAATATATTTGATCCTAAAAATATACTTAACAGGGGGAAAATGTTTTAATGACCCTTATTGAAGATCTTCAATTAGAATTGGAAAGATGTATAAATTGCGGTTTCTGTGAATCTGTTTGTCCAACACTTCCATCTATGAATTATCGTGCCATATTTGGAGCTAGAGGTAGAGTTTTTATTTCAAGAGAAGCTATTAAGGAGATTAATAACTCAGGAAAAATATCTCTTAATATTAATGATTCAATTTATTCATGTCTTGAATGTTATTCCTGCTTTTATGTTTGCCCTGCAGGAGTTAATGCTGGTAATATTAGTAGAATGATGAGAACTGCATTAAAGGATTTGGGATCTCAGGAAAAAAATGTAGCAAAAATGATTGTATCAACAATAATGAATGATAAAAATCCCTTAGGTATTGGTAATAAAATAACTTCTTGGGCAATGGATATGGAATTTGATGAAAAATCGGATACTCTCCTTTATACCTCAGGTATGTACCAATTAATGGCATACAGTACATTTCTCTCTAAAGTTGAGGGAAAATTGGATAAAAAAACAGTTGAAAGAATAGCTTCTTTATTAATAAAAAATGATCAAACCTTAAAATTTCTATCAATTCCAAACGAAAAAATTAAGAAAAGAATGGATGAAATTTTGGTAAAAATAGTATTATTACTTAAAAAATCTGGAATAAAATTTAGATATCTTGGTAAGAAGGAACCTTATTCAGGAGCATTCTTGTACGAATTGGGCTATACAAATGAATTCATTGAATATGGAAGGTATATCAAGGATTTATTAGAAAAGGAGGGAATTAGGAAAATAATAACAATAGATCCACATACACATGAAGTAATGAAAATACTTTATCCAAAATACATTGAAAATTTTAACTTTGAAGTATACCATTATTTGGAACTTTTGCATTTGGATTTAAAAAACAATGGTGAGAAGATTGTGTACCATCAACCCTGCCATTTTACAATGCATGAAGACTTCGATATACCATTGAAATTTATTTCTAAAATGGGAAATGTAATTCTTCCAGATAGGAATGGAAAAAATAATTTTTGCTGTGGAGGTCCTGCTGAATTACTTTATCCTAACATGGCCAATTCTGTATCTTTAAAAAGATTTCAACAACTTAAGGAAAAAAATGGTGATAGGATTGTGACTGCCTGCCCCATATGCTTTGTAAATCTTGCAAAGGATTCAAGCGTGTATGATATTGCAGAATTATTATATGAAAACTTTAAATAGTATTTTATTATAGATATATCGATGATAGAAAGAACGGAACACTTCAAAAGAGGAACATTAAGAAATATAATATTGGTGGTGTTGAATTCTGGGCCAAAGGGTGTTTATGATATTAAAAAGGCAATTGGTAATATGAGTTTTGGATTTTACGTTCCTAGTACAGGGGTAATATATCCAAACCTTAAAACATTACTTGATGAGGGTCTAATAAGAATAATATATATAGATAAAAGAAAAAAATATGAAATAACAGATAAGGGTAGAAAATATATGGAAGACAATATAAATAAATGGAAAGAAATGTTTGAAAGTAAGAGAAAAAAATTTGAAAAGATGGGTGAGATTGTAAAACAATTAAAAAGAATTATGGATAAAATAATCAACATGGAAGATGATGAATTGAATAAAAATCAGGAAAAAATTGTAAAAATTTTACAAGAGACTCTAGAAAAGCTAGATTTTCATTGATTATTCTCTGAAACCATATTTGGAGATTATAATCACAAGGATTAGCATTATGATATCAAAAGCTATCAAATATAGGAAATAATTGATTAATGTATTATTCCAGGAACCTTGAATGATCAAATATCTGAGGGAATTTGCTGCCCAAGATATTGGGTTATATGATGCAAAATCCTTTAGCCAATTTGGCATTATATCTGATGGAAACATTGCAGTACTTGCAAACATAAGTGGTAAATTCAATAGATTTACAATGGCCATCAGTGTTTCCATCTTTTTAACCCTTATCACTATTATTGAGAAAAGGGATGAAAAACCAATTGATAATAAAGAAATTACAGCAAAAACACCAATTATATCTAAAATATTAAAAGAATTTGAAATTACTAATCCATTGGGTATTATTATTGCAATTAATAATAATATTATTGATTGAACAATTGCCTTTATTGTTGATGAGAAAACCTTTGATAGAACTATAGAATCTCTAGGTATTGGTGAAACAAGAAGTCTTGTAAGATAGCCAAACCTTCTATCCCAAATTATTGACATACCTGAAAACATTGCGGAAAATAATGCCATGATTGCCAGCATTCCAGGTGTAAGAAATGAAATATAATTTTTCGCACCCATAAAAAATGAATTCATAACATATGTAGAGCCACCAGGAATATTTGATGGTATTAATTTTGTTATATCAAAAGCACTACCAAAAAGTATTATCCAAAATATGGGCTGAACTAAAGATATAAAAAGATTCGCAGGATTTCTGATCCATTTTTTTAATTCCCTCACTGTTAAAGAATACCTAGCACCCATTTTATCTCGCCCTCCTTATTGCACGCATAGTTCTAATAACATCCTCCCCACCTTCTTCCTCACGCATCTCTTTACCAGTATATTTTAAAAATACTGTATCCAAACTAGGTTTTTGAATGCTTATTTTGTTAACCTTAATCCCGAGCTCATAAATTTTGTTGAATAGTTTTGGCAAATATTCTTCACTATTATGTATGCTGAACCTTATTGTCTTATCTTCTAAAATCTCCACATTTATGGCACCTTCAAGCTGTGATTTTAAAATTTCAGGGTTTTCAGATTTTATGTAAACAAGATCAAAGCCCACAGAATTCTTCAAATCATCAGGTTTCCCTTCTACCAATAATTTGCCACGATCAATTATTCCTACCCTATCACAAAGTTGATCTGCTTCCTCAAGATAGTGAGTTGTAACAAATATTGTTATACCAAATTCTTTTCTGAGTGTTCTTATATATTCCCACATTTTTGTTCTTGTCTGAACATCAAGTCCAAGTGTGGGCTCATCCAAAAATAGTATTTCTGGCTCATGCATTAATCCTGATATTAAATCAAGCCTTTTTCTCATGCCACCCGAATAAGTGGAAACATACTTATCCTTAGCATGATAAAGATCCACAAGTTCTAAAAGTTCTTTAGCCTTTTTCCTAGCATCCTCCTTATTCATGCCATAAAATTCTGCCTGAAGTTCCAGGTTTTCAATACCCTTTAAATCATCATCCACAGACAAATCCTGAGGTACCAATCCTATTATTTTTCTTACCTTTTCCTGTTCTTTAACAACGTCCATACCATTTATAAATGCCTTTCCTGATGTTGGCTTTATGAGTGTTGAAAGTATTTTTATAGTTGTGGTTTTACCTGCACCATTTAAACCTAAAAATCCATATATTTCACTCTTATTTATTTTTAAATTAATACCATCGACTGCCACAACATTTCCACTATATATCTTTTTTAGATCAACTGTTTCAATTATCATGATTTCATAGATATATCTAATTTATATTTAAACCTTATCTTTAAATAAAATTATTATTAAATATGGAAAATTCTGTTGTTTTTGGACCTGTTCCATCCCGAAGGTTGGGGAGGAGTTTAGGTGTGAATAATATTCCAGATAAAATTTGTAGTTATGGATGTATCTACTGTCAGGTTGGAAAAACATTAAAGATGGAAATAGAAAGAAGGGTATATTATGATAAGGAATTAATATTTAATATGGTGGAAAAAAGATTAAGAGAAATTGAAAATAGAGGGGAAAGATTGGATTATGTTTCATTTGTGCCAAATGGTGAACCTACACTTGATATAAATTTGGGAAAGGAAATTAATATGATAGGTAATTTGGGATTTAAGGTGGCAGTAATAACAAATTCATCATTAATATGGAGAGAGGATGTTAAAGAAGATCTTTATTTTGCAGACCTTGTTTCATTTAAAATAGATAGTGTTGATGAGGGAAATTGGAAAAGAATTAATAGGCCAAATAAATTTCTTAATCTGGAAAAAATATTGGACTCAATTTTAGATTTTTCTAGAAATTATAATGGAAAATTAATAACTGAAACAATGCTTGTTGGAAACTTTGATTATGATATCGATTCCATTGGAAAATTTTTAAAGAACATTAATAATCTTTATAGAGCTTATATATCAATTCCTATAAGACCACCCGCTGAAAATTGGGTAAAAAAACCTGATGAAAATGTAATAAATCTTTCCTACAATATTTTAACTAAATATCTTGGCGAGGAGAAAGTTCACCTTTTAACCTCTTTTGAAGGTGAGGATTTTTCAATTTCTGAAGATCCTATTAAAAATCTCCTTGCAATAATGGCTGTACATCCTTTAATGGAAGAAGCACTTCTAAAATACATTAAGGAATCAAATATAAATTATGAAACAATTGAGGAATTGATTAAAAAAGGGGAAATAAAAGAAACATATTTTTATGGAAAAAAATTTTTTATGAGGAGGATTTTATAATTTCTGCCAATTTTTTACCTGTTTCGTAAGAATTTCTTAAATCTTCTTCTGTTGGTATCATTTGAGACCTAATGTAGGGTAATGGTACTTTCATTTTTAAATCCTTCATCCTTGATTCAATTAATTTTGATGCTTCACCACTCCATGCATATGTTCCAAAAGCAAACCCTATTTTATTTTTAAGATTTAATGTAGCAAGGCTTGATAAAAGAGTCCATACAGGTTTTATAGCATCACCATTAATTGTACTTGAACCAACTATAAGTGCATCACTTTCCTCAATCATATCCACGATTGATTCATCTATTGATGTTCCAGAAAGATCAAAAATTTCTGTTTGCACTCCACTATCCATTAGACCTCTCGCTAAATTCTTTGCCATTAATCCAGTTCCACCATAGGGAGATGCATAGAAAATTAATGCTTTTTTATACTCTTTCTTCTTTGGCGTGGACCATTCCCTGTAGAGTTCAATATATTTCCATGGATCCCTTCTTAATATTGGTCCATGACTAGGTGCAATTATCTCTATTTTTTTATTCTCTATTTTTTTTATTGCCTGTAAAGAATATTCCTTGAATGGTCTCATTATTGTAAAGAAATAATGTTTAAATGAATATGAAAAGTCTAATGTTTCATCGTTAAAAATTGCATCATCACAATAATGGCAACCTAGAAAATCGCAGGGGAACAAAATTGCATCCTCCTGTAAATATGTGAACATTGTATCTGGCCAATGGAGGAATGGGGCATGAATGAATTCAAGTGTTTTATTACCCAACGATATTTTATCACCATCACCTACCAAAATTGGATTTACATCTTTATGAACAAGTTCCTTAAGGATCATCTGTGCATTTTTTGAAACAACAATTTTTGCATTTGTTTTTTCAAGGAGATATGGTAATGCCCCCGAATGGTCAGGCTCAAGGTGATTTAATATAATATAATCAATTTTTTCGAATGGAATTATCTCTTTAATTTTTTCAAAAAATTCTTCCCTAAAGCCTTCTTTCACTGTATCTATTAGTGCATTTTTCTCACTGCCAAGAATTAAATAACTATTGTAGGTTGTACCAGATTCTGCCTGCATTATTACGTCAAAAATTCTAAGTTTTGGATCCTTCACTCCTACCCAATATACACCTTCCTTAATTTTCATAATCCATCACCCAATATTTCTTTTATTACTTTAATATCTTGTGGATATAAAGGTTCTCCACCTGGTGTTTCCAATATTAGTGGAATATTATTAAATTTATTATCACTCAATATATTTTTAAAACCTTCTCTACCTATATAACCATAACCTATTTGTGCATGCCTATCAACCCTGCTTCCCAATCCTTTCTCAGAATCATTTAAATGTACTGCCACCAACTTTTTAAAACCAATAATATTTTCAAACTTTCCCATTGTTTCGTCATAGCCATTTTTACTTCTTAACTCATAGCCTGCTGCAAAAATATGACAGGTATCTAGACAAACATTAATTCTACTTTCATCAGAAACATTTTCAATTATGTACTGTAAATGTTCAAATTTATATCCCAGATTGCTACCTTGACCTGCAGTGGTCTCTAATGTTATATTAACATCTTTAATTTCACTCTTTTCAATTATTTTGTCAATGGCTTCAACAATTCTATTAAGACCAAAATTTTCACCCTTCCCCATATGTGCTCCAGGATGAAATATTAAATAGGGTATTTTTAGAGTAGAACACCTTTCCAATTCATGTACCATGGATTCTATTGATTTATTCCATTTATCTTCTTCAGGTGCAGCAAGATTTATCAAGTATGATGCATGGGCTACGGTTATTACAATATTATACTTTTTCATATTTTCAATATATTCTTCAACATCGGTTTTATTAAGAGGTTTAGATATCCATTGCCTTTGATTTTTTGTAAAAACCTGTGCACTTTTCAATCCTATTTTTGAAGCCCTTTCTGGGATTTTTGAAAAACCCTCCCCAATTGACATGTGACCGCCTACTATCATTTCATCACCTAAATTCATCATATATATTTTCTATTGATGTATCTACCGTTAGTTTATCAAATGGTGAATGTATGTATTTTCTATATAATTTTTCTTCATATGTTTTTTCCTCTTTTCTGTATATTATACCAAGTGCCAGTTTTTCATTTTCCAGCAACTCAAAGGCTTTTACTTTATCTGATGGATCATGATCCTTTATTTGGAATGAATTTTGTTTGTACCAATCGTAAGTATTTACTTTATTCCATGTAACACAGGGGGAAAGGACATCCACAAGAGCAAAACCCTTATGTTTTATTGCTTCCTGAATTATATAAGTTAAACCATTAATGTCAAGAACAAAACCTCTTGCCACAAATGTGGCACCTGCAGCAAGTGCAATTAAAGGACCATTTATGGGCCTTTCAACTGAACCGTAGGGGGTGGTAATTGTAACAAAACCCTCATCACTTGTTGGTGAAACTTGACCTTTGGTTAAACTATATATCTGATTGTTCATAACTATATAAGCCATATCAATATTTCTCCTTGCCAAATGAATTAGGTGTTCCGTACCAATTGCATAGGCATCACCGTCACCACCAGCTATTATTACCTCCAAATTTGGATTTGATAGCTTTATACCGGTGGCTACAGCTGCTGCCCTCCCATGTATTGTATGTATGCCATAGGAATAGAAATAACTGTTTATTTTGCTTGAGCAACCAATACCAGTTACAAGTACAGTTCTTGAAGGATCAAGTTTTAGATTTGCTGCTGCTCTCTTTAAAGCGTTGAGAACACCAAAATCACCACATCCTGGGCACCATGTGGGGGTATCCCTATCATACAATGATAATTCTACCATTTCATCACCTCCCTTATCCTCCTCTCTATGATCCCAGGTTTGAAAGATCTACCATCATACTTCCTTATACCTATTGTGTTTCTAAAACCTGTATTAAGCTTTATTAAATCCTCCAGTTGACCCAAATAATTTTGTTCCACCACAAATGCAATATCTACATTCTCCAAATGTTTTTTCACATCATCAAGAAATGGAAATAATGTTCTAATTCTTATGAATTTTATCTTTTTTGGTAACCTTTCCATCGCTTCTAAAATAGGACCCATTGTTGATCCCATACCTAGAATTGCCACATCACCTTCTCCTTCAACAATTGATGGAAATAGATCCGCTTTCATAATTTCCAATTTTTTCATCCTCTTATCCATCATTTTTGTTCTAATTGTCACATTTTCTGTTATATGACCATAAACATCATGCTCATCGCCGGTCTCAAGATGAATACCGTTTTCCAAACCTGGAATTGTTCTATAAGAAATTCCATCCTCTTCGAAAGCATATCTTTGAAATTCTCTTCCATCTGGTTTGGGATTAAAATTTAATTTACCTCTTTCAATCTTTAAGTTATTTATAGAAAATCTTTTTACTACCTGCTTGTTCCAGCTTATTAATTCATCACTTAAAATTATTACTGGTAATTGATATTTTTCAGCAATATTAAATGCGTAAAATGTAAAATAAAAAGATTCTTCAACATTTCCTGGGGCAATCACCGCTCTAGCTTTATCACCATGGCCACCATAAACTGCATGATTAATATCACTTTGCTCAGTTTTAGTTGGCATACCCGTACTCGGTCCTGCTCTCTGCGCATCGACTATAACCACAGGTTGTTCTATCATACTGGCCAAACCAATACCCTCTGTCTTCAGATCAAAGCCTGGGCCAGAGGTTACTGCCATAGATCTTACACCAGCATAGGCTGCACCCACTGCCATGTTAACAGCAGCAATTTCAGATTCGGCTTGAATTGCTACACCGCCTCTATCAGGTAGATATTTTGCAAGAAATTCCAAAACATCACTTGCAGGTGTGATTGGATATGCTGCTATGAACCTACAGCCAGCAGCTAATGCACCTAGGCCAATAGCCTCATTCCCCATCATAAGCAATGTATCATCTTCAGACCTATTTTTTCTAATTGAATACCCCTTAATCCTTTGAAAAATTTTTGAATTTTCAACTCCTAGATCAAAGGCTTTTATATTTTGCTCAATTATTTTTTCACTTTTAGTTTTGTAAGAATCACGTATTGTTTGTTTCATTAATTCATAATCAAAATCAAAAAGATATGAAATAACGCCCAAAGCCATACTATTTTTTATAATTTCAATTCCAATTTCTTTCCTTGAAATGTTTGCCAAGGGTATTTTAATTACGTTTATTTCATTACCATTAATTTCCAGATCTTTTCTACTATTATCGTATATTATTGTTCCATTTTTTTCAATTTCATCCTTGTGCAATACTATGGACTCTTCATCAAAGGCAAGTAAAAGATCAATTTTATCACTAATTGAATATATTTGTTTCAATGCGCCTCTTATTGCATAGCTAGTATGACCTCCCCTAATTCTAGATGGGAAGTCCTTATCAGTGGCAACAAATAGACCTACTCTCCTGAAATATCTTGATAGTATTTCGCCTGTGGCAAGGGATCCATCCCCTGCCTGGCCTCCAATCCTAACTGTAAAATCATCAATTTTCATAGTCTCACAAAAGCATCCTTAGGTGCACCACAAACTGGGCAGGTATAATCACTGGGCAAATCTTCAAATGGTGTTCCAGGTTTTATTCCCCTATCAGGCTCTCCCAATTCTGGATCATAAATATAACCACAAACAGAACATTGGTATTTCGCACTCATTTTATTACCTCCTTTAAAGAATTTATAATTTCTTCAACATGATTTTCCACTTTTACCCTCCCCCACACTTTTACTATTTTTCTTTCCGGATTTATTATAAATGTTGTTCTTCTTGCTCTGTTGTTATTTTCAACACCAAATTTCCTTATAAGTATCATATCAGTGTCATCAAATAGTTCAAAGGGAAGTGAATATTTCTCTTTAAATTTCTTATGCATTTCCTTATCATCCCTACTTACGCCTATTATTTCTACTCCAAATTTTTTCAAGTCAGAATAACTATCCCTAAAACTTATTGCCTCCCTTGTACATCCCGACGTAAAATCCTTTGGATAAAAATATAATATAAGCCATTTATTTTTAAACTCAGGAAAAAATTCATCCAAAAATTTTACATCATCTCCTTCTTTTAACATTTTACCACCGCCCATAATGTACAATCTCATTCAAGTCCTTTCTTAATCTTACCCTATTATCTTCAGATTCACCTGGATATCCAATAATTATAAGAACTATTATTCTATATTCTTCCGGAATTAAAAGTGCATTCTTTACATATTTTTCATTAAAACCTAATATTGAATGTGCCACAAGCCCCTGATGGTAACTTTCAAGTAACATATTTTCAACCGCAAGACCGCAACTGAATAAGTAATATTCTCTTCCATCACTTATACAATCCATATCCTTTTTTGATACTACTGCAATTATTAATCTTGCACTTTTAGCCCATGAGTTGCCTCTGTTCAAACCCTCATGTATTTTTTTGGTTTCATCTCCCTTTAAAACTATGAAATGCCAGGGTTGATTGTTAAAGCATGATGGGGCCCATTGCCCTGCCTTTAATATTTCAAACAATTTTTCTTCTTCCACTGGTCTTTCTGAAAAGGATTTTGCACTTCTCCTTATCTCTATTTCCTTCAACATTTAAAACTCCTTGTAAATAAGCTCATCGTAAAGATTTTCAAGTTTTGCCTTATGTGTTAGTTCCTGATTTGAAAGAAATTCCAGAATTTTTTTCACTTCATTTTCTTTAACCTTATTCTTAAGAGAATTATAAAATTCATATTCTTTTTTTTCTCTTGTCATGGCCACCTGCAAAACATCCTGCAACGTAGAATTCTCATCAATTTTCTCTTTTTTTGGAAGATGATCACTAAGTTTAAGGTCAAGATATTTTTCCTCAACAGTAATCTTACCTTCCATCAATGATATTAGAATTTGTTTATGCTTAAGCTCTTCATTGGATAATTCTATGAGTAAATCCTTCACATTTGAAAATTTTGAAATTTCACTTGCTTTTTTGTAAAATTCATAGGAATCTTCTTCCGACTTTATTGCTAAATCCATTAACTCTTTTATTTGCATGTTCTCATCAAAAAAAATAATAAAAATTTATTCTACTTCGATTTCTACTGAATTTTCCCATACTCCATGCACGTTACAGTATGCAAGAGCAAAAATTGTTGATTTTTTGTCAAGCTTCATTTTAAATGTAACTGAGGGATCTGAAAATGTAGGACCAAAATCAAAGGTAGCTACATGAACTGGATTAAACGGTCTTCCTTCTACCTGCGCATAGATTTGTATCCACTTTATGTGATGTTCCACAAGGTTAGGATGCGGTACATCCTTTCCCACTATCACTGTCACATTAAACCATTGCCCTGCCTTAACCTTTTTTGGCGCTTCTATAACTGGCACATGCTTTTCTTTACCCTCCTTTTCAGGAGAGACTATTACATCTCCAAATTTTTTCATTTTTTCACCTCCAGTATATTTTCTAAATTTTCTTCATCTTCAATTTCATCAATAATGATCTGATTAATTATATTATATGTGATAAAATCTTTCCCATGTGTTTTCTTTATAATTCTGTTGAAAACCTCTATCAAACATCTTTTGTAAGAAAGTAAAGATTCCACCATTTCCTTATCATCTTTGTAATTGATTGACTCTGGATATTTGCAATTTCCTATTTTTAACATCTCAGATGGATTGTAAATTATTATTCCACCTAATATTTTAATCCTCTTTGCAAGTTGTTCTGCATGCTTGAGTTCTCTAGAATAAATTTGTTCACATAAATTCTTTAACTGTATATTCAGTGTATTTTTAGAAGAATACCAGAAAAGATAAGTAGATAGCCATTCATCTGCATATACTCTATTCAAATCGTTAATAATTTCTGGAACGCTAATTTCCACAATTTCTTTTCCTTTCTTTCCCATATTGATCAAAACTTCCTAAATGCTGATGATGGAGCTCCACAAACTGGGCATTTTTCAGGAGCTTTTCCTGTGGTAGTATAACCACAAACACTACATATATAAATATCACCAATGCTAATATCTTTTTTATCCTTTACAGCTTCCTTCGCTTTCTTATAAAGTTCAGCATGTATTTTTTCAGCCTCTAATGCAGAATGTGTTGATTGTTCTGCACCCTTCTCACCCTGGAATTTTGCCACATTATTGAATACAGGATACATTTCTTCAACTTCATAAGTTTCTCCATCTATTGCGGTTTGTAGATTATTTTCAGTATCCTTTATTAATCCAAGTGTTCTATAATGGTTTGTAGCATGAACTTGTTCTGCATAAGAAATTGCTCTGAAAAGTCTTGCAACATTGTTATACCCTGCCTTTTCAGCAACATCAGCAAAAATTAAATATCTCATATGTGCCTGGCTTTCCCCTGCAAATGCTTCATTTAAATTTTTTTCAGTCATCTTCCTCATGCTATCACCAATTTTTAAATACAAATACAATATATTAAAATTTTGTATTAATTTCTAATAATCAATACCCTTTCTTGCCTTAACCCCATTCCTGTATGGATGTTTTATTTCTACCATTTCGGTAACAAGGTCCGCTCTTTCTATTAATTCCTTAGATGCATATCTACCGGTAAGGACTATTTCCACATTCTTAGGCTTTTCATCTAATATTTTAATTATACTTTCAATATCCACCAACTCAAAATACATTGCAGTAATAATTTCATCTAGAATTACAAGATCATATTTACCCGATTTTATGATTCTATTTACTAATTTTAAACCACTATTTATTAATTCCACATAGTCCTTTGGTGGATTTCCAGGCTCAAAAATAACAACATTTTTTACCTTTCCCTTTATTGAAGGATCCTTTGAAATAAAATATGGTTTTCCTAAAAATTTTTCCTTTATGTTGTCAATATTTTTTATTATATTTTTCTCACCGTATCTCTTTGATTTCATAAAATGAATTATGTAAACATTCAATCCATATCCTGCCGCTCTCACAGCAAGACCGATTGCAGCAGTCGTTTTCCCCTTTCCATTTCCAGTATATATTTCTACTAACCCTTTTTTAAGATGCATTTAAAAAATCACCGGTTCTATAAATTCACCCCATACATTTTTCAATGATTGCACAATTTCACCCAATGTGGCTTTAGATCTTATTGCCTCAATAATATATGGCATTAAATTTTTTTCATCAGCATTTTTTTCAAGCGCATTGAGAGAATTTTCCAGCTTTAACATATCCCTGTTTTCCTTGTAGGTCCTGAGCCTTAACATATGCCTTTCTTCCAATTCATCCGGGACTTTGAGAATTGGAATTTCTAATTTCTCGTTAATTTTGTATTTATTAACTCCAACAATGATTCTTTTTAATTCCTCTATCTCTTTTTGATATTTATAAGCTGATTCTGCAATTTCTCTTTGGAAAAACCCTGACCTAATACCCCTTATTACACCACCTATGTTTTCTATTTTGTCAAAGTATTTATAAACCTCCTCCTCAATTTTATCTGTCAACCATTCTATATAATATGAACCTGCCAATGGATCTACTGTATATGGTATTCCTGATTCCTCACCTATTATTTGTTGAGTCCTAAGTGCTATCATAACTGCCTTTTCTGTTGGCAAAGCCCAGGCTTCGTCCATACTATTCGTATGCAAACTTTGTGTTCCACCAAGAACTGCAGCCATCGCTTCTATTGTTGTCCTGATTATATTGTTTTCTGGTTGTTGTGCTGTCAAACTTACACCTGCAGTTTGTGTATGAAATCTAAGCCATAGAGATCTTTCCTTTTTAGGATTAAATCTTCTTTTCATTTCCTTTGCCCAAATTCTCCTTGCTGCTCTAAATTTAGCAATTTCTTCAAAAAAATCTATATGTGAATCGAAAAAGAAACTTAGTCTTGGAGCAAAATCATCCACATCAAGCCCACGCTCAATTGCCTTTTCAACATACGTAAGACCGTTTGAAAGGGTGAATGCCAACTCTTGTACAGCTGTTGCTCCAGCTTCTCTTATATGATAGCCACTTATACTAATTGGATTCCAAAGAGGTAAATACTTGTATCCGAATTCAATTGTATCTATAACAAGTTTTAATGACGGTTCTGGAGGGAATATAAATGATTTTTGTGCCATGTATTCTTTCAATATATCATTCTGTATTGTTCCCCTTAAATCACACCATTTGGCACCTTGGGATTCGCCCGTTAGTATATAAAAGGCCCATATTATTGCAGCTGGGCCATTTATTGTCATTGATGTGGAAACATCTTTAAGAGGAATATCTTTAAACATAAGTTGCATGTCTTCCAATGTATTTATTGCTACACCTGCTTTTCCAAATTCTCCCTTTGATAAAGGA
Source organism: Thermoplasmata archaeon (assembly GCA_038880255.1). Lineage (GTDB taxonomy): Archaea > Thermoplasmatota > Thermoplasmata > Thermoplasmatales > ARK-15 > ARK-15. The sequence goes on from JAVZSA010000013.1 coordinate 21,419, forward strand.
TTATCTGCGTCAAGGCCCAGTAAAGTAGGGTAATCAAATGCTATGCTAAGACCTGTCTCACCATGCTCAAGAAGATACTTCAATCTTCTATTTGTTTCGATGGCGTCACCAAAACCAGAAAATTCTCTAAATGTCCACAATCTTGATCTATACATTGTGGGATGAATACCCCTTGTAAATGGAAATTCTCCAGGAAACCCGAGCTTTTCAAAATAATCAAATTCACCAAGGTCAATAGGAGAATAAAGACCCTTTATTTCTATTCCTGATATTGTTTTAAAAATTTGTCTCTCAGGCATTGCTTTAAGAGAATTTTTTAAAACTTTTTCTTGCCATTCCTTTAGTCTTTCCTTAAATATTTCTTCCTTTTCCATAATCCATCCCCATTTCTACCATTAATCTATCTATTACATTATTTATATCATTACCATTCATTATACTTTCAACATATTTTTCAACAGATTCATTTTCTATAATGCTTTCCATTCTTTTAATTGCATGCTGCTTTATTGTATACAAAATTCTTTCCTTTATCTTTTTTTTACCTATTTTATTTAGAAATTGCCAATGCTCCATTATGGCTTTTAAAATTTCATCTATGCCCTGGTTTTTTATGGCCACACTTTTTATAATTTTTGGTGTCCATCCATCCTTCCTTTCCTTTAACACCAATGTCATTTCTTTAATTTTTTCATCGGCTGGACCTTGATCTGCCTTGTTAACAATAAATATATCACCTATTTCAAATTGTCCTGCCTTTATTACTTGTACCTCATCACCAAGTAAAGGAACAATTACCACAATTACAGTATCTGCTATATGCATTATATCTACTTCGTCCTGTCCAGACCCTACTGTCTCAATCAATATTGTGTTAAACCCAGCCGCATCAAGAACATTTACAATATCTGGTGTATGATAGCTAATACCTCCAAGTTTACGACCAGAAGAAATACTTCTAATGAAAACATTATCGTATCTGTTCAACTCTCTCATTCTAATTCTATCTCCTAAAACTGCACCACCTGTAAGTGGACTGGATGGATCTATACCTAATATTCCTACGTACTCTCCATTTGATGCAAATTTTTGAGCAATTTTTGAAATTAATGTGGATTTCCCACAACCAAATACCCCTGTAATTCCTATTATTCTTGCACCTTTAATTTTCCTTAATGCCTCACTTGCCAATTCATTATTATCATTCTCTATTTCTGTTATTATTCTTGCAAGTGCTTTCTTATCATTTAGCAATTCTTCAAAATTCATATTTTTCGCCTTAAATTCTTATAAATAAATTCAGAGATTTCCTTTATACTTGTTCCAGGGTTGAATATTGCATTTACTCCAATCTCCATTAGGCTTTTTTTATCATCCTCGGGAATTATTCCTCCTCCAATGAGGAGCACATCATCCAGTCCTTTTTCCTTCATCAATTCCACTATTCGCCTAAAGTGATACATGTGTGCACCAGATAATATACTAAGCCCTATTACATCAACGTCCTCTTCTATCGCGGTTCTCACAATATCTTCTGCTGTTTGATGTATGCCTGTATATATAACTTCAAATCCCTCATCCATTAAAGACCTTGCCAACACCTTTGCTCCCCTGTCATGACCATCTAAACCCGGTTTTGCTATCAATATTCTAATTTTCCTCATTTTAATCACTTCAATATTTCCCTAGCAATAACCAATTTTTGAATTTCAGATGTGCCTTCATATATCTCAGTTATTTTTGCGTCCCTATAAAATCTTTCCACATCAAAATCCTCTATAAAACCATAACCACCATGTACTTGAACTGCAAATCTTGACGCATCCATTGCAACCTTACTTGCGAAATATTTTGCCATACTGGCTTCCTTTATCAACGGTAAATTTGAATCTGCCCTCATTGCTGCATCATAGACGAGTAATCTTGCAGCCTCCACCCTTGTTGCTATATCAGATAATTGAAATTGCAAACCTTGAAATTCTCCTATTTTTTTACCGAATGCCTCCCTCTGTTTCATATATTCTATACTTTTTTCCAAAGATGCTTGAGCTATTCCTAAAGCCTGAGCACCAATCCCAATTCTACCCATATTTAGTGTGTTCATTGCTATATAAAATCCTTTACCTATTTCTCCTAAAATATTTTCTTTTGGTACCCTAACATCTTCAAATAACAATTCTGCAGTACTGGATCCTCTCACACCTAATTTTTTATAATCTTCACCTATTTTAAATCCAGATAATCCTTTTTCAACGATAAATGCTGTAATTCCTTCATGTCTTTTTTGCCCTTTTGATGTTCTTCCAAATACTATGAAAATATTTGCATGATTTGCATTTGTAATAAAAAATTTATTTCCATTCAAAACATATTCATCCCCATCCTTTTCTGCTTTAAGTTGAATATTTGCAGCATCCGATCCTGCCTGTGGTTCAGTTAGTGCATATGCACCTATATAATTTCCTGAACATAGTTTTGGCAAATATTTTCTTTTTTGATCCTCATTACCCCACTTATATATCGGATATTCAACAAGACCATTTTGAACATCCATTGCAACCGAAACGGATGGAGAAATCCTTGCCAATTCTTCTAAAATTATTACATAACTTAAGGTATCAAAACCTGCACCTCCATACTCCTGAGGAATTATTACGCCTGTAAAACCAATTTTACCAAGTTCGGAATAGAGTTCCTTTGGAATTGTTTCATTTTCTATTTTTTTATTTATTGGAGCAATGTGCTTTTCACTAAAATTTCTTGCCAAATTACGTATCAATTGATGCTCTTCACTAAGAAACAAGATATCACCAAACCTTAAATGAATTTCATTTTAAAATTTTTTTCTTTTTTTAAAAAAAATTAAAAAAATATAAATTCTTTTAGATCTAGCTTTAAAAGTCTCTCTTTATTTGGAACACCTGTTTCTCTGTCCCAACCCATAGCATCAAAATATTCCCCAATTAGAGTATCTACATCAAGTGTTACTCCTTCTAATGGCCCTTTCTCCTGTGGCGGTATTCCTATTGCCCTTTTTGGTAATCTAAATTCTGAAGGTGAAAGACCTTCCCTTAAATTAAAAAGATGCCTTAATTGTTGAATTCTCTCTCCTGTAATAAGGAGCTCATTATAATCCACATCCCATCCAGTAACAGCATTTATGATTTCTGCATATGGTAAAGGCGAAAATGTGTCAGAAAATATACAAAAGCCAAGGGAATTCTCTACCTGAGTCTGGTTACTTATTATTGCATGCCATTTACCCTTCCCAGAATATTTGTATTTTTCAATTTTTTCAAATTTTATATCAAGTGGAAAGACTGGTGTTGGAATTGTTCCCTCGGAAAATCCTAAGCCACCTGCTGTATGTCTTCCAGGTGTGGGATCTGCTGCATATGTCGTTGCAAGACTTGGCAAATATTTAGGATCATGAGCTGGAAGTTCCTGACCATGAACATGTATTGAAATATCCTCAGGAACATCAAGAAACTCCGATGCTCTCTTAACACCAAGATTGAGTATTTTTGCAATCCCTTTATTTTCTAATAAGAATTTTATCATTCTTATCACCGCGTCTCCGTCTCCCCATTTTAACTCAAACCCAAGATCCTCTTTTTTGATGATGCCCAATTCATAACATTCCATTGCAAAACCTATTACTGCACCAAGAGAAATTACATCATATCCATGCCTGTTTGAAAGTTCAAATGCATATTCTATGGAATCTAAATCACCATTCAAAAGAAGACCACCAAACATTCCTGCACCTTCATATTCCAATCTATGACCATGTATTTCTCCATACTTTGTATTTTTTCTTATTATCGCACCGCAAGCAACCGGACAGGATGCACAACCATAACTTTTTTCATTATCTTTAATTACTTCTTCACCGCTTATTGCTTTTGCCTTTTCCTCACCAAAATCAATTATTCCAATACCTTTCCAATTTTTTATTGGAGTATCCCCAGACAAATGTGAATATTCATTCCCACCAACAGTACCATATTTATGCCATCTTTCAGCATGCTTATTTTTCCTAGGATTCATTTTTTCAAGCAGATTTTTATTTATTTCCATCAATTTTTGTTTATTATATATAGGAATATCTTTATTACCCCTTGCCACTACTGCTTTTAACTTTTTTGAACCCATAACTGCCCCAAGCCCAGACCTACCCAATGCCCTACCTCTATCAGTAATTATTGCTGAAATTAAGGACAATCTTTCACCAGGTTCTCCAATTGTTAAAACTTGAGAACCTTCATATTTTTCTCTTAAAAAATTTTCAGCATCTATCGCACTCTTACCCCATATCTTTGATGCATCAAGTATTTCCACTTTTTCTTCTAGTAAAATATAAACAGGGTCCTTAGATTTTCCTTTGATAAAGATTGCATCATATCCAGTTCGTTTTAATTCAGGACCTATAAATCCACCAACGTTTGAGTCACCCCAAGTACCGGTTAAAGGTGACTTAGAAGCCGCCATCATTCTTCCCGCCATCGGAACTCCAGTTCCATTAAGAAAACCGGGCAAAAATCCAAGATAATTCCCAGGGCTTAAAGGATCTGTAAATGGTGCCATATTTTTATAGATATACCAAACACCTAGGCCATAACCACCCAAGAATTTTCTATAAACATCATCGGGAACATCGATATCCCTAATCTTCCCTGTGGTTAAATCAATATCCAATATTTTTCCAAAATACCCAAACATATTTTTCTATTATATTTAATTCATTAATAAAGTTTTTATTGTACCCATACATTTTTTTCTGTATGGAAATTGAACATATTTCTGGTAACACATACTATATGCCAGGAGCCACCTCTATTGGCATATACATAACGGATAATTATGCCACAATCATTGATACAGGCATTGACGAAAACAATATTAGGAAAGTTTTCAATTACTTAAATGAAAGGGGTATAAAAATAAATAATGTTCTTAATACACATTCACATGCCGATCATGTTGGTGGTAATTATTTTGTTGAGAAAAAAGGTATAAGTGAATTTTATGCGAGTAAAACTGAAAGTATTTTCATTAAAAATCCATATTTAATATCATCTCAAATGTTTGGTTCATTACCACCTAGGTTTATGATGACAAAATTAATTGTTCCTGAAAAAACAAATGCAGAAATAAAACAAAATTTCCCAGATATTTTTCGCGTAATTGAATTACCTGGGCATTCCTGGGAAATGATAGGCTTTATAACTCCAGATAATGTATTTTTCTGTGCTGATAGCCTTTATTCAGAAAGTATTATAGAAAAACATCCATTACTTTTCCATTTGAATACTGATGAATTTCTTAAAACAATGGAAAAAGTAGAAAAAATTCATGTCGATTACTATGTGCTTTCCCACGGAGGATTAATGAAAAATATAACAGTGGTTAAAGAAAAAAATATTGAATCAATGGAAAATATAATAGATTATATTTTAAATCTTGTACCAAATTATGCTGAAAACATCTATTCATCACTTTTAAATGAAATAAAAATAAAAGATCTTTGGGAATATTTTCTAAATAGGGTACCGTTCAACTCAATAATAACCTATCTCTCTCATAAGGATAAAATAAAAATTTCATTAATGGAAAATAAAATATTTATAAATAAAGTATAGAATTAAAAAATTTTTTAAAAAGGAGTATTTTGGCTAATAAAAATTTTGGCTCAAACATTAGTTTTTTAGCTAATATGGATGGATGATCAATATCACCATAATTGTTAATTTTTTCAATTATATTTTCATCCTTCATTATTTTCATTAACCTTGCTATTTCTTCATCACTTAAATTTGAAAATATTTTATGAATTAAATAATCAACTTTTAATTCTTTTATTATAGGTAATAATTCATCTTCATAAGAATATCCATTTTTGATGGAATTCGCAAGAATTTCACTCCCCATTAAACCATAATAAAGACCACCGCCGGATGTTGCCTTTACAAAAAGGGCTGCATCACCTGTTAAAAAGATATTTTCATTAGAATGCTTCTTTAATATCCCTATTGGTATTTGTCCAGCAATAACTCCATTTACATTTCTATTCCCAAACTTATCTTTTAAAAGAGCATTTATTCGTTGAACTGGAGCATTATCGTATGTGGAAAGGCCAACTAATAAATCATCTTTTCTTGGTACAGTCCAAGCAAAAAATCCTGAAGAATATTTTCTATCAAGATAAATTTCCACATAATCATTATCAAAATCTTTATTGTCTAATAAATATTGAATACCATTTAAAAATGGGATGTTTGATTGTATAACAAAATTTCTTACGAGGCTTCTTGGACCGTCCGCACCTATTAGAATATCAAAATCGAATTCTCCATTATTTGTTTCCAATTTTATTTTTTTATCCACCTTTAAATTTTTTACTCTTACGCCAAAAAGTATGTTTTCTATAATTTCTGCAGATAATTTTTCTTCCATTTTTTTTCTATCAATTACATATGCAGCTATTCCTTTTTTTTCTACAATAATCCTATTTTTTCCATGAAAAATTTTTGCACCTTTTATTTTATTCAATACCAGATCATTTCCTATTTTTTCCACCACTTTCTCAGTAACCAAACCTGTACAATGTTGTGGAAAACCAATACTATTATGCTCCTCAAATACTTTTAATTCAAAATCTTTTATAAGATTTTTAGCGGTAAATAGACCTGCTGGTCCTGCACCCACTATTCCTATTTTCATTCAATCATACCCTTAACAATTCCCTTTGAAATCCTTTTTGCTCAATAATGGGTATTATAACATTTGTTATTATTACAAGTATCCTTATTTTATTTCCGAGGGAATTATCTATCAATATCCCTGGTGTAATACTTTCACTTTTACCAAGAAGGTTTGATATACCTCCTATAATCCTTCTCATAAAGATTTCCAAACTCAAATCTTCACCACTCATTATGAAAACAATCGCAGAAGTTGCCTTGGAAAGATTTACTTCAATGAGCGAATTATCTATAAGACCCTTTATTGTTTCGTCTATAGAATCTATAGTACCTTCATTATAAAGTATTGTGGAATAACCACCCTCATTTAACAGATTCCTTACCTCAGAAAAACTAATATGTAATTGTGAAGAATTAAACAACATCTCATAAAATGAGGTGACTATCCAAAATATAAGTTGATCCATAATCGCAAATGCCTTTTCAATTGGCAAAAATCTGGGGGTAATTTTGAGAAGTCTATTATTATCTAAAATAATGAGTGTCTTTGATATCTTTGCAAGTTCTCTTATATTTTCAATAGCCCTTCTGTATCTACTACCTTCGGCTTTAAATGGTATTGTAACAATGTTAATCACAAGTGCTCCAGTTTCAATTGCCATTTTTGTCACTTCTATTGTTGCCCCTGTACCTGTACCACCCCCAAAGCCAGATATTATAAATATTGTTCCAAATCCCTTAATACTATTCACTATATCATCTCTCGCTCTAAAGGCTGCTAAAGCACCTATTTCCGGTATACCACCTGTACCATTTTGTACATTCAAAAATATTTTTTTATTCGCCTTTATTGAGTTCAAATGACTCATATCTGTGTTAATTGCTATTGTATAGAACCTATATTCTGAAAAATTATAAATTCTATTTATTGTGTTTGTTCCGGCTCCACCTATCCCCAAAACACAAATATTGTTTTTATTATTCATATAAAAATTATTTTTCATTTTATTTTTTCCTCTTCTTTTAATTTTTCTCTTAAAATTTCTTGTATTCTTCTACTAACATAATCCCTAACAGCCATCCTTATTAGATCCTCTTTATTTACAGCATCACCACTTTCTATTAATACTTCAATATTATCCATAACATTTTTAGGTAATTCTACAGGAATTTTTGAAATGTTAGGAGGAGTAAACCTTGATTTTATAAATTCTTGAATAGCTGCTCTAATTACCTCAGACATATTTTTAAACTCGCCACTTTTTAATAATTCCTCTAATTTTTTATAAGCTTCTCCTGATATTCTTATCGTTATTCTCACAGATTCAAGAATATCTTCATTATCCGACATTTTAAACACCTTTTTTTATATTATGTCTGACATATATAAGATATGTGTCTCTAATATATATATTTTTGCTATAAATTTACCATATTATTCATAGTAATTAAAAATTACAAAAAATTTATTAATTAAATTTTTTTCTGTCTTTTTATCAAAATGGTGATATATCATGGCTAGAAATATAGTTGTTGAGGATTTAAAAAGTTTGGCTGTTGTGGATAGAAATATTGAAATTGTAGAGAGAAAAGGTCTAGGTCATCCTGATAGTGTGGCGGATGGTATTGCAGAATCTGTTAGTAGAGCACTTAGTAAATATTACATTGAGCATTATGGTAGGATACTCCACCATAATACAGATGAAACGCAGGTAGTTGGTGGTCAGGCACAACCTAGATTTGGTGGAGGTATGATGCTTGAACCTGTTTACATCCTTTTGGTTGGTAGGGCAACAACAAAAGTAAATGGAGAAAAGGGTGAAGAAAGGATACCTTACCGAACAATTGCAGTATCAGCTGCAAAGGAATATTTAAAGAAAAATTTTAGAAATTTAAATGTTGAGGAAGATGTTCTTATAGACTGTAGGATAGGTCAGGGTTCACAGGATCTCAGTAAACTTTATGATCCTAAAGAATTATTGGCCAACGATACATCCTTCGGGGTAGGGTTTGCTCCACTTACAGAAACTGAAAAATTAACCTATGAAACTGAAAGATACCTAAACGGAGAACTTCACAATAGGTATAAAGAAATTGGGGAAGATATAAAGGTAATGGGTGTTAGAAGGGGAAATAAAATAGATCTTACAATTGCACAAGCACTTGTAGATAAATACATCCCAGATAAATCGCATTATTTAAATATTAAAGAAGAGCTGAGGGAAAAATTGCTCGATTATTCGAGGAAATTTACTGATAAAGAGGTTAAAATATTTATTAACACTGCAGATAACCCTGAAAAAAATCTATTCTATTTAACTGTAACAGGTCTATCCTTTGAAAATGGTGATGATGGATCGGTTGGTAGGGGAAATAGAGTTAATGGTCTTATTACACCATACAGGCCAATGAGCATGGAAGCAGCGGCAGGGAAAAATCCAGTAACACATGTAGGTAAGCTATATAATATACTCGCCTTTAGGATTGCAAATGACATATACAATGAGGCACAAGGGGACATTAAGGAAGTTCATGTGAGAATAGTGAGTCAAATTGGTCATAAGATTGATTTACCCCATGTGGCTAGCATACAGGTAATACCTGCAGAGGGTGTTAGTATAAGTAAATATGAAAATGTATTCAGAGAAATAGCAGACTCACATCTTGAATCCATTACAAAATTAAAGGATGAAATAGTTGAAGGTAAGGTCCAAATATTCTAAGTTTCAAGTACTTTCCACATAATATATGCGCTTTCCCCATTGCTATAATAATTATTTATTATATTTATTATTATAAAACCATTTTTTTCATAAAATAGTATTGCATTTTTATTACTTATTCTAACTTCTAATCTAATTGTCTTTATACCATAATACTTGCAAATTTCTTCAAACTTTTTTAAGAGTAATTTCCCTATTCCCCTATTCTGTAATTCATTAATTACAGAAAACATAAGAATTCTAGCTTCATAAATGGACAGCATGGATGAGGCGATGAATCCTACAATATTTCCTCTATATTCTGCAACAATAAATCCATCTGGCCAGGAATTATAAATGTTATAAAATAGATCTATAGAGTAATTTTCCGTAAGTGTTTCAGAGGCAATTTTAATTGCTTTAGGTATTTCTTCGTACCTAATTTTCCTTAACTTGATTTCAACGGGGTTAATTTTTTCCATCCACATATTTTGAATCACTTACAAAATTCAATTCTATTGAATAATTTAATAAAATAATAGTATTAAACTTTTCCTTATTACTCAATTATTAATAATTTATTCACATTATTTGTCTTTAAAATTTATGCTAAAAAATATATAAAAAATTATTTTAATGACCATTTTGGATAAAATTATTTATTTAGATTGACATATCAAATAAAGTGTAAAAAATGCTGAGTAGAAAATCAATACTATTGACTGCACAAAACGTTATCACAGGAATAATTGGATATGTTGGTTTATTATTTATTCTTAGATACACTGGTCTTCAGGCTTATGGTATATTAACATTCTCTCTTTCATTTGTAGGACTTTTTTCCTTTGTTTTGGACTTCGGATTTTCCACTGCAAATATTAAGAGAATATCTGAAGGTATGGACTTTGATAGGGCAATCACTGTTTACTTTATTATAAAATTAATATTAGCAGTAATTTTTGTTGTTCTAGTATTATCTTCAATTACATTTTGGGAGGTTTTTCTCCATGGGGGTTTTAGAACTATTTATGAAAAATATGATTTTTATATATTAATATTTTATTATTTCTTTCAAAGTTTTGTTGTATATTATCAATCAATATTTAATGCAAAAACCTATGCCGCAGTTTTAAGCGTACCACCATTTATAGAGGCAGTTGTAAGGAATGGTCTATTGATAATTTCTACAATCTATTTTATAAAATATTTTGAAAGCCCTGATCAATTTTCACTTTTAATGGCATTTATATGGTCATTTTCTTATGCTGTATATTTATTATCATTTTTACCATTTGCTAGGGGTTGGAGATTTAAAAGACCAAAAGCTGAAGATTTTAAAAAATATTATACTTTTGCAATACCTATTTCAGTTTCCATAATTATGGGGAGTATATCCTCGAATATAAGCGTAATAATAATCGAATCATTTTTTGGTTCATATTATGTGGGTGCATATGGGAGCATATTGAAAATTGTATCGTATGTAGGTGTAATTTCTTCATCCCTAGGTAGTTTGATATTGCCCACACTCTCATCTCTTCATTCAAATAATAAGATTTATGAATATAAAGAAAAAATTCTTCAGTATGAAAAGTATATTTCTTTAATTACTTTACCACTCATAATCTTTATGATAATTTTCTCCAAACAAGTTTTGAATTTATGGACTTCATTACTTATTCCTTTTTATTTTACATTAATAATACTATCTATAAATATATATATTAATAGTATAAATATGCCATACAGCAATCATTTTAATGCTATAGGAAATCCTAAATATATAATGTATTTAGGCTTATTAAATACATCAACAGTTGTAATTCTTGACCTTTTGTTAATCCCCAGAAGAATTTCTGGATTTAATTTGTTTGGTTTAGATATTTTGGGAGCTGCGTTTGCTTCATTAATTTCCACAATAATAATATTTTTAATAATTAGAATAAAAGTGGGAAAAACAATTAAAATATTTATGGACAGAAGTTTACCAAAACAAATATTTTCATCCATTTTAACGGGTTTAATTTTCTTTTATATTAATTCATTAAATATTTTTCCATCCCGTACCTGGTGGTCACTTATAATATGGTTAATTTTAATTTATGCATTTTTCAGTATTTTTTTAATTATTACAAAAACATTAAAAAAGGATGATATGGAATTGATTAAAGAAACAATAAATCCTATTAAAATGGTTTCATATATTAAAGAAGAATTAACAAAAAAATAATATTATTTTGATAATGTTTATCTACCTCTTCTAATTTCATTTGCCACATAGATTATTATAACGAAAAATATTTCATTCATAATAAACAAGCCTAAGGCCTTAATAATTGACTCTATTATATTTGAGGCTATTAGAGAAATGATAAAAAGGGTTAATGAATAAATTCCTATTGCAATTGTTCCCATTTTAAATCTCTTTTCTGTTTGCCATATATTTGTCTTATGAAATATATAAAACATGATTATTGGATAAAATAGCGGAGCAAATGGAAAATAAAAAACTAAAAATAAAAGCCCTACACCAATCAAAACTAAATATAGAATTATCCTCCAATCAGATCTTTGAAGAGTGTATTTGAAGAAAAATTCAGGAATACTTACATTTTTAATAAATTTCCTAATTGATTCCGCCCAAACTATTATAAAACAGAAACTTATTTCATTTACAAAAGAGTATATAATAATGGATGCTATTTTATATAAGGATATTGAATAAAAGGCAATGGAGATAATGAAGATTAATGAAACAATGACTATTACAATTGTTCCCATTTTAAATCTCTTTTCTGTTTGCCATATATTTGTCTTATGAAATATATAAAACAATGCTATTGGATAGAATAGTAGCACAGCAGGACGAATATAAACAGCTAAAAATAAAAACTCTACACCAATCAAAACCATATATAGGATTATCTCCCAATCAGATCTTTGAAGAGTGTATATTACATTTTCAGCAACATATTGATTATATGTCCCTCCTTTTTCCTCATTCGTTGATTCTTCAGT